>JAHEER010000013.1 GCA_024640625.1 Desulfobulbaceae bacterium
CCCGCCAGCGGCCATGGTGAGGGCCCGCTCCATCTCGTTTTCGAGTTCCCGGACGTTTCCCGGCCAGTCATAGCGCATCAACAGATCCAGGGTCTGGGGAGTGACCTGGGGCATCGGCTTGTGGTACCTGGTGCTGAATTTTTCCAGAAAATGGTTGGCCAGGGCAAGGATGTCGTCCTTGCGCTCGCGCAGCGGCGGCGGGGTAATCTGGAAGACGTTGATGCGGTAGTAGAGGTCTTCCCTGAACCTGCCCTTGCTGCTTTCCTCTGCCAGGTTGCGGTTGGTCGAGGCGATGAGCCGGACATCGACCTGCACGGTCTTGTGGCCGCCCACCGGTCGAAACTGCCCTTCCTGGAGCACGCGGAGGAGCTTGACCTGCATGGGCAGCGGCATTTCCCCGATTTCATCGAGGAAGATCGTGCCCCCGTCGGCCAGCTCGAATAACCCTTTCTTGTCGGCCACGGCGCCGGTAAAGGCGCCGCGGACATGGCCGAAGAGCTCGCTCTCCAGCAGGGTCTCGGGCAGTGCCGCGCAATTTTCGGCAATAAACGGCCTGTCTTTCAGCGGCCCGTTGAAATGGATGATCTTGGCGATAAGTTCTTTGCCGGTCCCGGTCTCTCCCTGAATCAGCACCGTGGTCGGCACATCGATCACCTTCTGCATGAGCCAGAAAAGCCGGCGCATCGGCGGACTCGAGCCGATTATCTCCTTGAAGCCGGTTTCCGCCTGCACCTGCGAAAGCAGCATCTGTTTCTGGCGTTCGAGGGCTTCGAGATGGTCGGACAACTCACCATAGAGCTGGGCGTTTTCCAGGCTGACGGAAATATTGTTGGAGAGGATCTCAAGAAGGGTACGGTCTTTTTCGGTAAAATCGCCGCTGGTTTTGTTCAGGGCATAGAACACACCGAGGAATCCTTTTCTCGATTTGAGCGGCACGCAGATCATCGAGCGGGTGACAAAATCCGAACTGTCAGCCTTGATGTTGAAAACCCGTTCATCTTTTTCCACGTCGTTGACCATGACCGACTCGCCGAGCTCCCGCACCTTGCCGGCGATACCTTGATCATCGGGAAAGCGGAAGGTGGGCGGCTGCGGTTGAAGAGGCTGGGATTCGTGTTCGATGGTTCGGTAGAAATAGAACTCCTTGGTGGCGGGGTCGTGCAGGGCTATCGAGGCGCCCTCGATGACGAAGATCGGTTTGATCTTGGTAAATATCACTCCCAGCATCTCACCGAGGTCCTTAGTGCGGTGGAAAGAGGCGATCACATCGCCAAAGACCGACAGCTCTTGTTCGGTAAGAAAAAATTCGTTGGCCATGGTGCTCCCCCGGCAGAACAGGTCAACGTGCAGAAAGAAGACAAAGTGTAAATATTATTTACGCCATTTGGGTACAAATGTCCATGTCCTTTACATAGGTTGATATATTTGACCTTTCTGCATCCGAACAAGAGTTTTGTACATGAATTATTTAAATAGTAAAAACAAATATATAGATAATTATTACCTATACAGTTTGAGGGGTAGGCGAACCTGGCATATTCCTGGCAATGCAGAGAAGCAAGAAAGGTTAGGGGCAGCTCAACAGAGCGTTCTTCTGAAATCGATGAACGAGACACATATTGGCAACCGCAACGGTGGTCGAAAATTATCGAAGGGGGTACTAAAATGACTGGACTGGATCAACTCATTGTCGCCTTATGGTTTCTGCCTGTAGCTCTTTTTATCGTTCTTCCTCTGTGCATAGCCTGTGCCTGGGGACTCATCTCTGTTGTGGTCAGTCAGTTTCGTCAGGCCTCTTCTCAGCAGGTAACGCTGACGGCCGAGCCAGCAGCAGGATAACACTTCCAAACGGCGGGGACAGCCGGCCCGGTGCCGACTGCTCCCTGACCGGAATTACCTTCCTTCCGGCTAGAAAATCTCTGGGATATCGCCATATCAACCGTTTTCTAGCTTGTGAGAGGGTTGACTCCCTTCAGCCCTCTCATTACCTATGACTACAGTTGCATACTTTGCAGGCGCTCAATTCCGCCAGACAAAAATCTTCTTACCCCAGTGCGACCTTTATGAAAGATACTGATCACGTAGTCATTAATTACTTGCCAGATTCAGAGGTTTCAGCCCGTCTGGAGTGGACCATGATCAACGTCAACGACGCGGGGCAGCAGGGCGACGCTCATGTGATCAGGGTAGGCAATGGGATCCATGTGCTCATCGATGCCGGCCCGCAGGAGCTGGCGCAAACCTCGCTTGTGCCTTTTTTGGCAGAGCACCACATCACCTCTCTCGATCTGGTTTTTATCAGTCATGCCCACAGCGATCACTACGGGGGCCTCGATGCGCTGCTGGATCACGATGTCGAGATAAAAAAGCTCTATTTCAACCTTCCCGACCGGCAGCGGTGCGAACGTGAAATACCGTGGGGCTGCGACTACCAGGATGTGCAGCGTATCCGCACGCGTCTGGAGTCCGGGGGAATCGAACTCAGAGAGGGAAAAACGGGGATGCGCTGGCAGCTCGGCGAGAACAGCAGTCTGAAAATCCTTTATGCGTTCGATGGGGAGACTCCTCCAACTGACAGGGCCGACATCAACGATACGTCGCTGATCATGAAGCTTATCCATGACGGCTTTAGCTCTTTATTCACCGGTGATCTCAACGAGGATATCGGTGGCTACCTGGCTGCTCACTCGGACTATCTCTCAGCCGACCTGCTGAAGATACCGCATCACGGCATAGAGCCGGTGGTCCCCGAACTGTTTCTTGAAAAGGTTGCTCCCCGCTGGGGGCTGGTGTCGACACCCGAGAGTTTTTGGCGGGGTGAAGAAAGTGCCAGGGTCAGGAACTGGTTCAGCCGGCATGACATCCCAGTCTTCGTCAGTGGAATCTCAGGCAATGTCAGCGTGCTCATCGAAAATGGCGAACTGAAGATTCGGTCAGACCTTGCCGAAAGCGACCATCAGAATTAAAGATTGATAGAGCACGATCTTTTGCTGTTCACATCCACTGTATCGGGCCCTGGCCTGACGCTCGCTAATGAGGGCTACCATGACCATACCAGCACTGACCCCTCAGGGGTGTGTCGACCGGCGCACCCACCTTGCCCACACGTTCGACGGCGATCTAATTATCATCTCCAACCCGAGAAATCTATACTATTACGCAGGGTTCCTCACACCTTTTCCGTCCCTGTCCCAATGGGGGCCGGCCTACCTTCTGTTCGAACCGAACGAGGGGGAGACCACGCTGCTCTGTCACAATTTCGCCGAAGAAGCGGCCGATAAGGCCTATACCGACGACCTGGAAATCTGGGGCTGGTACGACGGTCTCAAGAACCCGGATCAGGAAATTTTCTCCCAGGGAGCCAGAGTCCTTGGTGAATTCATCGGGTCGCGCTACCGATCGGCCCGCATCGGTATCGAGGTCGGTTCCTTTCCCCTGATTCCCGAGGTAAATTCCAGCCAATGTACTGATCTGTCGCCCTCTATCGGGCGGCAGCGGCGCGCCAAGTATCCGGACGAACTGGCCTGCATACGCACCGTCCAGGAGGCGGCACTGGCCGGTCATCAGGCGGCCCGCCGGGAGATCCGGCCCGGCCTCAGCGAAATAGAGCTGTTCAACCTGATCTGCGCAGCCGTGACCGAGGCGGCAGCAGCGCCGGCCATGCTCATCGGCGACATTATCAGTGGGCCGCGCACCCTCGAGATCTCGGGAGGTCCCACCAAAAGGGTCCTGGAACAGGGTGATACGGTAATACTCGATCTCAGCCCGATGGTGGCAGGGTACCGGGCCGACTACACGGCGACGCTTCTGGTCGACACGGAACCCGATCAGCATCAGATAGATCTGGAAAAGGGTCTGCATGAGGCCCTGCAGGCTGGCAGGGAACTCCTGGAACCCGGCACGGGGGCAGCGGATGTCTATCGGGCCGTAAAAGCGTGCATGGACCGTCATGGTTTTGGTGACAGCTTCTCCCACCACGCCGGCCACGGCCTCGGGCTTGGTCATCCTGAGGCTCCTTTTTTCGTTCCTGAAAGTGATGAGGAATTGGTCGCCGGCGATGTGGTGACCCTGGAACCGGGGTGCTACGAGCCAGGCTGTGCCGGACGCATCGAGCATGTTTTTCTGATCACCGAAAGCGGTGCCGAGCAGTTGACCCACCACGATACTCGCTTTACTGTGTAAACGCTGTGATCTGGAACCTCAGACGGCTCTTTGAGCTTTACCGGAGAATCAAATTATCGATGGGAATAGAATGAAACTCAATGACCCCTTCGGGCGTATGGAGCGGCGGCATCAGGTGGGCTATGAAGCGCTGCGCGATTCCCTGAACCGTAACAATATCGACACGGTGGAAGGGGCCCGGAAAATCATCAGGGATACCAAGATGCGGGCCGCGAAATTTGTCGCCGGCGCCGGTGCCGCACTGCTGCTGACCTATCTTCTGATGCCCAGCTTTCTGGTCGGCGTTGGCGCCGTGGTTGTGCTGACCGGGGCCTGGGTGATTACCTGGGCCATCAATGGTGAGCGCTACGTCACCCGCTTTATCAAAGAGGAACTGTCCGGCGGCAGGCCGCAATCTGACCAGACCGGGACAACCTAACCGCGAATTTCGCCGAAACTCACTGCCCCGCTTTGATCAGCCGCGGCGCCCAGAACATCATTCCTTCCCGCTCGTACTCCTCCTGAAACTGATCTCCGGACCACTTCTTGACCTGATCGAGATAGCCGTGTCGCATGACCTTGAAGGTGATGGTATCGGCTTTGTCAAAGGATGAGGAGTGTATCTGGGTGACCCCCTGATACGGGGTGACGCCGAGGTAAATCCAGGGAGGATCGTCGGAGCGATAATCATCTGCGACTCGGTAGACGATGTGGGATCCTTCCGGATCGGTGTGGATCTTGATTTTTACCGCCTCTTTTGAAGCGCAGGAGCTGAGCAGTAAGGCTGCTGCAGCAAACCATGTGAGAATTTGAACGTGGTTTTTCATGGGGCTACCATAGTCTTGAATTGGCGCTCGGAGTTACTCTTTTTCCAGTTCGCTGTGCACGTCAATGGCCTGGGCCCGGGCTTTGGCCTCGGTTTTGTGCCGTCGGTTGATCCAGAAGGAGGTGATGGAGTAATGATACCCGTCCTTCTGGAGCTGTACGGTGATCTTCTCTGATTTTTCTCCTCGCCAGACCACCTGCGCGGGTGTACGGCCCAGGTTGGTGTTGTCCTTGAGGTTGATAATTTCAGCCCCTTCCGGCGTGCTGTTGATATTGGCGGCCCCATATTTGGTACCGCCGGCGCAGCCGGCTACCAGCAGCATCAGCGCAGCGGCCAGTAGGGCCGGCGTTAATGGTGCAGCGATTCCATTCGTTTTTCTTTTCATGGCGAAATCTTTCAATGGTGTGGGTTTAAGATACGCATCGGTTGATCAGCAGCGGGGGTGCTTCCCGGATCTGCTGGCGCGCCCGGAGGGATTCGAACCCCCGACACCCAGGTTCGAAGCCTGGTGCTCTATCCAGCTGAGCTACGGGCACGCGGTTACGTACGGCGTTGTCTTACCAGTAGTTATATCATGTGTCAAGGCAAGGGTAAAACTCGATAAGTGAAATATCTTCTCGATCTGTTGCTGTCAGCCATAAAATATTTTGACTGGCCGAAACGAGGTGATCCTGCACTGCGGTTTTCCTCAATGTCATCCCTTAGGAAATTGTTAACACTGTGTAATTGACCGAATTGTTGTAGTTAAAAGGCTATTTAAATTCTGCAGTCTTGTCCTGGAATTAGCTCAATTTTTCAGTAAAATTACCTACAATGTGGTAAGCCATCGGCCGATTGTCGGGAGAAGATCGATAAATTATAAGATGATGGCACGCATCTTGATAGAAAATGTTTACTGGCGAGCATGTCCTTGTTCCTGCAAAAAACTTCGACACGCTGCCTGTGCAGAGACCGGTTGAGTCTGGGTACCTCCGCCGGTCTCTGTTTTTTTTCAGGCTGACCCCCTGAATCTCATCGATAAAGCCAGAACCTATTTCTGACCATTCCCTTGACATCTCCTCTTCTGACTGTACACGAAATTTACAGTAGTGGCGCTCCGCTCGGACGCCTTGCACAGATCAGGCCCCAGTTTGTTCAGTATTGATCTGAAAATACATTTGTAATCATAAATTATTCATTCATTTTCAATAACCTAACGGCGTCACATTCAAGTTACCCATACGCCGCTAAAGTTCTGGCACGTTCCTGGCAATCAGATGGTCATATGAGGATGATCGTGCACGGGGGTGTGCGATTTCCGGCCACGTTGCCGGTCAGGACCATCGGTGACTCAAGTAAGAGGGGGGAGAAAATGAAAAAACACTCACGAAGTAAAAGTCGGTGCGAGGAGGCGATTCTTTTTCACCATCCGGCTCACGCAACTCAGCTAAGACTGGGGTCATTTTCTATCAAAGGTAAGGCGCGTCCCGCTCTTACGGGCAGATCTCGGCACGACCTTTTCATAGTCAGCGAAGCCTATCAGGAACCGGGGGGCTGCGACTACATCGAAGAGATTCTGATGCAGAGAGATTACATTATTGATTGACCAGTTATTGGTCTCCCGGTCTTGGATCGACTGTCTTATTCAATCGGGTTCACACCAGATTTCAAAAATAGTGAGATCATCGTTGGCCAGCGCTTCCCCGCGCCACTTCAGGACAGCCTCAAGAAGTCCCTTACCGCGAGGCAAGGATCTGCTGGCTGACAAATGTTCGAGCACACGCTGATAGCCGAATTGCTCGACTTTTTCGTTTTCGGCTTCGCTAACACCGTCTGAAAACAGCAGGAGCGACTCACCGGGATTCAACACCAGTCTGTCTATTTGGTAATCCACCTCCTCCATCACCCCAAGCGAAACACCTTTCAGGTGGGAAATCTCCCTGACGTCGGTTCCGCTGGCCAGAACCGGATTTATGTGACCAGCCCTGATCATCTCCACGTCCCTTCTCTCCGGCCAATACTTGAGCAGCAGCATGGTGGTAAAGTAGCCTTCGGTCGAGGCCAGCTCATACATGGCTTCATTTACCGCCTGAAGGATGAGGTTGAGGTTCTGGTGAAGTGAGGCTTCGGCCCTTATTTTAGTAAATACCGCCGCCATGATCAGGGCTGCCGGCACCCCCTTACCGGAGACATCGGCCACATAGGCGAGCACGCTTTTGTCGGCAAAGGTGATCACGTCATAGAAGTCGCCTCCAACGTAGGCTGCCGGCTGGGAGACCGCCCAGGTATGGATACCTTCCTCCGGTTTCGGCAGTTCAGGCCAGAACAGTGTCTGGATTTTCGAAGCGGTTTTCAGCTGGTTCTCCATTAGATCCGATTGGTCGAGAACGGTATCGTGAAGTTCCTTGATTCGCAGCATTGACTTGACCCGGGCGACCAGTGAACCATGGTCCACCGGTTTGGTCAGATATTCATCCCCTCCAGCTTCGAGTCCGGCTATGACATCTTTGGTATCGGTTTTGGCGGTGACCATAATGATCGGCATGAAGGGCAAAAGATCATTGTTCTTGAGCCGTCTGCAGACTTCCAGTCCATCCATCCTGGGCATCATCAGATCGAGCAAAATCAGATCAGGTAATGACGATTCAGCCAGGTGGAGCCCCGCTTCGCCATCGGTTGCGGTAATTACCCGGTAACCACTGGCCTCGAGACGTACCTGCATGATCTCCAGGCTCGCCGGGTTGTCTTCTACTATTAGAATTAAGGGTTGCGTTCTCACCGGGCACTCTCAAGAGGTTTTGCCATTGTTCAGATACTGCTCTATCTTGGCCAGCAGTTTCCGGGGGCTGAAGGGTTTGGCCACGTAGTCGTCGCAGCCGGCTTCCAAGGCCTTCTGCTCATCACCGCTCAAGGCATAGGATGTCACCGCTATTATCGTCACCCCGGCCAGATCCGGCTCCGCTTTTATTCTTCTGGTCGCCTCATAGCCGTCAATACCAGGCAACTGGATGTCCATCAGGATCAAGTCAGGCTTTTCCCGCCTGGCCGCTTCAACTCCGGCCAGCCCGTCGGTTACCTCGATGAGGTCATAGCCCCTGCTTGTCAGTAAATCTCTTAAAATACGGCGGTTGTCTTCCTGATCTTCGACCACCAGAATTGATTTGGCCATGTCTTCCCCTCTAACTTTTATCGACCCGCACCGGAATGGAGAAAGTGAATGTAGAACCTGCACCGACCGAAGAGCTCACCCAGATTCTTCCCCCATGCATCTCGACAATTTTTTTGCTAATGGCGAGGCCGAGGCCGGTGCCCCCTTTCTGTTTGGTGCTCGAGCCGTCAACTTGATGAAATTCCCTGAATACGGTGTGCAGATTTTCTTCTGAGATGCCCGGTCCGGTGTCAACGACCGAAACAATGAAACACTCATCCTCCGCCAGGGCCTCGATACATATCTCCCCCTCCTCGGTGAACTTTATGGCGTTGCCCACCAGGTTCAGAAGCACCTGGGTCAGTCTCTGGTCGTCACCTTTGCCGATGGGTAGTTTTTCCGGCAGGTTCAACTTCAGTGCCAGGTTTTTTTCGGCAGCCAGCGACTCCAGCGAGGAGTGCACTGACTCGATCAGTTCCGTGAGCGAATAGTCGCCCAGAGTCAAGGTGAAGCGACCGGCCTCGATCTTGGAAAGATCGAGTACATCGTTGATCAGGCTCAGCAGGTGGCGGCCGTTTTTCTCCAGCCTGGTGAGGACCTCGACAATCTTGTCCGGTACTGTGCCGTAAATTTCATCGAGGATCAGCTCGGTGTACCCCAAGATAGCGTTGAGCGGGGTTCTCAGTTCGTGACTCATGTTGGCCAGAAATTCAGATTTGTGCTTGTCTGCCCGGGCCAGCTGCCGCCCTTTTTCCTCGATTTCCTCAAAGAGCCTGGCATTACGGATGGCGAGAATAGACTGGGCGGCGAAGGTGTGCAGTAAATTGACCCCCCGTTCCGGGAAAGTACCGGCCTTTTTGCTCAGTACCACAAGACCGCCGACCAGTTCATCCTCGTCTATCAGAGGGACTGCCAACACAGCACGGTAGCCTTCCTGCTGGACACAGGCGAGGGGATACTCGTCCAGGACATGAATATCAGCAATCTGGACCGGCTCGCGCCGCACTGAGGCCTGGCCTATAACACTGGCGTCTCCCCTGCTGATCTTAGAGCGGCGAAGTTCTTCTTCGAAGCTCTGATTTACGCCATAACTTGTTTTGAGCAGGAAAATCTGCTTGTCTCTGTCAAAGGTGAAGACCGTCCCACCGTCAGCCTCGGATAGCTGCACGGCATGGCGGACTATGCGGCTCAGGACCTTGTCAAGATCAAGCGATGAGCCGACCACCTGGCTGACCTCGCCCAGTGCCTCCAATTCTTCAACCGACTGCGCCAGTTCCCTGGTGCGCTCGTCGACCTTCTGCTCGAGGGTTCTGCTGTACTCTTCGATCTGCTCTTTGTTGGCATGCACCTCGGAGAAAAGATCTTTGATCGAGCGGCGCATTTGATCGAGGTGCAGGGCGAGCTGTCCTATCTCATCATTGGTTGTCCTGTCCACCGGTGTGTCCAGATTTCCACGGGCGATCGAAGAGGCCGATTGACTTAGTTTTGCAAGCGGCCGGGCAATGTATTTTCTGGTGATCAGCAGAGAGGTAAAGAAAATGGCGGCGACGATAAAAACGATCAACGAGATGATTTTGATCATGGTCATAACCAATTCACGCTTGACGCTCTCCCGCGACACGACCAGCCTGATGGTCCCTACCTTGTTGCCTTCAAAAAGAATGGCGCTGCTTTTGTCTATGAACTTGTCGACATCACCAAAATTAGATGGTTGGGCACCTTGATAATTTTCAGCACTTCTGCTTGAAATGAGCTGCTCCCCCCAGACCACTTCTGCGTAAACAATGGCACTGTCGAGAAAGAGCGCGGCGATGAAATCGTCCACCACGGTGTTGTCGAGATTCCAGAGCGGGGTGGGCAGGCTTACGGTGGAGAGTTTCAAGGCATTGTCCAGCCTTGTTTCCAGTTCCGAGCTGACCTTTTTGCTGTCGACAATAATCGCCAGTACGGCGAACACGAGCAGTACTGAGGTAACCACGCCGACAAAGGCAGAGCTCAATCGCCTGCTGACACTTTTGTAGGAATTGGGACCGTTCATCCTTAATCAACCAGTTCGGCATCGGCAGACAACGTTCTGTCCACTTGGATACTCAGCTGCTCGGCAGTCTCACGGTTAATGAGCAGCTTAAGGCTGTGGAAATGTGCTACGGGGATCTGTTCGAAGGCCATACCGTTCTGGTGACGATCAACAATCGTGGCGACTGATTTTCCCAGTTCGTAATAGTCTCCTGCGACGCCCATCAGCACACCTTGTTCGATGAGAGAGCGTATTTGGGTGATACTTGCTATTTTTGCTTTGCGCAGGTGTGCGCCGATGAGCGCGGCTTCTGAGCTCAGATAGCTGTCGGGAGCAAGGTAGACGGCATCGACGAGAGCAGGATTGTCGCTGAGCATTTCCAGGTTCTGCAAAAGTATTTGATCTACTGGTGGAGAACGAAAATCGATCACCTCGAAACCATGTTCCCGGCCATAGCCATGTACCTCATTCCTGATGATCAAGGAATTTTTCTCACGCGGGTTAAAAAACAATCCCAGTTTTTTGAAGCTGATCAGCCGCTGCACCTGGTCGAGTTGCTGTCTGATGCCGATCTTGTCGCTCCCGCCGCCTACCGTTGGGCCAGGGGAATCGAGGCTGGCGGCGATCCCCGCACCAACGGGGTCGGTAACGATATTGAAAATCTGCGGCAGTTTGGTGCCGATCACCACGCTGGCTCTTCTGGAAACGGTGGTGCCAAAGGTGTAGATATAGTCGTATGCTGTCGGGGCATTGCTGATCTTGTGGAGAATAGCGCCAAGCTTCGCAAGATCCTGGGCTGCGTCATGGATTTCAAAGGTGGTCTGATAACCCAATTCCTGCAATCCTTCCTTGAAGCCGGTTTCGGCCTCGGTTTCTCCCCGCCACAGCACCATGGCGATCCTCAGCTCCTGGTCGGCGGCCGAGACTGAACCGCCAGAAAGAATAACGAGGAGTATCAGCCACCATTTTGCCCGCATCGTTTAGGTCCGCTCAGAATCGTTGGGTTACAAACTCATTCGCTTTTGCCATTCTAGTCAATGTTCCATTTATCCTTGATTTGTTGAACGGTACCGTCTGCCATCATGTCGTCAAACGCCTTTTGCCACCGGGCTACGATGGCATCGGAAGTTTTTTTCGAAAAGGCGATTTTCAGCTCACTTTCTTTTATATGGGCAACTTCAACGAAGAGGTCGGGGTCTACCTCGGCAAGCTTACAGACGGTTCTGAATCCGGGTTTTTTGTAGGCCCACAGATCGATGCGGCCAAGTGCCAGTTTTTGTGCGTTGTTCTGCTCGTCTGACACCGGTTCGAGATTGGTGAAGCCCATCTTTTCCAGTAATTTGCCTCGCACATCATCTCTCAGCGTACCGATGCGCTCCACCTTCTTGGCGTCTTCCAGGCTGGTGATGGAAAACGGTGCGTCTCTGCGGGCCAGCAATATGTCTCTTTTGGTGGCCAGAGGCCCTACCCATTTGAAGAGCTCACTTCGATCCTTGGTATAGGTCATACCGAAAAGAATGACGTTTTCCATATCGAGGGCCATCTTGTAGGCCCTGGCCCACGGATACACCTGGATAGGCTCAACCGACCCTGTCCTTTCCTGGATCTCCTTTACTATTTCCACAGAAGGGCCCACCAGTGTGCCATTTTCCACGAAGTTGAGGGGCGGCAGGTTTTCCGTCAGGATAGTGAGATGCTCAGCAGCGTGGGAAGGGAACGCGAGTAGATATATCGAGAAAAGTATCAACAGGATGTTCTTCATGCCGGAGCCCCCCTTGGCTTGATTCTGGCACACGTGTGCGAGAACACTGCATCACACGTACTTGAATCATTGCGTCATGCTCGTCATTGCCATGCAGCCGTTGAAATTTAAATAGGTTGAATCAACTATAATCATTAATCTCAGGCGGAAATACAAGGTCTATGACAATCTTGTTTGGGGAAGAAAAATTTTAAAGAAGATTAGAGTAGCGAGACCTGGGCGTGAACCAGATTAATTGCTGTAATTAAACTAGGCAGCAAAAAGAAAATTTGGGGAGGGGCACAGTGATCCTGGGAGTCTTAAAAAGCAGATATATATCCTATTGAGAACCTGGGAATGGATAGCAGAGTCAGTTCGGGAATAACACATTGCGACGGGTGAGTTTTGCGGTACAAAACTCATCGACCAGATAGTCCGCCCAATCTCCTGCGTTGCCACTGTTTAATTGATCCAAGTACTTTTTAATCAAAGTCGACTGCATCTCAACTGAGCAGTTTACCCAGAGATCAGATAGTTTTTGAATGGTATCGGGCTGCATATTCATTTTTTCTCTATTGTTTTTCATTAAAAAATTATTAACCACTACCGCACCTGAACATGCTGTTTAGTGCAGCATCGGGTTCGTGTAAGAACAGTTTTCTCTCATTCGAAGGGGGTCTTACCCGCAGGTAGTGTGCCAATGCGGTTGCTGCATTAGTTGACAGTGGGACATGACCTGGATGTGAATCAGTGCGCGATTTTACCGCAAGTTTGCGGTTAGTAAAATCGACGTCGTTCAGCGTTATTTTCATAACCTGGTCCAGATCCAGGTCATGGCTGACCATAAGGGTAAGAATTGCCTTGTTGCGGATATTGGCGATTTCCCGGGATAACTGATCGGTATAATTGTTGGTTTCTGCTTTCATTTGGATACCTCTGCATTAGTGAGAAAAAGGCTAAAGATTGTATTGAGTTACTGCGTTCATCCCACACTTTCAGCGCTGGATGGCTGTAAAAACGCTGAACCACTCCAGGAATCGTAGGGTTTGAAAACTCTTCGCAAAAAGTGTGCCTGCTGCGCTCGTCAAAGGGTTATTTATTTGTTAGGAAGCGAAGCGCTTTGTGTGGTGGCAATTCTGTGGGTGGGTTCTGAATGAGCAGAATTCCATGGATTAGTGGCCGGGCTCAGGGGTGTAAACTAAGTGGACAATTCACTGCTCGGGGTTGACCGCATACGATCCATGCCTCACATGAAGTGTTATATCACCGCTCTGATCCGTACGCAGCACAGTAATGTCCATGCCTTCGAGCCGGGCCAGCACCGCACTGTCAGGAGAGCCGATCCGGTTGTCTGCTGCGGTACTGATCAAGGCAAGATCAGGAGATACCCGTTCGAGCAATTCCCGAGAGGCGGCGTCGGCGGCTCCGTGGTGGGCTATTTTAATGACATCAGCCTCGAGGTCAAACGGGATGCGCAGGAATTCCGCGGCCCCGTCTCCGGCCAGATCCCCCATATGGAGCAGACGAAAGGCCCCAAACCTGATCATCATTGCCAAGGAGGTGGAGTTGAGGTTGTCTTCCGGGTTCTGGTTGGGGTACGGGTACAGCACCTCGATCTGGACTGCACCGCATTGTATTTCATTACCGCGAGCTGCAACTTCATAGGGTTGGGCGTGGCGCAGGGCCCGGTAATCATCAAAGTATTCCCACTTATTATTGGCCAGGCCGTTATCGTACAACCGTTTTGTCTTTATGCGCGGCAGCAGATCGAACAGACCGCCGAAGTGGTCGAGGTGCGGGTGGGTGATGATGACCAGGTCAAGGGTATCGACCCCCATCTCCGTGAGTCGGCCGGTGACCAGGTGGCCGGTGATCAGCGGGCCCGCATCGATCAAGGCGGTACAACCACCCGGTTGGTGGAGGATCATGGCATCCCCCTGACCCACATCCAGCAATCGGATGTGGAGCTCATCTGAACCATGCAGTGGAGTTGAAGCAATCATGGCGGCAACAAGTAAAAGTAGAAGTGCACCCGCAGCTCTGGCCGGGCGACGAAGAAGACGGCCGGGTGCACTTTCGGTCCTAAAGGTCGCCATACATCCTCAACTGAATTTATGCCGCAGTGGCGGAACGGAACAGCCGATCAGCTCCGCCTGGCGCAGGAAATAGTCATCGGTCATGCCGGCAATAAAGTCACGCACCCGGGCGGCGGCAGGTTGACTTTCGATATAGGAGCGGTCGAGGTCGTCAAGGAGATCGACCTCCAGCGACTCACTGGTGCCCTGTTCCAGGTGCTCGAGATAAAACCTGAACAACTCCCGGTAGCAGGTGCGTATCTGGGGCATAAACTCCTGGGTTTCGGGGGCCATATAAATGTAACGGTAGTTGAATTGTTTGAGTTCTCTGAGGGCTTCGGCTACTTCATCGCTGAAGCCAATCGAGCCGGTTTCCCCCGATCCGTCATCGCCCGGCGCGGGCACCCGGCTGTGACGAATCAGGTCGGTGACCAGGGAGTAGACAATGGAGCCGTTGGTCTCGCCAAGCAAAGAACCGCACTTCTCAGGCAGGTCGCTGCGTTTGATCAGCCCGAGGATTATCGCATCTTCGATATCCCGGCCGATATAGGCGACGGTATCCGCCATCCGCACCGCACAGCCCTCAAGCGTCATGGGTTGCAGGTCCAGGGCCGGGTTGGCCGATTTGAGCTCTACCTTAAGGTCGAATTCGGTGAATTCATTGAGCGGTGCGGGGCCTAAGCGGTCCTGATGCACCTCGCCGTCATGGCATAAGATGCCGTCCAGTGTCTGTAGGCAGAGATTCCAGCCCCTGCCTTTGCGCTCCAGTTTTTCCAGGGCCCGGATCGATTGTATGTTGTGTTGGAAGGCGGGCAAGCCGTGTTCAGCGCAGAGCTCGGAAAGAAACGACTCGCCGGCGTGGCCGAAGGGCGGGTGACCGATATCGTGGCCCAGGCTCACCGCCTCGATCAGGTCTTCGTTGAGAAACAGGTAGCGTCCTATGGTTCTTGCTATCCGGGAGACAAGCTGGACATGCAGCACCCGGTGGGTGATGTGATCGTTTCTGATCAGGCAGAATACCTGGGTTTTATCGATATAGCGGGTGTAGGCCCGGGAGTGCAGTATACGGTCGGCGTCCTGGGCATAGTTCTGCCGGTAGCCCTGCAGCTCCTCTTTTCTGCGCCGCATGCCTGCTCCTGAACGGGCCGCGAGGGGAGAGAGATGCGTCTCCTCCCGCTGCCTCAGATCTTCAGCGACAACAATTTCTCGATGGGTGCCTGGGGGTTCGGTCATGACCTGATTCTTTATGCTGGATATTCCCATTCAGGTTCTTATAATAATGCTCGTTGCCTGAAGCAGCCAGAATCATTTTGAACGGGTGACCAATCCAGGAGATAATGATGAAAATATCCATCGAATACTGTGCCGCATGAAATTACCAGCCGCGTGCTTCCGGGCTGGAAGCCGAACTGAAGAAAAAATACGATGCCGATGTCGAATTGATCGCCTCCTCCGGCGGGGTATATGAAATCAGGGTCGACGGCAGGCTGATATTTTCCAAGAAACGTCTCGGCAGGTTTCCCGAACATGGTGAGGTGGAGAAGCTGATCGGCTGAGCCCGACACGGTGATCCTGCTGCTCGTGCGGTCAACGCGCTGCCCCGATAATCCCATAACTTTTGCATGCTACTCGAACTCAAAGTAGAAAATCTGGCCCTGATCGACACCCTGCACCTGAAATTCGACCGTGCCCACGGCGATTCCTTGCTGGTGATGACCGGTGAAACAGGAGCAGGCAAGTCGATCATGATGCGTGCCATCGGGCTGCTCAGCGGTGGTCGGGGATCGGCCCAGTGGATCAGGAGCGGGTCCGAAAGCTGCACGGTGGAAGCCCTGTTCGAAATTGGCGATCACTATCGCCAGTTGCGTGATATTCTACTCCACAGCGGCTTCGGCGACTCGAACCAGGTCCTCTTCAAACGGGTGATTTCCCGAAACGGACGGAGCCGCTTCTATATCAACGGTTCCATGGCCACCGCCAAAATCGTCCAGGATATCTGTTTTCGGCTTCTGTCGATTGGCAGCCAGCATGAACATCAGCAGCTCCTGCAGCCTGCCATGCACCTTGAATTCATTGATATCCTGGGTGATCATTTGCCGCTGCGGGACCAGTTTCGCGCCCGATACGAGGCCTGGCGCCTGGCCCGGCAGCAGCTGCAGGATTTGCTCGAGAGGGAGCGGGAACGGGAACAGCGCCGGGATTTCCTGTCGTTTCAGATCCGTGAAATAGCTGAAACAGGACCTGAAATCGGGGAGGATGAGCGGCTCGGGGCGGAGCGCAGCCGGTTGAAAAACGGAGAAACCCTTATCCGTCTGAGCCAGGAGTGTTTTGAGCTGCTGGCCGGAGCGGTGACTGACAATCTCGCAGTCATACGCAAAAACCTGGAACAGCTCACCCAGCTTGACCCGGGGCTGGAAAAACTGGCCGAGGAACTGGTCTCCTACTCATTTCTGGCGGAAGATTTCAGTGAAAAGCTTCGTTCATACTCTGAAGCGCTCGACAACGATCCCGCCCGCCTGGAAACAATCAATAGTCGGCTCGACAAACTGACGGGGTTGAAGCGCAAATACGGAGACAGTCTGGCCGACGTCCTCAGCCATTTGCGCAAGGCGGAACAGGAGCTTGAAGCCCTTGACAATCTTGACGCAGAAATCGAGCAGCAGCGCAACACCACTGCCGCACTTGAAGAGGAAATAATCGCGGCCGCAGAAAATTTATCCGCTGCCAGGCGGAGGACCGCGGCAGATATGGAACAGGCGATGTCCAGGGAGTTGGAGTCGCTGGCCTTTGAACAGTCGGGGGTAGAGGTACGGTTTCAAGCGGTGGAGAGAACCAGCGAGCAGCTGCGGGCCACAGGATTCGATCGGCTCGAGTTTTTCTTCGCTCCCAATCCCGGCGAGCCGCCGCGGCCGCTGGCCCAGGTTGCCTCGGGCGGAGAACTGTCGCGGCTGATGCTGGCCTTCAAATGTCTCCTGGCCCGCAAGGATATGGTGGAGACCGTAATTTTCGACGAGGTCGATGCCGGGGTCGGTGGCGAGGCGGCAGAATCGGTGGCCCGCAAGATACAGGAGCTGGCAAACCATCACCAGGTCATCTGTATTACCCACCTGCCACAGATCGCTGCCCGGGGCAGTTCCCATTTTAGGGTGGAAAAGAAGCTCAAGGACGGACGGACCATCACCAGCGTCAGCCGGCTTCAGGAGGCGGAACGGGTGGAGGAACTGGCCCGCATGCTGGCCGGGGAGTCGGCCACCCGGCAGACGGCAGCCTGGGCCCGGGAACTGCTCGATAAAGGCAGGGTCGCCGCATGAGCCTGGTGAAGGCGCTCAGTCTTTTTTCCGGCGGCCTCGATTCGATCTGTGCCACCAGGCTGGTGATGGAACAGGGCATTGAAGTGCTGGCGGTAAAATTCGTCAGCCCCTTTTTCGGTTATGACATCCTGCGCGACCCTGAAGGCTACCGTAGATCGATAAGAGAGAAGTACGGGATCGAGGCGACCGTCTATGACATAAGCGAAGAGTACCTGCACATGCTGCGCAGCCCCGCCCATGGCTTCGGCAAATATTTCAATCCCTGCATCGATTGTAAAATTTTCATGCTCGAGCGGGCCCGGGCGATGCTCGATGAAGTGGGAGCATCTTTTCTTATAACCGGCGAGGTGCTGGGCCAGCGCCCCATGTCCCAGAGGCGCGACACCCTCAATGTCATCGAGCGCGACTCCGCTACCCGCAGCCTGCTGCTCAGGCCGCTCAGCGCCAAACTGATGAACCCCACCGAAGCGGAGTTGCGCGGTTGGGTGGACCGCGAACGACTGCTTGATTTCAGCGGCCGGGGGCGCTCCCGTCAGATCGCCCTGGCCAAAACCTTCGGTATCACCGATTTTCCCTCCCCGGCTGGGGGCTGTATTCTAGCCGACCCGATTCTAAGCACCAGGATCGCCCGGGTCTATCGTAATGACTTCGTTGTTACCCAGCAGAACATGAACCTGGCCGATATCCTGCTGATGCTGATCGGCAGACAGTTCCTGCTGCCCAATAGGGGCTGGCTGGTGCTGGGCCGGGACGAAAAGGAAAACAACCGGCTCGAGGAACTCATGGAAGGTGGCGACATCAAGCTCTTTATCGAGGAGCGCCCGGGACCGGTGGCATTGCTCAGACGGGCGGCCGAACTCTATGACAGCCAGCAAGGCAGAGCTGACGACCTCGGAGCGGCGGCCGGCCTGGTAACCCGCTACGCCAAGAAATCCGGGGGGCGACCAAGGGGCGGCACGGTTGTCATTATCGACGATGACAGCCGCATCGAGTCCTATCATGAGCCGCTCGCTGATGACGCCTTCAAGGAGTGGATCATCTGACCAGCGGTTTTGCCGGGCTTCCCGGTCAATCGCAATCGGCCAGAGATTTTTCGATTCTTTGCAGTCCTTCCTCCAGTCTGCTCCGCGGGCAGGCGATATTGATTCTCTGAAAGCCCGAGCCACCCGAGCCGAAAATAAATCCATCGTCCAGCCCGACCTTGGCCTTCTTTCTCATGAAGGTTCGCAGTCTCTGGTCGTCCATACCCAGGCCGCGGCAGTCGAGCCAGACCAGATAGGTCCCTTCAATCGGCATAACGCGAATTGCGGGAAGGCGACCGCTGATGAACTCTCTCAGAAAACGCAGGTTGCCCTCCAGATACTCAAGCAGTTCCCTGAGCCAGGGATCGCCATGGGTGAAGGCCGCTTCCATCGCCGCCATGCCAAACGGGCACGGAGTACAGAGAAATCCGGCGGTTCGCTCCCGAAAGACGCTTCTCAGTTTGGGATTGGGTATGATCAGCACCGAGGCTTTGAGCCCGGCCAGGTTGAAGGTCTTGCTCGGGGCGAAGCAGGTAATGGTCTGGAGTGCCACCTCTTCTCCGAGGATTGCTGTCGGGATGTGGCGGTGCCCGCCCAGCAAAAGCTCCGCATGGATTTCATCCGAGATGATGATACCGTTGTTGTCGATCACGATGCGCGCCGCTTCTGTCAGTTCTTCTTTTCTCCAGACTCTGCCGACCGGATTGTGGGGACTGCAGAGCAACAGCATTCTGGCCCTGCTCGGTTCCGGTCTGAGTCCTGAGTAATCGGGCAGGAACCCGCGCTCGAGCCCCTCGAAATCCATACTATAGGACCCGTCCTGGAGGATGAGCTGATTCTCGATCACCGAGCAGCCGTTGTGGGTGATCGCCGAGAAAAAGGGGTAGTAGACCGGAGGCTGTAAAATCACACCGTCTCCTGGCTTGGTGAAGGCCATGATGATCATATGCAGGGCGTGGACGACGCCGGCGGAAAAGACGAGCCACTGCTTTTCGACCCGCCAGTTATATTTCTCCCAGAGCCGGTCGACCACCGCCTGTTTTACCGAATCGCTCTCCGTCTCATAGCCGTAGACAGGATGCGTCGCTCGCTTCATAATCGCCTCGGTGATCGGTTCGGCCACCGTAAAATCCATATCGGCGACCCACATGGGCAGAATATCGGCCTCGCCGAAAATGACGGGTGCCCCATCCCATTTGGCGGAGCCGCTCCCTATCCTGTCAATCACTGTATCAAACATATCCACCCCTCGGTTCTGTGTTATCCATGAATCAACGCTCCACTACGCTGGCAACAGCGTTCAGATAGTGCTGTTCGGATGAGGCCCGGGTAATTTTTTTCAGCAGCTTTTGTTTTCCGGGAAAGGCGCCGATAAAATAGATCCACACCTGCTTCATGCGGCCCAGCAGATGACCGGGACCGCTGAGCCGCTCTTTCAGGGCCTGGTAGAGGTCGTTGTGAAAAAGCTGCAATTTCTTCCTGCGTTCCACAGCGCTCAACTGGATGCCTTTAATTTCGGCCGGCAGGAACGGATTGATCAGCAGCCCCCTGCCGATCATCCAGCGGTCGATGGGGGCTAATTTTGTTGCCAGACCGGTGAAATCCTCCAGACTGACGAGATCACCGTTGTAGACCAGTCGGTGGGAGGTCTGCGCTCGGCAGAGATCGAAATGATCCAGGTGCACCGGTCCCCGGTAGAGCTGGACTCCCAGACGGGCATGGAGGATGATTTCGGTCAGCGGCAAGGGTTCAAGCCGGGGAAGCAGGGCAAGCGCTTCCTTATGACTGTGGTAGCCCAGCCGCATTTTTATGGACAGGGCGGGTTCCAGCCTCGGCAGCACCTGCTCGAGCAGGTCGATGATCAACTCGGGGTGGGGAAGAAGACCGGCTCCCCTTTTCTTCCCGGCCACCATCTTCACCGGGCAGCCGAGGTTCCAGTTGATCTCAGTGTAGCCCAACTCGTGGAGCCGGTTGCCGAGGGCGATGAAGCCTTCCGCGTCGGTATTCAGCACCTGCGGTACCAGCTCCAGGTCTACATTTTTTTCGGGGAGCAGGTCGGCTAGCAGTTTTTCCGGATAGCGGGGACTTTTTTGGGGGTTGACAAAGGGAGCCACAGCCCGGTCGAGTCCAGGGAAATGGCGCTGGTACACCTGTCTGAAAAGACTGTCGGTGATACCCTTGAGCGGCGCCATGTAGAGGCAGGCAGGATGGCTGCTGTTCATGCTGGCGACGCTTCCGGTGGCGGTCCTGCGAGGTGCTGCATATCGTACCCCGTGGGGTTCTGAAATGGACGCAGGTCGAATACCGGCAGGGCCTCGTCCCAGCGGTGGCGATTCGCGCCAATCCACTTGCGCCTCACGCTGAGCAGAATCCTTCTGACAAACAGGGTCGCAGCCGTCAGCACGATGATCACCAGTGCTGCATTTACGACGAGCGGCGAAACCTCTGAGGAGGCTTCGGTGAGCCCGTTATTCCGCAGCACTTCATAAAGCCGGTTGCCTTCCATGATATCCCCAATTAAAGTAAAGGCTAACTTGTATCGTTAAATCTCTTCGTTGCTCGAGATACCATCGCACGTGTCTTGATCTTGACCTGAATGTGCAGGCTACCAAAAGAGACGACCAGTCCGGGAACAGCAGTCACGGAGTTATTTTCGAATGTATACACTGAAGCGTGCCAGCGTCAAGAAACCTCAAGGATAAAAAGGGACAGCCGTGCAGAAATCAGCCTTGGATGCATTTATTTCGCACTATCCTGAATCTGTTCTGCAGACCCTCAACGACTGTGCCCGATCGCAGGGGCACGATATTTATCTGGTCGGGGGGGCCCTGCGCGATCTGCTGATTAACGTTGTTTCAGTGGATCTCGACTTTGCAGTGACTGAAGGGGCGATTGAGTTCATGCATGAGATGCGCCGCCGGCTGGGCAAAGGTTCGGTGGTGATCCTCGACGAGGAGAACGACACGGCCCGGCTGGTGCTCGAGGATTTATCGCTCGATGTTGCCGGCTTCCGTAAAGGCGCCCGCACCATCGAAGAAGATCTGGTCAAACGTGATTTTACCATCAACAGCATGGCAGTGCTGCTTGAAGATCTCGTGCAGCCGGACAGGGAGGTGGAGATCGTCGACCCGCTCGGCGGCTTCAACGACCTCATGCTTCGGGTAGTCCGGGCCTGTCCGGGCTGCTTCGAGGACGATCCCCTGCGGCTGCTGCGGGCCTATCGGTTTGGCGCCCAGCTTGATTTCATGATCGAAGATCAGACAGGCAAGCAGATCAGCGCCAAATCGGCCCTGATCGAAACCGTGGCCGCCGAGCGCATCAGTTTCGAGCTGGAGCTGATCATGGCCACCAACCGCGCCTCCATGAGTTTCAAGGCCATGCAGGAAACGGAACTGCTCGGTCTGCTGATGCCCGAGCTCTGCGAAGGTGCAGGCGTGGACCAGCCGCCGTTTCACCACCTCGACGTGATGGAGCATAATCTGGTCACCCTGGAATTCGTCGAGCGAATCATCGATCAGCCGGTCATTTACTTTCCCCGCAGCTATAACCTGGTGGACGAAGTTGCCGCTGATTTTGAGGCTCTGTCGACCCTGAAATGGGCGGCCCTGTTGCACGACATCGGCAAACCGGCGGCCAGGAAAGTGAATGTTGACAAGACGCGGCGCGTCACCTTTCACAGCCATGATGAGCAGGGCGCAACCCTGGCTCAGCAAATCGCCGAGCGCTGGAAGTGGAGTCGGCGCAAGACCAAGAGAGTCGTTTCTCTGATCTCGATGCACATGCATCCGTTTCATCTCAACAATGTAATGCAGGACCAGGAGGAGGTGAGTACGCGCGCCCTGCAAAAGATCTGTAAACGGGCGGGGGCCAATCTTTATCCCCTGTTCCTGCTGGCCATGGCCGACAGCCTTGCCGGGCAGGGACCGGAAAAACCGGCGGGCATCGAAGAGCAGCTCGAGCAGCTGTTTCTTGAGGTGGTGCGCTTCTACCAGGAGACCCTGGTGCCCGCCCAGGCTGGCCCTAAGTTGTTGACCGGGCATGACCTGATTACTAGATTTAATCTGCCGCCCGGCCCGGAAATTGGCAGGCTGCTCGAAGCGGTGGAGACAGCCGCGCTGGAGGGGGTGGTCAGCACCAGGGAAGAAGCGCTGGCCTGGGCTGAAAAGCAGCTGACGGAAGGCTGAGAGAGGGTTGGCACTGTATTCCGGGAAGGGCCGGAGGGGGCCGAATGACCTTGCTAAAGAAGGGTAAATGGAATAAAGAGTGCGTAAAGTAAGGGACTACTATTTTAAGAAGGCCAAGAAAGACAAGTACCCGGCCAGGTCCGTTTTCAAGCTGGAAGAAATTCAGAAAAAATATCGTTTATTTCGCCGTGGAGATGCGATCCTCGATTTGGGCTGTCACCCGGGCAGCTGGTCGCTCTATGCGTCGGAGGTTGTCGGGCCTTCGGGGCTGGTGATTGGGGTCGACCTGCAGGAGACCAATAAGGAACCAAGAGACGGAGGCTCTCCCATCCACTGGCTGTGCGGCGACATTACCGATCCGGAACTGGTCGCCCAGATCAAGGCGCTCAGGCCGGCTTTCAAAGCCGTTATTTCAGATATTGCTCCTAAAACCACCGGTAATCGCTGGGCAGATCACCAACACTCGATGAGACTGGTGGTTCAGACGCTTGAGCTGGCCCATCTTTTTCTGCATGAGAAGGGGCATTATCTGGGTAAAATTTTTCAGGGTGAAGATATGCCCGCTTTGGTGAGCGATCTCAACAAGCAGTTTGGCTTCGTAAAAGTGATAAAACCCCAGAGCTCACGCAAGGAGAGCCGTGAGGTCTTTGTGCTTGGCATGGACTATCGCGGCTAAGAGATACCCCGTCTTCCCGGAAAAAATAACCAGCACACAGGATCAGATATGTCAGGACATTCCAAATGGTCAACCATTAAACGAAAAAAAGGGGCGAATGACGCCAAGCGCGGCAAGATCTTCTCCAAGTTGATCAAAGAGATCACCGTAGCCGCGCGGCAGGGGGGCGGCGATGTAGACGGTAATCCGAGGCTGAGGTCAGCCATTGCCGCAGCCAAGGCAGAAAACATGCCCAAGGATAACATCGCCAGAGCTGTTGATAAGGGCTCCGGCGGAGGCGACGGCGACGCCTACGAGGAGATCCTCTACGAGGGCTACGGGCCCGGTGGGGTGGCGGTGCTGGTCGAATGCATGACCGATAACCGCAACCGAACGGTGGCCGATGTCAGGCATTACTTCGCCAAGAGCAACGGCAACCTCGGAGAAAACGGCTGTGTTGCCTGGATGTTCGACAAGAAGGGCCAAATCCTGGTCGACAAGGAAAAAATCTCCGAAGAGGAGTTGCTGGAAAAAGCGCTGGAAGCCGGTGCGGAAGATGTGATCGAAGACGAAAACGAGTTCCAGGTGCTGACCAGCATCGATGAGTTCAACGATGTCCGTGACAGCCTCGAGGAGCAGGGTGTGGAATATCTGGAAGCCACCGTTTCCATGATTCCCCAGAACACAATTGAAGTGGATGACGAGAAAGTAGCGGCCTCCCTGCTGAAGTTGCTGGAAAACCTCGAGGACCATGACGATGTTCAGAAGGTACATGCCAACTTCGATATCGACCAGAGTCTGATGGAAAAACTGTCCTGAGCATCGGAGATGGAGCGGATCCTCGGCATTGACCCCGGTTCCCGGATCACCGGCTACGGGGTGGTGGAGTCCGAGCGCGGCGCCCTCAGGTTTGTCGCCTGCGGTGTAATAAAAACGACCACCACCATGCCCTTCAATTATCGGCTCAACCAGATATTTTCCGGGATCAACGAAGTGATTCAGCTGCACGGCCCCACTGAAGCTGCGGTCGAAAACGTGTTTCTGGCCACCAACCCGGGTTCAGCGCTGAAACTTGGCCAGGCCAGGGGGGCAGCGGTGGTTGCCGTCATGCAGAACGATCTGGAGGTGGTCGATTACAGCGCCAAACAGATCAAGCAGGCAGTGGTCGGCTATGGCCAGGCCGGCAAGACACAGATTCAGCATATGGTCCGGGTCCTGCTGGGCCTCAATAAGGCGCCGAGCAGCGATGCGGCCGATGCGCTGGCGGTGGCGATCTGCCACCTCAACCAACTTCGCATCTGAGCACTCCCTCAGGGAATGAGATGATAGCAACACTTACAGGAAAAGTTCTGATCAAAGGTCGGGACCGGGTCGTTATCGACGTCTCCGGTGTCGGCTATGAGGTCTTTTTAACCACCGACGGACTGACCAGGCTTCCCGACTCCTCCGAAGAAATCTTTCTGCATATTTACACCCAGGTAAGAGAAGACGCCATCGTGCTCTACGGCTTCCTTGACGTCGAGGAAAAGGAGATGTTTCTCCATCTTACCTCGGTCTCGGGCATCGGCCCGAAACTGGGTCTTGCGGCCCTGTCGGGGATGCGGGTAGCGGAACTCTGCCGGGCCATCGCAGCGAGGGATATCCGCCTGCTGAGTTCACTGCAGGGGGTAGGAAAGAAAACGGCCGAGCGGCTCTGCGTTGAATTGAAAGACAAAGTGGGAGAGCTGGCCGCCGGCTCGGTCGATCTGGTGGAGACCGGCGGAGACAGCGCTTCCGGCGCCTCTTCAGCGGTTGCCGACGTGCTTTCTGCACTGGGTAACCTGGGCTACTCCGACCCGGTCAGCCGCAAATCCCTTACCTCGGTTAAACGGCGTCTTGGCGACGAGACCTTTTATGGTCTTTCCGTTGAAGATCTGCTCAGGGAATGTCTCAGGAGTCTGGCATGAATTTCGAAGAAGAGCTGTTTGGCGACGAGCGCTTGGTCGATCCTGCCCCGATCGGGCGTGACCATATTCAGGCCAACGATCTCAGGCCCAAGTCCCTGTCCGAATATATCGGCCAGGAACAGGTCAGAAAGCGGCTGAACGTCTCCATCGGCGCCGCCAAGAAACGGGGTGAACCGCTGGATCATTTGCTTTTTCACGGTTTCCCCGGGTTGGGCAAGACCACGCTGTCGCAGATCATAGCCAACGAAATGGGCACGGGCATCAAGCCGACTTCGGGTCCGGTCATTGAAAAACAGGGAGATCTCGCCGCTATCCTGACCAGCCTCCAGGAAGGGGACATCCTGTTCATCGATGAGATTCACCGTCTCAACCACGTGGTCGAGGAGATTCTCTATCCGGCCATGGAGGATTTCCAGTTGGATCTCATCATCGGCCAGGGGCCGGGTGCCCGTTCCATCAAAATGGATCTGCCCCGTTTCACCCTTATCGGGGCGACCACCCGCACCGGCCTGCTGACGCCGCCGCTGAGGGACCGATTTGGCGATATCCTGCGGCTCGAGTTCTATTCACCCGAGGAACTGGTCGTCATCGTCCGGCGTTCGGCCAAGATTCTTGGTCTGAAAATCAACGAGGATGGAGCGCTCGAACTGGGACGACGTTCCCGTGGTACGCCGCGCATTGCCAATCGGCTATTGCGCCGGGTCAGGGATTTTGCCGAGGTTAAGGGGCATGAACTTGTCAATCGCAGCGTTGCCGACGCCGCTCTCGAGCTCCTGAACGTCGACGAATTTGGTCTTGACGACATGGACCGTACCATCATGCTCACTGTAATCGACAAATTCAGCGGCGGTCCCATCGGACTGGAAACTCTCGCCACTTCGGTCTGCGAGGAAAAGACCACCCTCGAGGATGTCTATGAACCATATCTCATCCAATCGGGATTTTTAAGCCGGACCCAGCGGGGCCGGGTGGCTACCATCAAAGCTTACGAACATTTTGGCCGCAAGCCGCCCAGGCCGGATTCCATCCAGCCCTCCCTGTTCGATTCCGACGACTGATAAGACACGCCATGGCTTATTCATAGGGTTCCCGGGCAGCAGTTCCTGACCTTTTCCTGGCTCCTTTCGCCCCTCCTTACAAATTCTTCGGGCGCCGCCCTTACACGTTACTGCCACTTTAAACCACCTCGATGTGATGTCCTTCTAATTTTGTTTTCTGCATAATTTAATAATTATATAAATATCAAGTAGATATAATAACACGCCAGGTTTTCCTCAACATCTGATGTTTTGTCCATAAGTCCATTTCCCACACCCTGTAGTATCGCCCATTATGATTTCTACCATATGTTGTACTTGGGTCGGTATGGCAATTAAAAGCTTATTATCTTGAATTTACGCATCTTTTTACTTGACTTGAACTATTTATTCAGGATAAAAAGACTGGTAGTGGTGTATAGTGGATACAAAGCGGCATTAAATGGAGCAGGGTGGAGTTTCTGTGGCTAAGTCAGACATCATTGCCAGCAGGTTTCGATCCAGATCTGAGCATACCCTCGATCCCAAAGGGCGGCTGAATGTCCCGTCGAGATTTCGAGAAGTGCTCAAGCACTATGGCTCCGGGGTTCTGATGGTTGCTCCATGGGGTAAACACTTGCGGGCCTGGCCCGCTTCCGAATGGCAGATTGTGGAAGACAAACTGCTGACCCAGGGCCGCGAAGAGAAGAACCTGTCAAGCTTTATCAGATACGTGGTCTCCGGAATTACCGAGTGCTCGCTTGATAAGCAGGGCCGGTTGCTGATCCCGGTCAGTCTCAGGTCCGAGGTGAATATCGACAAGGAAGTTGTACTCAACGGCATGCTCGAGTTTGTCGAGATCTGGGATAAGGAAGTATGGCTGGCCGAGTACTGCAAGACCCGCGAGAACCTCGAGCAGTACAGTGACAGCCTGGCCAAACTCGGAATTCTTTGATGACCGGAGTTTCCCTGAGGAAGGTGCATCAGCCCGTACTCCTGGAACAAGCCTTGGAAATGCTGAACGTGGTTCCCGGGGGAGTCTACATGGACGGCACCTTCGGTCTTGGCGGACACACGAGGGAAATTTTGAAAAGATCAGCGCCCGATGGGAAAGTCGTCGCCTTTGATTGGGATGAGGACGCCATCAGGCTTGGGCTTGAGAACGTGGGCAGGGGCCGGGATCGGCTGCAGGTGATCCGGCGCAATTTCAGGGAAATTGATGTCGGGCTCAGAGAAGCAGGTTTGGAAGCGGTGGACGGCATCCTGATTGATATCGGACTCTCATCCCTACAGCTCGAGGCGGAAGGACGCGGTTTCAGTTTCAACAGAAACGAACCGCTGGATATGAGGATGGATCGGAGGAGGCCGATCACTGCAGCCCAGATCGTGGCCGATTCCACCGAGGAAGAACTGGCCGACATCTTTTACTACTACGGCGACGAAAAGCAGTCCAGGCGAATTGCCGAGACTATCGTCAAGGAGAGAAAGAAGAGCAGGATTGAAATGACAGGGCAGCTGGCGCAGATCGTCGGAAAAGCCGTTCCGAAAAAATATCATCCGACGAAGATTCATGTGGCTACCAAAGTGTTTCAGGCCCTACGGATCGCTGTCAACGAAGAACTCGCCAACCTGGGAACCATACTTGAAAAGGCGCCCGACTATTTGAGGCCCAAGAGCAGAATCTGCATCATTTCATTTCATTCGCTGGAAGACAGAATTGTCAAACGGATTTTATCCAGGACTGAGAAGTTGAAAGTAGTCACCAAAAAGCCCATCACTCCGGATGACAAGGAAATTAAGAGAAATCCTCGAGCCAGAAGCAGCCGGCTCAGGGTGGCCGAGAGATTAGCGTAAGAGGGGGAACCGATGAGCTATCAGAACTCGATAAGAATCGTATCGCATGCACCGATCGATACGAAGATCAGGCAACAGCTCCGCAGGAAGAAAGCATTCGGCCTGCCAGGCGGCACTGCCCTCTGGCTGGCCGCATCGAAAATCGCCTTGGCTGTGGTTTTTGTCGCTTTCTGTATCAATCTCTGGCTCAACTTTACGATTAGCCGCGGGGAACAGCATATACAGGCCATAGAGGCGGCCCGGCATCAACTGCGGGAAGATCAAATGATATTGCTGGCCCAGAGGGCTAATCTGATGTCTGAAAAACAGGTGCTCAAGCGAGCAGGGGAAGAACTGGCGCTTTTCGTCCCCGGGGAAAAACAGGTATTCAAGCTCAGGTAATGCGGAAACATGGGCAAGCGGTCCCGTCTGCGTACTCAAAGCGTCGGACGACGGCGGCTGGTTGTCCTGATCGTTCTGCTTGGTGCAGTAGCGGCTGTCTGGGGCTGGCTGGAGAGTGAGAAGGCGCTCCGCCTCTGGGAGCAGACAGTCAAGGCGTTACGCTTAAGAGAGGATCAGGCAGCAACCGATCAAGAGATTACCAGGGGTACGATATACGACAGAAACTATAAAGAATTCGCCATCTCCTACGAACGGGTGTCCGTGTATGCCAATATCCGAGAAATCGAGGACGTCAATCAGGTGATCGGCCCCCTGTCGGCCATACTTGAAACTTCCGAAAGCGATCTTTATGATCGAATGGGGAAAGGACGTCTCAGGGTTTGGATAGCCAGGGACATCAGCCAGGATCAGGAAGACGAGATCAGACGGCTCGGTTTCCAGGGCGTTCATCTGCACAGAGAGTACATCCGCTATTATCCGCAGCGTGAATCGGCGGCTCATCTCATTGGTTTTGTCGAAGGTGATACTGGACTCTTCGGTATCGAACAGTATCTCAATAAGCTGGAAGCGAGGTTCCGGCTAAAAAAAGATGACACCCACGATCTTCTCAAGATGGGTGATACCCGGCCCGGTGTGGACGGCCGTCATCTGATTCTGACCCTTGATGCCAAGATACAGCGCATTCTCGATGACTATCTGAAACGGCTGGCGGACGCCAGTCCGGGCAACAGCTTCGGTGCCCTGGTGATGGAAGCGTCCACGGGAGGGCTGGTCGGTTATACCCAGACCCCTTCCTTTGATCCGAACAGATTCCACAGTTATACGGAAACAAACTATCTGGATCTTTTCAACGAGACTATTGCCGTACCGGATGTGTTCAAAATTTTTCTCAGGGACCTCTCACTCCTGGAGAGTCAGGGTAGTGTTGAAATTCCAAGGCTGCCCTGGAGTGTCGCGGCCGAACAGCGCAAACTTGGTGCCCAACTGCAGTTATGGAACAAGCTGGGCGCTGACGGCAATCTGCAGTTTGATTTCATCACCGGGCCGCCACCGGAGACCAGCGCGGTACCGTTCAAGCGGGAACTGGAGAAACAGTTGAATTTTGAAACGGTTCCAGAGATGCAGACTCCGCTGGAACTACTTACTTCATTGACCCGGGCGCTCAATGGCGGATATGAGATCACTCCGCATGGCGCCAAAAGATTTGTGCTGCGCAAAAATCAACAGGAGTATCTGCTCGAAAACCTTGAAAAGGAGCCCGATTCAGGTCTTCTTTCCGCCGGGGTTCCAGAGGAAGCTGCGAGGTTGGCCACACTCCTGGGGCAGCGTGGACCAATGGGCTCGATCATTATCCAGGGGGAGAGCAGTTCGGAAATAGAGTCACCTATCAGGAGGCTGTTCCACCACTATCTCGGCTTGATTATGATCCCCCAGAAGAACCCGGAGCTGGTGCTGCTGGTCACCTCGACCGGTCCGGGGTATCAGGCGGCCCAGAGGCGGGAGCTTTCTCCTGCGGGGGAGGCCATGAAAATTATCGGCCCGATTGCCGCCCTGCAGCAGGTTATGAAAAACCTTTCCGATATGATGAGTCCCAAGGAGAAAGCCGATACGAACTTCCGCTTTTCTCCGGAACAGGTCCAGGTGGATGAGGAAAATACTAGGGCAGAGCTGATTGAGATGGACATGCCTTCCTTTGCCGGGATGAGCCTCAGAAAATCATTGAGGCTGCTGCAAGGAAGCAATGTCGAGATAGAAGTGAAGGGTACCGGCCGGGTAGTTGCCCAACACCCTCCGGAAGGTACTAAATTGAGACCGGGAACAACGGTTACCCTGATCCTGGAGCGTGACCCGGTTGATCCTGATTACCAACAGCCCAAGTTTGCCGAGCCGGAGTAGATGCGTTGAATTCAATGGTGCACACAGAACAGGAGGGCGTGCATAACCAGTCTCCGTCGTTATCTGAGCTGGTTGCCGGTCTTGCCGGTCCGATCAGGCTGCCGGCGGGGGCTGACTCGCTGATAATTGCAGAGTTGAGCGATGACAGCAGGGCAGCCGGCGCTTCTTCAATGTTCGTGGCGCTCAAAGGTGACAATTATGACGGTCACCGGCATGTGCAGAAGGCGATAGCTAATGGCGCGGTGGCGGTTGTGGTTGAGAGGGGCTATTTCGGTCAGGATGAACGTGCCGCTCTGGCAGCGGTCATCATCGAGGTGGAAGACAGTAGAGCCGCCCTGGGGCACCTGGCCTCGGCCTTTTATCGCCATCCGGCCAGGGAAATGACCATGGTGGGTATCACCGGCACCAACGGCAAGACCACTGTCTCCTATCTGATTGAACAGACGTTGCGCCAGCTCGGAGTCCAGACCGGGGTGATCGGCACGGTTGAATATCGTTACTACCTGGACGACGGAAGATGTATCAGCCACCCGGCGCCCTTGACCACCCCTGATCCCCTGAGGTTGCAGAAGATGTTGAGAACGATGGCCGACAGCGGGGTCAGTCATGTGATCATGGAGGCCTCATCGCATGCCCTGCAGCAGCATCGTCTTGGCTCGATGGAATTTGACCTGGGTATTTTTACCAATCTCAGTCAAGACCATCTCGACTATCACGGCACCATGGACAATTATTTCGCTGCCAAAAGCAGATTGTTTACACGTCATATGAGGGCCGGGGGTACGGTTGTGGTGGTAGAGCAGTCAGCGGGGGAGGCTGGCAAGAGTGCGTCCGCGGCGGTGGCCGATCTCTGCCGGTCGCTGCCCCTGCTCACCCTGGTCTGCGGAGACGCCCAGAACTGCAATGTAAAGCTTGGTGCACATGACGCTTCACTTGCCGGTGTTCGTTGTCAGATTATCGATGACACCGGGCAGGTCTACCTCATAGAGTCCAGTCTGATCGGCAGATTCAATATCGACAATCTGCTGGCCGCCTTCTCCGCCGTGGCAACACTGGGCTATGACAAAGCCCGCTGCGCCGAACTGCTCGGTCGGGCTGCCGGAGCCCCGGGACGGATCGAACCGGTGCGCCTGGCGGACAAACCAGGCGGTCAGCCTACTGTGATCGTCGATTATGCCCACACCCCCGATGCACTGGAAAAAGTACTCGGCGCCCTGAACTCACTCAAACATGAGCGACTGATCTGCGTATTCGGCTGCGGCGGCGACCGGGACGAGTCGAAACGGCCCCTGATGGGCGAAATCGCCGGCCGCATGGCCGATATAGCCATTGTCACCGATGACAATCCGCGCCGGGAGGATCCAGCCGCTATTCGAACAGCCGTGCTCAAGGGAGTCGCCCGAACCGGTCTGGCGCCGCGCCGGGTGGAATGGCTCGATAATTGTGCAGACGGAGAACGGGGCTATATCGAGATTGGCGGTCGGGATGCTGCCATTCATGCGGCGCTGACCCGCAGCCACAAGGGCGACATCGTTCTGATCGCCGGTAAAGGACATGAAAGTTACCAGATCGTCGGCACCCACACCCGGTATTTCGACGATAGGCTCTGCGCCCAGCAGAGCAGCCTATCCTGGGATCTGCAAACCGTTGCGGCGGCAACGGGAGGAAAAGTGATCCGGACAGCGGCAACAACCAGGTTTAGAGACATCTCCACCGATACCAGGACAGTAAGCGAGAACGACATTTTCGTGGCCCTGCTGGGGGAACAATTTGACGGCCACGATTTTCTGGAGAACGCGGTTGCAGGTGGGGCTCGTTGTCTGATTATCTCCGCCGCCGACCGGCTTCCCGGGGCTGAAGTCTGCTGCGTTCAGGTGGACGACACGCTGACCGCCCTCGGCAACCTCGCCCGCTACCGGCTAGACCGGGTCCGGCAGCTCAGTCGACCGGTGGTCGTGGGGCTGACCGGGAGCTGCGGGAAAACAACCGTCAAGGATATGGCCGGCTCAATTTTCAGCTGCCGCTGGCCGGATCGCCCTGATCGACCGGAGGGGCGGGTCCTCAAAACGGCGGGCAATTTCAATAATCTGATTGGGCTGCCGCTCTCACTGCTGCCGGTCTCTGTCCATCACCGGGTACTGGTTTTGGAAATGGGTATGAACCGCCCCGGTGAAATCGCTCGGCTGGCCCGGATCGGCGATCCAGATATCAGCTGCATCACCAACGTCCAGCCGGCCCATTTAGAAGGACTTGGCTCCATTGAAGGAGTGGCGGCTGCCAAGGGCGAACTTTTTGAACAGAGCCGACCCGACAGTGTCCACGTGGTTAATTTTGATGATGACCTCATAACCAGGCTCAGCGAGCGTTTCAGCACCACGGTTATCGGCTTCGCTGCCTCAAGCCAGGGCGTTGCCCGGGGGGCCGCAGTCTGGGCAGAAAACATACGAGCCGATGACAACGGTCACCTCAGGTTTACCCTGCACGTCGGCGAGGCGAGCCGAGACCTCTTCCTCCAGGTTCCAGGGGTGCACAACGCGGCCAATTGCTGTGCCGCTGCAGCCATCGCTCATGCCGCGGGAATCGACCTTTCCACCATCGTTGCCGGGCTGGAGCAGTTTCGCTCCTCCTCGAAACGTATGGAGCCGCTCACCTCGCCCATGGGGCTGAGAATCCTCAATGACAGCTATAATGCCAATCCGGCTTCAATGGCATCTGGGCTCAGGACTCTGGGGGGGCTTCCGGCCCGAACCAGAATGGCGGTGCTTGGAGATATGCTCGAACTGGGAGAAGCCAGCACCGACCTGCACCGCTCCATCGGCAACGTGGCGGCCCAGACGGATCTGTCTTTTCTGGCCCTGGTCGGAGAGTTTGCCGAGCAGATCAGGCAGGGCGCCCAGACTTCGGGCATGGATACGGAACGTATCAGGGTATTTATCGATAAAAACGAAATAATCGGCTGGATCGAGGAACTGCTCGAATCTAAACGCTTGCAGCCTGGGGACTGGCTGCTGGTCAAAGCTTCCAGAGGTCTGGCTCTCGACACGGTTGTCGACCAGATTATGGAACGATGTTGACATCAGAAGGCTGAACGATGCTCTACCACCTGCTCTATCCCCTGCATACCGTTTTTATCGGCTTCAATGTCTTCAGATATATCACCTTCCGTTCCATTCTTGCCGCGGTTACCGCATTTTTGATTGTCATCATCTTCGGTAACTGGTTCATCAGGACTCTAAAGAGGATGCAGATAGGCCAGGTGGTCCGTGACGACGGACCGGAAACCCATATCTACAAACAGGGTGTGCCGACCATGGGCGGACTGCTTATCCTGGCAGCCGTGATTGGCTCATCTTTTCTGTGGGCCCGACTCGACAACAGCTACGTCTGGCTCACCATGACGGTCACCGCCTTCTTCGGTTTCATTGGTGCAGTCGACGACTATAGGAAAATCAGTAAAAAATCGAGCGCCGGTCTGAGCGCCAAGAAAAAGCTTCTGTTGCAGTTTATCGGGGCCGGTACCGTCGGCCTGTTCATCTATAATTCGCCCGGTTTCGACGGACATCTGGCCGTCCCCTTTTTGAAGAACATTCGGCCCGATCTGGGCTGGTTCTATATAATTTTCGCGCTCATAATTATCATCGGCGCCTCCAACGCGGTCAATCTCACCGACGGCCTGGACGGACTCGCCACCGGGCCGACCATCGTCTCGGCGGCCGTTTATCTTGTCTTCTCCTACATTGCCGGAAATATACTTATTTCCGATTACCTCCAGGTGCACTACGTGGCCGGCAGCGGTGAGCTGGCGGTCTTCTGCGGGGCCATGGTCGGCGGCTGTCTCGGCTTTCTCTGGTACAACGCCTACCCCGCCCAGGTCTTCATGGGCGATGTGGGCTCTCTGTCGCTGGGCGGCGCCCTGGGTACCATAGCGGTAATTATCAAGCAGGAAATCCTCCTGGCCATTGTCGGCGGCATCTTCGTCATGGAGGCGCTGTCGGTGATCATGCAGGTCGGATACTTCAAGATGACCAAGGGCAAACGTATATTCCTAATGGCGCCGTTCCATCACCATTTCGAGAAGAAAGGCTGGCATGAAACCAAAGTCGTGGTCCGGTTCTGGATCGTCTCGATCATTCTTGGCTTTCTGGCCATAGCAACCTTAAAGCTGCGCTGATGGAAGGAAAAGCAAAAATGAGAAGATATGGAGATACCAAGGTGGTCGTCGTTTTCAGCCCGGCAGGGCAGGAGATGGCCGCACATAATAACATTGTGATGCCGATGCATGGACTTAGTCGGCTCATCGGTCAGAACACAAAGGAGGCAATATGACTTATGTAATCATAGGCTGGATAGCAGTGAGCATCGGTTTTGTTCTAGGTGCGGCCTGGGCGGGGCTTGGCAGCATAAACAAACAGGTCGACCAGCATCTAGCCGGTAAACAGGATAAGATTTATTCGAATGCGCCCCAAAGCGGTCTACGATCATAGGGCTCTTGTAGGTGAATTGACCCAGGGCCAACGGATTCTAGGATGGTACCACAAGCAACGACAGGGGATACGATGGCGGTTGTCGGCTTCGGCCGGGCCAGCCAGTCGATCGTCCGCTACCTGCATGAGAGCGGGATCAGGGTGCTGGTCTCCGACATCAGAAACTATTCCGAGCTGAGCCCGAAAGAGCAGGAGCTGCTGGACAAGTGCGCCGCCGAGTTCGAGGGAGGCGGCCACAGCACGGGATTCCTGTCCCGGGCCGATATCGTAGTGGCGAGCCCGGGCGTTGACCATCGCCATTCGGTGCTCGAGAAGGTGCGCCAGTCGGGGGCCACGGTCCTGGGCGAGCTGGCCCTGGCCGCTGATAAATTCACCGCCCCGGTGATCGGAGTAACCGGCACCAACGGTAAGACCACGGTCACCGAACTGATCGGTTCGATGTTTCGGGCGGCGGGGAAAAAAGTTTTCGTCGGCGGCAACATCGGCACACCGCTCGGCGATTTGCTTATCTCCGACGAAAAGTTCGAGGCGATTGTCCTGGAGCTTTCCAGTTTTCAGCTGGAGCTATGCGGTGATTTCGTGCCGGAGGTCGGGATTCTGCTCAATATCACCCCGGATCACCTTGACCGGCACAAAACCCTGCAGCAATATGCAGCGGCGAAGATGAGGCTGTTTCAGGGCGGATCGGCCAGGACTTTTTCGGTGATTAACGGCGAGGATCTCCAGTGCCGCCGTTTTTCCGAAACCATGAAAGGAATAGAGTGGTCGAGGTTCGGCCACGATGAACGCTTTGCGGCAACGATTCGCTCCACCCGGGTTGAGCTGCAGGGCGCGACCTTCGAGCTGGCCGGTTCGAAACTGGCCAATCTCTCAGGCCTACTCAACAGCGGCGCAGCCCTGCTGGGTACGAGCAGATTTGGGCTCGATCCGGAGATCCTTCAACGGGTGCTTCTGGAGTTCGAACCGGGAGAGCATCGGCTGCAACGTGTTGCGCAGTACAACGGCGTCACCTATGTTAATGACTCGAAGGCAACCAACACCGGTGCCGTGATCAACGCCCTGCAGGAACTCTGCAGCGGTGCGGGTAAAATCGTTCTTATCGCCGGCGGACGCAACAAGGGCGATGATTTCCGCCTGCTGAGAGACAGTGTTGCCGGCCATGTCAAACGGCTGATTCTGATTGGTGAGGCCTCCGGACCACTTGGCGAGGCGCTTGGCGACCTGGTTGAGACCGACTATCCGGCCACACTCGAGGAAGCGGTTCAGAGGGCGTCGGCGGCGAGTGAGCCCGGGGACACGGTACTGTTTTCGCCTGCCTGCGCCAGCTTTGATATGTTCAACGATTACCAGCAGCGGGGAACCTGCTTCATCGAGGCGGTTCACCAGCTGCAGAAGAGAAAACCAGCGGAGATGGATTAGTGAAAGATCCCGGCAGCGATAGAAAGGCTTTGCGCCTGCTGCTTACCGGCGGCGGCACCGGCGGCCATCTGTTTCCGGCCGTGGCCACCGCCGAGCAGGTCCAGGCTGTCCTGCCGGAGAGCTCGGTGCTGTTCGTCGGCACCAGGCGCCGCCTGGACCGGGACTCCCTGGCCCGCTCGGGGTTCTCGGTGAAGACCATCCACTCTTACGGGTTCAAGGGTAAGAATCTCTGGGAATTGGCCAAGGCAATGCTGGTTCTGCCGCTTTCCCTTTTGGAGTCGTGCTACCAAATTCTGAAATTCAATCCCCATGTGGTCATGGGCGTCGGCGGCTACGTGACCGGACCGGTTGTTACTGCTGCCTGGCTGCTGCGCCGGCCCACCCTGATTCACGAACAGAATTCGGTGCCCGGCCTGGCCAACCGCAAGCTCGGACGACTGGTGGACAGGATCTGCTTGTCGCTTCCCCAGAGCGAGAAATATTTTGCAGCGGGTAAAACGGTATTGACCGGCAATCCAGTCCGCCGCGCTATTATCGAGGCGGGCAGGAACAAACGCAGCAGTGAGGGGAGAAAGACACTGCTTATCCTGGGCGGCAGCCAGGGGGCCCAGGCGATTAATGAAATGGTAGTTGAGGGGCTCAGGGGTGGTATCGAGGCCTTCTCTGCGCTTCAGGTAATTCATCAGACGGGCCGGGACGGCGAACAGACGGTCAGGGATGCCTATGAAGCTATGGGCATCGATCACCAGGTTTCGGCCTTTTTCACCGATATGGCAGAACTCTATCGACAGGCCGATCTGATTGTCTCCCGGGCCGGAGCCACCACGCTCGCGGAAATCGGCGTCGTCGGTGCGCCGGCCGTGCTGATCCCCTATCCCTACGCGGCTGATAACCATCAGGAAAAAAATGGTGCCTGGTATGTGGACAGCGGAGCCGCCGTGATGTTCGCTCAGCGGGACCTCACCCCGCAGCGGCTGGCCGAGGAAATTCTCAGAATCATCAACGACCAGGCCCGACTCGATTCCATGTCCAAGGCCATGAAAAAACTGGGTATTGTCGATGCCGCCGAAAGGATTGTGGATATCTGCCAGGAGCTTGCGAGGAAATAGCAGATGTACGGAAAGACCAAGCATATACATTTCGTTGGCATCGGGGGGATAGGCATGAGCGGGATTGCCGAGCTGCTGGCCAACCTGGGATACCGGGTGTCCGGTTCCGACCTGCGCCGGTCGAAAATCACCGATCGCCTGAGCCGGCTGGGCTGCAGGGTCTTTGAGGGGCATGACAGGAAGTGGATCGAAGGCGCCGAGGTGATTGTCGCCTCCTCGGCGATTGGCGATGACAACCCTGAGATCCTGGCTGCCCGTGAACAGGGGATTCCGGTGGTGATGAGGGCCGAGATGCTGGCCGAGTTGATGCGCTTGCAAAAATATGGAATCGCCATCGCCGGAAGTCACGGTAAGACTTCGACCACCTCGATGGTGAGTTGGATCATGGCTGAGGCCGGTCTCGACCCGACCATCGTCGTCGGCGGCAAAGTCGATTGCCTGGGCGGCAACGCCAAGCTCGGGGAAGGAGAGTTTCTGGTAGCCGAGGCGGATGAGAGCGACGGTTCGTTTTTGAAGCTCTCACCGGTACTCGAGGTGGTCACCAACATCGATTTCGAGCACCCCGATTACTACGAGGATATCGATCAGGTCAAAGAGGCCTTCGTTGACTTTATCGACAAGGTACCTTTTTACGGAGCCGCCATCATTTGCCTCGATGATCAGCATATATCCGAGATACTGCCCAGGATAAGCAAAAGGATGATCACCTACGGTCTCACCCGTCAAGCCGATGTTTACGCAGAAAATCTCGAATTTATAGAGGGTCGCAGCCGCTTCGACACTTACCGTACTGGAGAATTGCTGGGCACGGTGGAATTGACCCAGCCAGGACTGCACAATGTTTACAATGGACTGGCTTCAATCTGCGTGGGGCTCGAGCTGGAGATCGATTTTGCAGTTATCGCCGCAGCGCTGGGCTCATTTGCCGGAGTTCAACGCCGGCTGGAGCTCAAAGGTGAGGCGGGCGGCATCACGGTGATTGACGACTACGGCCACCACCCGACGGAAATACGGGCTACGCTCAGTGCCATCAAGCAGGCCTGGCCGGAGAAACGGCTGGTGGTCCTTTTCCAGCCGCACCGCTACAGTCGGACCAAGGGCTTGTTCAGCGAATTTCAGACCTGCTTCCATCAGGCCGACCATCTGGTGATGACCGATATCTACGCGGCCAGCGAGGAGCCGATCGAAGGCATCGACAGCCTCAGGCTGCTCGACAAGATCAGGCAGCATGGCCAGCGCTCCACTGCTCACGTGGCCGAGGTAGATACCCTGGCGGCAGCGGTCAGGGATCAATTACAGCCTGGCGACCTGGTATTGACCCTGGGCGCCGGCAATATATTCAAGGCGGGCGAGGAGCTGTTGTCCTTGCTCGGCAGCGAATGACGAGATAATGAGTTTGAGCTCCTCCCAAAAAGCAGTGCTGACTGGAGCAATCAGAGGGAAGATCCGCTGGGATGCACCGTTGTCGGAGTGGACCACCTATCGGATCGGGGGACCCGCTGATGCTCTGGTCACACTGCTTGATGTGGAAGATCTGCAGGGGGTGCTGAGATTGTGCCGCCGCCAGAAATTGCGCTGGAAACTGCTGGGCAGGGGATCAAATATACTGGCCGCCGACGAGGGATTTCGTGGGATTATTATTGTGCTCGGGGAAGGCTTCAAGTACATTGGCCGCGATCATCAGCAAGACGACGAAGAGGTCCTGCTAAACACCGGAGCCGGCGTCAGCCTTGCCAGACTCTCCTCCTGGTGCGCGGAGCACGGGTTGTCCGGATTCGAGTTCGCTGCGGGGATTCCGGGAAGTGTCGGCGGCGCCGTGGTCATGAACGCTGGAGGGTGGGGTAGATCGATGGCTGATGTGATCCGGCAGATCGAAATGGTTGACCACGAAAAAATAGAAAATATTAGTGAGGAACATCTCGGTTTCAGCTACCGCGCCTGCCGGGCACTTGCCGAGAGAAAGGAAACAGTGGTGACCGGCGCCGTCATGAAATTCAAGGCTGCGGATCCTGCGCAGATACGAGAGACGATCAGGACACTCAGGCACAAGAGACAGCAGCGCCAGCCCTACGGACAGCCCAATTGCGGATCGGTGTTCAAAAATCCGGAGGGGACCAGTGCCGGCAGGCTGATCGATGAGGCCGGTCTGAAGGGACGACGGATCGGTGATGCAGAAGTCTCAGAAAAACACGCCAATTTCATCGTCAACCGCGGCAAGGCGACGGCCCGCGATGTCGTGGCGCTGATGGATGAGATCAAAGAAAAAGTTTTGCTGACCAGTGGTGTCGAGCTGAGACCCGAAGTGCAATTTCTCTGTTAGTTGAAGTGGATATGAAGAAGTGGCTGCAGAAGACAATCGGCGCTAAGAAGAAAAACCGGTACACCGTCGATGGAGGCGGGGTGGAGACCGGCAGGGCTTCTTTCCGTTTTGACGAGCAGAACAAAAAACAGCGCACGACCCTGCTGAAGAAGCTCAACCATTACTGGAGTCGCAAAAAGGATGGAGGGCCGGCCGCTTACCAGAGCGCATCGCGACCCAGTGGTCGCCGCAAGATGCTGCTTGCTCTGTGTCTGGTCTGTGCCGCCGTCCTGTTTGTCAGAAGCGGCGGGTTCAGCCTTTTTGCCGTCCTGCTTGAAGATATTGATTATTTCAGGATCACCGAGATCAGGGTGGAAGGGAGCAGCAACTCGACGGCCGACGAGATTCGCGCCGCCTCGGGGGTCAAGGTCAGCGAGAGTCTTTTTTCGGTGAACGAAAGAGAAATCACGGAAAAGGTCCGCAAGGAGAGTCTCTGGGTCGATCAGGTCACGGTTGCACGACACTGGCCCGATACCCTGATTCTCAAGGTGCGCGAGTACAAACCCCACGCCCTCATCGCCCTTGGCGAAGAAGACAGGGCTCAGCTCTATTACCTCGATAATAAGGGGAACGCCTTCGTCAAAACTGCCTACGGCATGGATCTGGATTATCCGGTGATCACCGGACTGGAGGACTCGGAGGATCTGGAAAGCATCTACGTGGATCTGGATGCGCCGCTTGAATTACTGCGCCTGGCTGGCTCCAACAATCCGAATCTGCCAGTTCAATCAATTTCCGAACTGCATGTGGATGACGAAGAGGGGCTGATTCTCTATCTGGTCGAGCATCCGTTTCCAATATATATCGGCGACGGCGATATCAGAAAGAAATACGTGCGCCTCAGAAAGGTGCTGGAGATGCTCTATAAGCCGCGCAGAACGGGTATGGATATAGGTCGCGTCGCTTATATCAAGATGGACTATTTAAAGGACAAGGTAATCGTCGGTTACGGCGAGTCAGGATGAGTCAGCACATGAAAAACAACAAAGATCAGGAAGTGGAAATGGGCGTCGAGCCGGCCGGTGAGCACAAACGCGATGTCCGAGGCAGTTTGGTGGTCGGGCTTGATATCGGCACCACAAAAATATGCTGTGTGGTTGGCGAAGCCTTCCAGGACGCCGTTGATATCATCGGGGTCGGCACCACCCCTTCGCTGGGGATGCGCAAAGGGGTGGTGGTCAACATCGAAAGCACGGTGGCTTCGATCCGAAAATCGGTGAAAGTTGCCGAAGATATCGCCGGCTGCGATCTGGAGTCGGTTTATGTCGGTATCGCCGGTAATCACATCAAGGGCTTTAACAGTCCCGGCATCCTGGCGATCAACAACAGGGAGATCAAACAGGCTGACGTCCAGGAGGTGATCACTGCCGCCCAGACCGTCAAAATTTCTGAGAATCAGCGGGTCATCCACGTGCTTCCCCAGGAATATATGGTGGATGACCACACCGGCATCCAGAACCCGCTCGGCATGACCGGGGTCAGGCTGGTGACCAACGTCCATATCGTCACCGCCGATATCGGCGCCGTGCACAACCTGGTCACCTGTTGCAACAAGGCGGGTCTCGAGGTCGCCGATCTGGTGCTCGAGTCAATTGCTTCGGCCAAGGCGGTACTCACCCAGGACGAAATGGATCTCGGCGTGGTCCTGGTGGACATCGGCGGCGGCACGACCGATATCGCCGTCTTCTACGAGGGTACCATCAGGCACACCTGTGAACTGGGGCTCGGGGGACACAACCTGACAAACGATCTGTCCGTGGGCCTGCGCACACCGCTGGCCGAAGCCGAGCGGCTCAAGGAGGATTTCGGCAGTGCCCTGTCAGCGGTGATCAAGACCAATCATGTGGTCGATGTGCCCTCGGTGGGCGACAGGGAGCCCCGACGGGTAACCCAGAAAGTGCTGGTTGACATTATCGAGGCCAGGATGGTTGAGATTCTCGAAATGGTCAACAGGGAGCTGGTGGTCTCCGGTCAGAAGAACAGAATCAACGCCGGCATCGTCCTGACCGGGGGGACCTCGCTGCTGGTTAATCTCGTAGACCTTGCCGAGCAGATCTTTGACATGCCGGTAAGGGTTGGCTATCCCAGCGGAATCGGCGGCAGAGTCGATGATGTATACACCCCGCGCTGCACCACCGGAGTCGGCCTGGTGCTGTACGGAAGGGACCATCAGATGAGCGCTATGGATCAGGACACGGGCATGGTGCATAAAATGAAAGGGCTGTTTAAAAAAATAATGTAGAAGAGGACTTTTTTGTTTATGCGGGCACGATCAAATGCTATAGTTCCTATGCCAAGGAATCTTACCTTTTGTCCTGCCCTAACTATTGAGAATCAAAAGATATTGGGAGATCAGCATGCCGTTCAGAATGGCTGAGACAGAGAGCGTTGCGGTAGTCAAAGTGATCGGCCTTGGTGGGGGGGGCGGCAACGCCATCAACACCATGGTGGATAACAAGCTCCAGGGAGTCGATTTTATCGTCGCCAACACCGACAAACAGGCCCTGGACCAATCCAAAGCCGATATCTGCATCCAGTTGGGGCCATCCATAACCAAAGGTCTTGGAGCAGGGGCCGATCCGGAGACTGGGGCCCAGTCCGCCCACGAGTCGATGGAAGACGTCAAGGAATGTCTGCTGGGCAGCGACATGGTCTTCATCACCGCCGGACTCGGGGGAGGTACCGGCACCGGGGCGGCACCGGTGGTTGCCAAGATCAGCAAAGAGCTTGGCGCCCTGACCGTTGCCGTAGTGACCAAGCCCTTCAATTTCGAAGGCAGGCAGCGGCAGCGTAACGCCGAGGCCGGCTGGCAGGAGTTGCATAAGTACGCCGATACGATCATCACCGTGCCCAACGACCGATTGCTGAGTCTCATGCAGAAGACCTCCAAGCTCGCGGACATGCTGTCGCTGGCAGATACGGTACTGCTCCAGGCCGTCAAGGGAATTACCGATCTGATCAATGTACCCGGTCTGATCAATGCCGATTTCGCCGATCTGCGCACGGTCATGAAGGAAGTGGGCCCGGCCATCATGGGGTCGGCCTCAGCGGTTGGCGAAAATCGGGCAGTGGAGGCCGCCAAACGGGCCATCGATAACCAACTGCTCGAAGATGTCGGCATTGACGGTGCCCGCGGTCTGCTGATCAATATTTCCGCCACTGAAGAGAGCTTTACCATGGCCGAATTCATGGAAGCCTCGGCTTTGATCCAGGCCAAGGTCGACGAGGATGCCAAGGTGGTCATCGGCGCGCTCTACGACGAGAGTCTCGGCGACGAGCTTCAGGTGACCGTGATTGCCACCGGTGTCGGCGACGTCAGCACCCGCGAGAGAACCATCGCCCAGGTCGGCGATCTGCCGCATAAGCAGAAGTATGATGCACCGGTGAAGCACCCCAATACTGTTGAGCCGATTCGTACCCACCATCCGCTGAAGCCTGAGGCCGAAAGGCAGCAGCCTTATAAGCCGGCCGTAGCAAACCGGGCACCCAAGGCTACCGTATTGCCAGGTTCCAATTTCGACGCCTTTGATAATTTCGGGCCGACCCGCAGCCACCGTTCCCCCGAAAAGGAAGAGCAGAAACCGATGGAGCGGATCAATGAAGATTATCTGGAGACTCCGACCTATCTCCGTAAGAAGGCCAATTGAGAACGGGCAGATGCGTTGAGGGCTCTTGGATCGCAAACGACAGGCAACATCGCGCAGCGCACCCTCCCGGGGGCTATCCAGAGCTGAACTGCTTAACAGAGAGCGGGGCACCTACCTGAAAAAATGGCAGGGGCTGCTGCCAGTCGGTCTGTTTTATCCCAATCACTATCAGGTTGGCATGTCCAACCTGGGGTTTCAGCTTGTCTATCGTCTGCTCAACGAGCATGAAGGTCTGGTCTGTGAACGGCTGTTTCTGCCGGAGCCGAACCAGGCACTCGTGTCGGTGGAGTCGGGACGCCCGCCGCGCGACTTTCCGATTATTTTCATTTCAGTCAGCTTCGAACATGATTATCCCAATCTAGCGCGCTTCTTCCTGGCTTCAGGTCTTGAGCCGCTGGCTCGCGAGAGAACAGAAGAGATAAAGCCTGGAAATCCCCTGGTGGTGTGCGGCGGTGTCGCCGCCTTCATGAACCCAGAACCGCTCGCCCCCTTTGTCGATATATTTGCAGTTGGTGAAGCCGAACCCCTGTTGCCGACGCTGATCGCCCAGCTTGCGGGCAACGATCTGGGTGATCGGCGGCGGTTGCTCACCACCCTGAATCACAATTACCAGGGTTTTTACGCTCCCGACCTCTATCATCCCCTCTACGACAGCAAGGGCCGCTTTGAACGATTGGAGCCGGAACCAGGCCTGCCGAAGCGTATCCGCAGGATCGGCCTGGAGAGCACCGACTATGCTGCCCACTCGGAGCTCCTCACCCCGGAAACAGAGTTCGCGGATCTGTACCTGACCGAGCTCGGGCGGGGCTGCTCCCGGGGCTGCCGATTCTGCACCGCCGGCTTTATCTATCGCCCTCCCCGGTTGTGGGATATCGAGGCTATTCTTAACAGTCTGGAGAAACGGCCTGGTGGAGTCGACCGGATCGGCCTTTTGGGTATGGAGATGACCTCGCGGGATAATCTCGATATGATTGCCGCTAACCTCAGCGCCGACGGCTGCTCCCTGTCCTTTTCATCACTCCGGGCAGACCGGATTTCCGACAATCTCGTCGGCCTGCTCAGCGATTCCAGCTTGAAGAGCGTGGCCATTGCCCCCGACGGAGGTTCGGAACGGCTGCGCCGGGTGATAAATAAGCAACTCACCGCCACGGACCTGCTTGGTGCCGCCGAGAAGCTGACTGAAGCCGGGATCCACCGTCTGAAGCTTTATCTGATGATCGGCCTGCCGACAGAAGCGCCGGAGGATCTCGAGGAGTTCGTTAACCTGGCACTGCGGATCAGGAAGGTCATGCATGCCATTGGCCGTAGCCGGGGGCGCTTGACCGAGCTGTCGATTTCGGTGAACAGTTTCGTCCCAAAGCCATGGACACCATTTCAATACCATCCCTTCGGAGGCGCGGGTGAACTCGCCGCTGAGCATACCATTAAGGGACGGGAGGCGGTGCGACACCTCAAGGAAAAAATAACCTATCTGCGAAGCAGACTGGGATCGCTCCCCAACCTTCGCCTGAAGTTCGATAATCCCGACCAGGCGCTCTTCCAGGCCGTATTGTCCCGCGGGGACCGCAGGCTTGCAGAGGTGTTGCTGAATATGGCCGACTCGGGTATATCCTGGAAACAGGCTCTGAAGCAGAGCGGTCTGGGGGAACAGTTATTCGCCACCAGGCAATATGCACAGCACAGTCCTCTGGCCTGGAGCATCGTCGATCATGGTATCGATGACGACTACCTGTGGCGGGAGTATCGACGCAGCTTCGAGCAAAAAACAACCGCACCATGCGATACCGGGGTGTGCAGAATCTGCGGCGTCTGCCGCGACTGAGCGGTGATGATCGAAATGGGAAGTGAAAATAAGGACAGCGGCCGGCATCCGAAGGACGCCGGACTGCAGTCGTTTACCCTGGTAAAGTATTTTTCCTTCTCCGCCCTCGGAGCGATTCTCATTTTTACCATGATCCTCTCCTGGATCATTTCCAACAACGCCAAGGTGGTCATGCTCAAGCAGAGCGAAGACTATTCCCTGCTGCTGGCCGGCAACATCAACCAACAGGTGTTCAGACGTTTCGTGCTCCCCGCGGTGGTTCGCTACGGCCGGATCGCGCTGAGAAATCCTGATCAGTTCGGTTACCTGGACAAGATAGTCAGCGAGATCGTCCAGGGGCTGGACATCGATTCCGTTACTATTTACGACTCCAAGGAAAACATCGTTTCCTACTCGACCCTGCCCGAACTGGTTGGTAAGCGGGACAGGGGAGGCATCGAATACGAAAAGGCGCTTAAGGGCGCAGCCAATTCCAGGTTCATCTATAGCGGCTCGATGTGGAGTCTGCTGTCATCCGACCCGCAGATAAGCTGTCAGCTCATGACTTTTATTCCGTTCAGGCAGGTAAGGGAGAGTGGTGAGGCGGGTGATGCCATCATGGGAGTCATCGAGATCGCCAAAGATCTCTCCAAGGACTACACCGCCATATTAAAGCTCCAGGGCCGCATCATGATCGTCTCGGCGGTGGTGATGCTGGTGCTTTTCCTGGTGCTGCGCGTCATTGTCCTGCGCGCCGGCACTATTCTAGAGCGCAGGATGGGTGAGCGGATCAGACTCAAGGAGCAGCTCGACAAGACCGAACAGCTGGCCCATCTTGGTACCATGGTGGCGACGGTGTCCCACGAAATTAAGAGCCCGCTGGGCATCGTCAGATCGACGGCCGAGATCCTCAAAAAACGAATAGAGAAAGTAGCCCCGGGCAACGAGAACCTGGCCCAGATCATCGTCGATGAAACCGCTAGACTCAACACCATCGTTACCGAATTTCTCGATTTTGCCAGACCGCAGCAGCCCAAGCTGAAATCTTGCGATCTGCAATTGATTCTGGACAAAGCCATAAATTTCACCCGGTCAATGGCCGTAAAGCAGGGGGTGGAGATCGAGACAAGCTATGCCGGTAATGGGATAGTCAGAGAGGTCGACGAGGATATGCTCTACCGGGCTTTTCTCAATATCATCCTCAACGGTATCCAGGCGATGGAAACAGGCGGCCGGCTGGTGGTCGAAACCCAGGAAGGAGAAGAAGGGCAGATCATTGTATCATTCCGGGACAACGGTCCCGGAATGAGCGAGGAAAAGGCTGCCCAGATATTCGAGCCCTTCTTTACAGACAAGACCAAGGGCACCGGTCTCGGGTTGGCCATTACCAAAAATATAGTCGAAGAACATGGTGGAGAAATCCGGGTCGAGAGCCGAGTACAGGAAGGTACGCGTTTTGTCATCCTCTTCCCCTGATTCCCCCTGTCTGCTCGTCCAATCGCTGAGGTTTGCCGACAGCGGTCCCTACAGCTTCTCGCTTGGACCGGGGAGTTGTACCGGTATTAACGGCGTCTCCGGGGTGGGCAAGACCCGGTTGCTGAGGGCTTTGGCCGATATCGATCAGAGTACGGGCAGGGTAGTGCTGAACGGCAAGGATCGTGAGCACTACACGCCTCCGCAATGGCGCCGCCTGGTGGCACTGGTTCCGGCCGAATCGCGCTGGTGGCACCCGACCGTGGCGGAGCATTTACCCGTTGACCATGACCAGCAGCAGGCAGTTGAATTGCTGCAGGGCTGCGGTTTTGAACCCGACATCCTGGGCTGGGATGTGAGCCGGCTTTCCACCGGCGAAAAGCAGCGGCTCAGTCTGGTCCGGGCTCTGATCAGAACCCCGCAGATCCTGCTGCTCGACGAGGCTGGCTCGGGGCTGGACCGGGACAACGGGGAACTGCTCGAGGGACTGGTGAGCAATTTTCTTGGGGGTAAAGGAGCAGCGGCGATCTGGGTCAGTCACGATCCGGAACAATTGGAGCGGGTGGCCACGCTGACCATGACTATGTTTAAAGATCGCCTTTGTTTCTGATAGGACATTGACAGAAGAGAGCTTCATGGGAGGTGAGCCGAGAGATGAACGTTGCCATACTTTCACCGCTTGATCTATCGATTGCCGCGGCCCTCATCCTTATTCTGGCCGGTCTCAGTTTCAACCTCAAACTTGGCCTGGAGTCTCAAATACTCATTGCCTCCATCAGGATGACCATACAGTTGCTGTTGATCGGACTGGTTCTGCACTATCTTTTTTCGTCGGGTTCGGTCTGGCTCATTATCCTGGTTTCCCAGGTTATGCTGCTGGCTGCGGGGAGGGAGGTTAGGGCCCGCCTGAAAAGAAAGCTGCGGGGCTTTTTTGGCTACCATGTCGGGGTGAGCGCGATGTTTGTCTCATCGTTTTCGGTCGCCCTGCTCGCCCTGCTCGTTATCCTACGTCAGGATCCCTGGTATGAGCCGCGCTATGCGATTCCCTTTCTGGGGATGCTGCTGGGCAACACCATGACAGGTGTGGCGCTGGCCGCCGATCGGTTGACCAGCCTTTTCTATGAACAGAGGGAGGTCATCGAGCAGCGTTTAATGCTGGGAGAAACCCGCTCCGAGGCGGTCAGCGACATTCGGCGGGACTGCATGCGCACTGGTATGATTCCATTGATCAACTCGATGGCCGCCACGGGACTGGTCAGTCTGCCGGGCATGATGACCGGACAGATTCTGGGCGGGACGCCACCGATCGAGGCAGTGAAATACCAGATACTGATCATGTTTCTGATTGGTGCGGGGTCGGGATTTGGGGTTATTTGCGCCATCTATATGATCGAGAAGCATCTGTTTGATGACCGCCATCGTCTTGTGCTTGATAAACTGCTGCCGGCAGGGTGAGGCGGCGGCCTTGTATGAGCACAGGCAATCATAGCGGATATATGAGAAGACTATGAACGAGAAACTGGATTTTTTTTCAGCCGACGCAGCATCAGGCAGTTCACTGAAGAACCGGTAAGCGATAGTCAAATCGAGGCAATCCTGCAGGCCGGCATGCCGGCTCCCTCGGCCAGGGCCAGAGATCCCTGGCGTTTCGTGGTTACCAGGAGATCTGCAGATCTTGAGATGATGCGGACAAGCGAACCCGTTTCAGAGCCGACTACGTGCTGGTAAACCGTTGAGCATATCATCATTAAGCACTAAGAGGATACCGAAGCGGCCCCGGCGGGCCCTGCACCATTAACCAATGAAAGACAAGAGAGTACGATGGGCAAGAAAGTAGTTGTAGTCGGAGCGGTAGCCGCGGGACCGAAAGGCGCGGTAAGGGTGAAGCGTCTCGACCCGGATGCCGAAGTGGTACTGATCGATCAGGACAGCCTGATTTCCTACGGTGGCTGCGGCATTCCCTATTATGTCTCCGGCGATGTGCCGGATGAGAAAGAATTGCGTTCCACCAATTTTCACATGCTCAGGGATGAATACTTCTTTGAGAAGGCCAAAGGGGTCACCACCCTGACCTCAACCCGGGTGACGGGCATCGACCGGCTCAGTAAAGTGGTCAAGGCCGAGCAGGTGACCACTGGCGAGGTGAAAGAAATAGGCTACGATAAGCTGCTGCTGGCCACCGGCAGCGAACCAATCGTGCCGCCGCTTGCGGGCCTCGATCTGGACGGAGTGTTCACCGTTAACAATCTCCACAAAGCCATCGAGATCAAAGACCGGATCGCCAAAGGGTTGGTCGGAAAAGCGGTGATCGTCGGCGGCGGAGCCATCGGCATCGAAATGGCCGAGGCTTTCAAGGATTTGTGGGGCATCGATGCGACCATCGTCGAAATGAAATCCCATCTGCTGCCCAGCCTGGTCGATTGGGAGATGGCCGATATTCTCGCCAAGCATCTGCGGGACAGCGGGCTCGAGGTGCACCTCGGGGAGGCGGCACAGGAGATTCTGGGCGACGAGCAGGGAAACGTTCGCGGCGTCAGGACCGACAAAAGAGAGATCGACGGCGATATGGTAATCATCGCTGTGGGGGTACGGCCCCGCTCTGCCCTGGCCCTGGAGGCCGGACTGCATGTTTCCCGCGGCGGCGCCATCGTGGTCAATGAACGTATGCAGACCTCCGATCCGGACATCTATGCAGCCGGGGATTGCGTGGAGATCACCCACCTGGTATCGGGACAGAAATTTTTCGCCCCCCTCGGCTCGCTGGCCAACAAGCAGGGCCGGGTGGCGGGTGACAATATCTGCGGGATACCGTCCGTTTTTAAAGGCGGCGTGGGCAGTTTCATCATGAAGGGCTTTGACATGAGCATCGGATCGGCGGGATTGACCCTGCAGGACGCCAGGGAGGCCGGGTTCGACGCCGATATTTCGCTTACTTCGCCGATCGACCGGGCCCATTTTTACCCAACCCAGGCAGTTACGTGCTTCCTCATGGTGTTTGACCGCCGAACCAGGCGAGTGCTGGGCCTGCAGGGAATAGGCCCGATGGGCGACGGTATTCTGGCCCGTATTAACGGAGCCGCGCCCCTGCTCTGCGAGGGAGGTGTCATCGAAGACTTCAATAATATCGAAATGGCTTATTCACCACCATTTTCGGCAGCCATCGACTCGATCAACGCGGCTGCTTATGTGGCTGAAAATCTTTGTGACGGGAGGATGCGCAAGATCGACATGGGGCAATTCTTGGCTTACATGGAGAACTCGGCTCTGCAGCCGGACTGGGTCATGCTTGATGTCCGCCATCCCAAGCAGGCCAGGCCGTTCGTCGAAAAGTTCGGCACCGAGCGCTGGCTTTCCCTGCCCTATGACGAGGTCCGGGAGCGCTTTGCGGAACTGCCCCGGGACAAAACCATGGTCATCATCTGCAATGCCGGTTCCAGGTCATATGAAGTCCAGCGTTTTCTCGATCACCACGGCTACTCGAACAATACGGTGTTGGCCGGCGGCATCAATGTGGTCAAGCGTATGAATGTGGACTGGCTGCCCTCTATCTAAAAAGGGGACGCAATACCCATCGTGTCCCTGTGTTGAATGGAACGAGAGTTGGTGCAACTCCAAGTCTGGATGGGACACGATGGGTATTGTGTCCCCAGCAAAGGTCAACTGAGCAGGGCGGGTATCCGGTCGAAGTAGCGGCCCACTTCAGCAGGGTTGTGGGCATCGGAGCCCAGAGTCAGAGGGATCTCCTTGTCCCGCGCCAGGGCGATAATTTCCGGTCGTGGAAAGGGCAGGCCGCGATATTTATAGCCTGAGGTGTTGATCTCCAGAGCCATACCAACACTTTTAACCTCGTCGAGCAGGGTGTCGATCTGCTCCCAGTGACTGTCCTCGAGATGGAGGTTGGGCTGGTGTCTGAGTCCCGCGTCCAGGTGGCAGAGAATGTGAGCCGGTATGGTGCGCACCCCTTCTGTGAGGGTGGCGAAATAGCGGTTCAAGAATTTGCGGCTGCCGTAACGTTCGATAAGGCCGATGGTTCTCCGGTTATTGCTCAGTACGTTGAGGTGTTCGTTGTGGCCGTCAATCCTGAAAAAATGACAGCTCAGGCCGACCCAGTCCCATCTCCTCCAGGCCAACCTCTCAAGGATTCGCTCCACACATTCGGGGTTGTAGCCGACCTCGACGCCGAGGCCGATCATGATGCGGTTGGCATAGTGCTGCTTCAGTCGCCAACCTTCCTCGAAATAGTTGTCGAAATCCTCTTCGGTCAGCCAGGTGCGGTAGGCAGCGTTGATGCCCTCTTCGAGGTGCTCGAGAAAGACCAGCCGGGCGAGTCCCCGGTCAATGGCGCTGAGCACATATTCCTCCATGGTGCCGCTGGCATGGCGGCAGAGACTGGTGTGAATATGCGTATCTGAAAGAAGATCTACTTTCATGGGGGGAACCACGGTAATGCGATTTCAGTGCCGGCTGCAGAAGGCAAGGACCGGCCGAATCTTTCAGGCGTTGCCTTTCGGGAAGAAGTGGAGCGTGCCGTCGATATCGGAGGTGTCGCAATAGTGCCCCATCTCCAGCTCGAGATCCACATATTCTTCAATTCCGTCAATTTCCAGAGAAAGAGAAGGACCGTCAGGAAGGTGGTAGACAATGGTCCTGACGCTGGTCAGATCCACCGGGCGGACAAACAATTTCATTAACAATCCCAAGGGTGGTTCAAAAGTATGTAAGGTCAATCACAAAAGCAGATCAAAGTCGCCTGCTTATTGGAGTGAAACATATACGAACATTTGCAGAAAACTGCAAGCGCCATCCGTTCGAATTTTTGGGTTAGATCGGTAGTTGACTGTTATTTATGCAATAAATTTTTATCTGGAAAGCACAGGGACCCATCACTTAATTTTGAAATTTCAACATGTGGTGTTGCGTCCGTCTCGCTATTTATTTGTCATTTGACACCAAGAGCGCAACCGTTTAATATTGGCCGTTCGGACAAATGCAATTTTACCACCACAAGGTGGCTGTTATAATTATTTTTATGGGTAGTCAAAATGAGTCAAACTGAATTGAACGCAAAAGAAAAGGCTCTCTTCGGCAAGAGCACCAATCCTTCCAACATCGAACCATTGAAGTTGACCATGGACAGTCAGCTGAAGTTTCGCTGCCATCCGGGTGTAAGTTGTTTTACCGCCTGCTGCGGCAACATCAAGATCGTCCTCACCCCTTATGACATCCTGATGTTGACCCGCCGATTGGAAATCCAGCCCCACGAATTTCTCCACACCTATACCACTCCGACTTATCTGGAAAAGACGGATATGCCGGGCGTGATGATCAAACTGCGTGAGGAGGACAACAAGTGTCCATTCGTCACCCCCGATGGCTGTACCGTCTACACCGACCGTCCCACGGCCTGCCGCTACTATCCGGTCGGTATGGCCGATTTCCGCGAAGGGGGCAGCAAGGATGCCGACGGCAAAGAAATCAATCCGGACGAGGAGAAATTTTTCTTCCTGGTCAGGGAGGACCACTGCAGGGGTCACGAGGAAGACAAACTCTGGACCGTGGGGGAGTGGCGGGCCGACCAGGGCGTCGATGTCCGCGATGAAATGAACAAGAAATGGCTGCGCCTCATCATGCGCCGCAAGTCGTTCGGTCACCAGGCCAATCTCTCCGAACAGGCGAAGCGTATGTTTTTCATGGCCTCCACCGACCTGCATCATTTCCGCCGCTTCATTTTTGAAAGCTCCTTTCTCAACACCTATGAACTGGAAGAGGATCTGATTGAGAAAATCAAGGAAGATGATGTAGAACTGATGATGTTTTCGTTTGACTATTTAGCCAACAGCCTGTTCGGGGCGCAGATCCCGGGTATGAAGATCAAGGATGAAAAGATCCAGGAAAAGGTTGCCCAGATAAAACAGCGCCAGGACGAGGCGGTGGTAAGTGCGGTCCAGGAATACGAGGACATGAAGAAAGTGCGGAACAGCTAGCGCCACCACCTTATCGCTTTTACCCTCAAGGGCCGCGGAATATTTTCCGTCGGCCCTTTTTCTTTTTATTACCCGCCATTTTCACGCCCCTCGAAAAGTAAAAAATTGCAATCAAATGTTGGGTACGGCGCCACAGTTTATTATAGTGTGCCGTTATGTATGATACCGATCCAGACCCGGAATCGGCTTCATCTCTGGAGCAGAGGATGACCGGCAGGGGTTTGCATGACAAGCAGATAGCAGGATTGTTCGCCGCCCTCGGCGAGCAGCAGGACTTTGTCTTTCTCGACACCTCCATGGTGGATCGGGTAAACCATCGTTCACTGCTGTTCACCGAACCCGTCGAACGGCTTCGCTTTCAGGCCGGGGAAAACCGGGCAGAGTTCCTCGCTCGTTCAGCCTGGTGGCTGGACCAGGGCTACTATCTTGCCGGCTGGCTCGGTTATGAATTTCTGCATGATGAGCTTGCCGTCGGGCGCAAAGACGAGACAGCGGCGCTGGCCGATCTGGGCGTCTACAGGGCGCCGATGAGTTTCGATCACCTCAGCGGGACTACCAATTTTCCTCCGTTGATCGAACCGGAGCAGGACGATTCATCCTACCTGCTCACCAACCTGCACCCGACCATCGAGGAGGACCAGTACTGCAGGGCCATCGATCGGATTCTCGAATATATCGCCGCCGGCGACACTTACCAGGTCAACTACACATTCAAGCTCCATTTCGATTTCGACGGTTCAGCAACGCGCCTCTATCGCGACCTGCGGCGCAGTCAGCCGGTTCCCTACGGCTGCTTTATGAAGAGCGGCGAGAGCCGTATCCTGTCGTTTTCACCCGAGTTGTTTTTTCGTCTGGAGGGAGGAAAAATCATCGCCCGGCCCATGAAGGGTACAATGAAGCGCGGACGTTTCAGCGGCGAAGACCAGGAGATCTCCCGCCGACTGAACATTGATGTGAAGAACCGCAGTGAGAACGTGATGATTGTCGATCTGCTCCGCAACGATCTATCCCACCTGGTGGACAACACCGGCGGCGGGGTGGTCCAAGTGGAATCACTGTTCGACGTCGAGCGCTATCGCACCGTATTTCAGATGACTTCGACAATTGTGGCCACCCGCTTTGGCAGGGACCGGGTGGAGCCGTCCAGGATACTGGAGGCACTGTTTCCCTGCGGATCGGTGACCGGTGCACCGAAGATCAGGACCATGGAGATCATTGAGGAGCTGGAAATAGAGTCGCGGGGTGTTTACACAGGGGCCATCGGCTATTTCGGCCCGGCCGGGGACGCGGCCTTTAACGTACCGATCAGAACGGTGGTGCTGAACGGCCGGAAGGGGGAAATGGGCATCGGCTCCGGCATCGTCGCCGACTCCTCCCCCGTGGGCGAGTGGCGCGAATGTTTGCTCAAGGCCCGCTTCCTGACCAATCCCCCGCCGCAGTTCGAACTGCTCGAAACTTTGCTCTTTGATCCCCACACAGGCTATCTCTATGTCGATGAGCACCTCGAGCGGCTTACGGCATCAGCCGACTATCTTGGCCGTGCCTGCGACGGGCAGCGGCTGCGCTCGCAACTGGATGACTTTGGTGCCACCCTCACCGGCACCAGCTGCAGGAGGGTCCGGGTGCTGGTCACAGAAGACGGCGAAGCAGCGCTTGAGGCCCAGGAATGTGCGCGGCCTCAAGCACTTTCTCTCGGTGAGGCCCGTGAGTTACATCCGGAACCCTCCGGCGAGGTCGGCTTCGCCGACGAGACCACCGACAGCACCTCACCCTGGCTGTTTCACAAAACCACACGTCGGGAGCTCTATGATAAGGCCTGGCGCCAAGCCTGCTCTGATGGGTTGCTCGACCTGGTATTCTGCAACGAAAAACAGGAAGTCACCGAGGGTGCCATCTCCAACATCATCGTTGAAAAAAACGGCCGCTATTTCACGCCGCCGCTCCATTGCGGGCTGTTGCCCGGAGTCATGCGGGCCCGCCTGCTGGCCGGAGTGGAGGACTGTGCACTAGAGGAAAAGGTGCTCTACCGGGACGACCTGCGGCAGGCCGATCAGATCTATCTATGCAATTCGGTACGCGGTGTGGTGCCGGTTAAGCTTAGGGGACCATAAATTTCGGAGATCTCGGGGACACAGTACCTATCAAGTCCCTGCAGAGGATGATAGGTATTGTATCTCCTTGACTGGTGTCCCCTTAACTGCCTCAATGCAGCAGACTCTGGTCCTCTTCGGCGCTGATCTGAACCGGTGCCACCACGAGCTGATACTGCTCTCCCAGCCCCCTGACCAGGGTCATAAAGGCCGAGGGCAGCGGTAGGTTACGATCTTTTGCCAACACGCCCAGTGCCTCTGCCGCCTGCAGCACGCCCGGATCCTCGACGCCTTCCTGGTTGTCGCACAGGGTCTGCACCCGGAGCGCGTCGGTGAGGGCGTTGCGCAGGTGGGGAAGGTTCTCGGCCAGCTCGTTCAACTCCTTTTCGATCAGTTTCCTCTTGTCCCGCCTGAAAGCGACGAATTTCTCCTCGGGGTTGGGAGTGCCGAACAGTTCGTTGGTGATTGCCCCGGCGAGCATCAACTGGGTGCTCAGATCATGGTCGGGGTGTTTCTTCTCCAGCAGTCCTTTGATCTCCTTGAAGAAGACCATCTGCACGAGGGCGACACCCTCGCGCAGAGCGCTGATGAGTTTTGATTGTTTTTCTTTATGCTGTTCACTCATTTAGATCACGATTTTGACGTCTGGGCTGTTTTTCAGATAATTGAAAATTCTCAGCCGCATTTCCTCGCTGTCAACCTGAAGTGTTGCGTTGAGGCTGAAATAAGTGCCTTTTTTCGACACGTTGGAAAGAGTAATAGTCGGCACCGCCGGGGTGCAGGCAGCCAGAATGACCGCTCTGAGTTTCTGCTCGTCGGTGCCGATTACTTTGTATTCCCACAGGCAAGGGTAGTTGATGTCCGGCTTTCTCTGCTCTATAAAGTGATGGTTGCTCATGGTCTTTTCATAGCACTCATGGTCTTTTCATAGCACTCATGGTCTTTTCATAGCACTCATGGTCTGGTAACTAGCGGGGCTTGATAATTCAGGTCAGCCGCCCGACTTGTTGGCCACGTGATTAATCAGGCTGATCTGGCTGTTCAGGGTCCAGAAGTCGTAAATAACGCCGACGCCGAAGAGACCGAGGGTAAACAAATAGATGAATCCGGTGACCCAGCGGCCGCAGTACATCCGGTGAATTCCAAATATTCCGAGAAAAGTGAGAAGCAGCCAGGCGAGATTGTAGTCCACCGGTCCTTCTATGAAGCGGTAGTCAGCATCGCGGTTCATCGAGGGGATAAGAAACAGATCGACGATCCAGCCAATCAGAAAAAGCCCCAGGGTGCAGAGATAGATGGTTCCGCTTATCTGGCGGCCATAATAGAAACGGTGGGCGCCCAGAAAGCCGAAGATCCAGAGAAAATAACCGACGAAAATCTGATGGGTGGTGCGTTCAGTCATGGTCGTTCACCAGTCGCTGTTTCAGTCGTTTCACTCTGTCCAGCGCGGCGTGCAGACGCGCCTCGCTAAGTATGCCTCGGTTAATGCCGGCTTCTATCGCATTGATTGCTCTGGGACAGATGTCCGGATCATAGTCAAGATTGTTCCCAAACACCAACATGTCAACTCCCGCCGCCAGGGATCTGCAGACCGATTCTGCAAAGCTGTAGTGATCGGAGATTGCTTTCATCTGCAGGTCGTCGCTGACCACCACCCCGTCGAAGCCCAGTTCTGTGCGAAGCAGCCCGTCGATGATGATGGAAGAGAGGGTAGCCGGGTGATCGGGGTCCAGGTGGCGGTTGAAAAGGTGGCCGCTCATTACCATATCGACGCTGCTCTCCTGCAACAGCAGCCGGTATGGCTCCAATTCATACCGTTTCCAGGTGTCGCTGATGTCGACAAAGCCGAGATGAGAGTCGGCGGTAGAGCTGCCGTGCCCCGGGAAATGTTTGACACAGCTCAGTACGCCTCTGGACCGGTGGGCTTCGATCCAGGCAGCGGCGTGGCGGGCCACCACGGCCGGGTCCTCTGAGAAGCTGCGCTCGATGGCTCCTATTACCGGGTTCGACGGATTGGTGTCAAGATCGACCACTGGGGCGAAGTTGCAGTTGATGCCCAGAGCCGCCAGCATGGCTGCCGTGCTTTCGGCCTGCTCCCTGGTCAGAGTGGTGTGCCCTGTCTCGGCTCCCATCCGACGAGCTGAACAGATATCAGCGAAGCCGGCCTCGGGACGCAGCCTCCTGACCATTCCCCCTTCCTGATCAACACCGATCAACAGTGTTTCATCGGCCAGATGCTGCAAGGAAGTGCAGAGCTCTTTCAACTGCTTGAAAGAGATGACGTTGGCCGGTTGGCTGGGGGTATGCAGACAGCGATTGAAGAGGATGACGCCACCGAGACCGTGCTCGGCGATATCCCGACAGATCTCCATTTCCCGTTCGAGAGTCGGCCCAGGAAAGCCGATGATTAATAAGCTGCCTATGTGCTTGGCCAAATCCATAGGTACCTGGCAAAATTGTTTTTGTGCTCATGCACCACGTTGGGCGCAGAAATTGTATCCTCGGACGCAACTATAAGGCTGTGGTAAAATTTGCGTATATGTCTTGACAGCGGACCACCATCCTAGATTCACAAGCAACCTCATGACTCCTCTATGTACAGGGGAAAGCAGCTAATGGCAATATGTTGACACCTTTGCTGTTGATCTGACACCATTTTTTCGCTGTCAAAAATCTGACCGGCGTCGTCAAAAAAGCAAACCGCATTCGATCCCAAATCAAGACTTACAATCTTAAGATACTGATAACTCTTTGTTTTGTGGAGATCAGGGGAAGTTGCGACAGCACTCCGATGAGGCTGGCATGTATTTTGCTCAATGAACCGGTATGGAAAAGCATGTCCATAAGAAAATGAGACTTAGCGCGGTAAAATCCGACCGAAAAGGTACTCTCATGAGCCCTGTGCAGGAGCGTCAGCGAGGTCTGCCGACCAGCATCGATGGCGGTTTCGATAAAATGAGCCAGGTTCTCTACGAACTGGATCGTCTCAAACAGCAGTCTCAACGATTGGACCAGATAAATAAACTGCATGGACGCCTTGCCGGTGCGCTGAGTATCTCCGATATGATAGAGGCCTTCTCGGTGTGGCTGATGCCGGTGGTGGAGCACGAACTCATCGGCTGTTACAATCGTCGTACAGCAAAAAAGGTGCTCTTCTGTTCGGCTCACGGTCCCAACCGCCGGCGGGCCATTGCCTTTGCCGAGAAAATGATCGAGGGCGTCACCGGTGACGGTGACGGGGCCGTAACCTTGGACGGCCAACTTGGTTACCAATGGATATTTGAATCCTTGGAAGATACCTCCATTCTTCTCGTCCTCAAGGAGGAGAGCGAAACTTCACCTGCGGATCTGCAGCTGATCAATGAATCGCTGCACGTCTTCGGCGAAAGTCTGCAGCGCGGCATTGAATACGAAACGCTTTTCGAGCAGGCCTCCACCGACGCCCTGACCGGGCTCTCCAACCGCCGAGTATTCAAAGACCGGATTACCTCGATGATGAATTTTCATAAACGCTATGGCTCTCCCTTGACCATGCTGTCGCTCGATCTGGATTTCTTCAAGCAGATCAACGACAACCTCGGCCACCAGGTGGGCGACGAGGTGCTGAAATCAGTGGCTGAAGTACTCAAGACCGAAGTTCGAACAACAGATCTTCTGGTGCGCATGGGCGGTGATGAATTCCTCCTGGTGCTTGACAACACCGACAGGGAGCAGGCCCAGATTCTGGCCGAGCGGCTGGTGCGCAAAATTGATGGGTTGGAGGTCTGGGCCAACGACCACATCAAGCTTGGCGCCTCGATTGGTTTGGCCCAGCTGGGTCGGGACGAGAGTCTATACCACTGGCTGGACAGGACCGACGATCTGCTTTATCACGCCAAAATCCACGGCCGTTCGAAGGTGGCCAGCGACGCCCGATAATACCACTGAGTAGTTGGACCTGAAACGCCCCTCTTGTCCAATCTCGTTGGTGCGCTCGAAATTTTATCCTCGGACGCACCTACGCGCCTGCGGCGAAATTTCTCGCCCGCCTGGATAGTGTCCCCAGATGGCTCGTTGCAGTATCGGCTACCTGAGTTCAATCACTAATGGAATAGAGTGCAGTGACTGATTCTGCTGGGTGGTCGCTCCCAGTCTCCATCCTCCCGTTTCCCCAAGATCTCCAATGATATCATTTACTTTTTCGGTAATGGAATTGATATTGATGAGCGGATGTCGTGAAAAAACCTCCGGCAACCCGTAGGTGAGGTTGCAGGCCAGACAATGTCCGGGACGTTCGTGCAGGAGGATGTCGAAGTACAGTGCTGCGCCATCGCTGCGGCGATACTTCAGTTCGAGATCGAAGGAGCCTTCCTCGGCATCCCCAAAAAGCGCCTCGAAAAACTGGTCAGCCGTGTCGGCGGGCATCAGTTCGGCACAGGTGGCGGCACTAAAAAGAGGGGCAAATTGATCCATGATAGCATCGGTGTAACGTGCTGGAATCTAATTGAATAATCATTTTATTTTGGGCTGGAGAGAATAATTAACACTGGGTCGAACCTTTGTCAAGCACCGTTGCAGGGGGGGGGGTGCTGTGGTAGAGTGGCGACCTATGTTGAACACCACCTACAGAGACGAACTGAACGAGGCCCAATACGAGGCCGTCACTGCCACGGATGGTCCGGTGCTGGTAATTGCAGGGGCGGGAAGCGGCAAAACCAGGACCCTGGTCTACCGGGTTGCCCATCTTATTGAACAGGGTGTCGACCCCGAATCGATACTGCTTCTTACTTTCACCCGCAAATCCTCCCAGGAAATGCTCTGGCGGGCGGGGAGACTTATCAGCGACAGCTGCAGCCGGGTGACCGGGGGCACCTTCCACAGCGTTGCCAATATGCTGCTGCGGCGGTATGGAGGCCATCTAGGATTCGGCTCCGGGTTCACCATCATCGACAGGGGTGATGCCGAGGGCATCATCAATTTACTTAAATCTTCCCTGGAGTTGGGCGCCCCTAAAAAGCAGTTTCCCTCCAAGCGGGCCATCATCAACATGATCAGTGGAGCGGTTAACAAGGCCAGGCCGCTGGAAGATCTGATCTTTGACGAATACAATCATCTGGCCGAGTTCACCGAGGATATCCTGCTGCTTCAGAAGCACTATCAAAACTTCAAATTCGATCACGGGTTGATGGATTATGACGACCTGCTGGTCAATTGGAAACAGCTGATGGTCGAGGTGATCGAGGTGCGCGAGGAGATTTCGAGCCGCTATCATTATATCATGGTCGATGAGTACCAGGACACCAATCTAATCCAGGCCGAGATCGTCAGGTTGGCCGCTTATCGCCACGACAATGTCATGGTGGTAGGCGATGACTCCCAGTCGATCTATTCGTTTCGGGGCGCCGACTTCTACAATATCATGCGCTTTCCCGAAACCTTTCCCGGGACAAGGGTCATCAAGCTCGAGGAAAACTATCGCTCCACCCAGCCCATTCTCAGTCTCACTAATGATATCATCAGCAAGGCCGCGGAGAAATACACCAAGACGCTCTACACCAGGATCCCCGGAGATCTCAAACCGGCTCTCTATGGGGGGCGCGACGAGCGCGCCGAAGCACATTTCGTCCTGAAGCGGATTGAAGAGCTGCGAGCCAAGGGGCTGCAGCTCAATGAAATCGCGGTGCTGTTCCGTTCCGGTTTCCACAGTTTTAAACTCGAGCTTGAATTGACCAGCCGCTCGATCAAGTTCGAGAAACGAGGGGGGCTGAAGCTGACCGAGTCGGCCCACATGAAGGATGTGCTGGCTGTTCTGCGCCTCCTGGTCAACCCCATCGACAACCTGAGCTGGAATAGATTGCTGCTCAGCATCGACAAGGTGGGTCCTCGAACCGCCCAGAAAATTACGGCCGCTATTTCGGCCGCAGACGATCCTTTCCAGGCACTCAGCTCCTATCCGGCCGGCACAACCTGGAAAAGGGGATTTGCCGGCCTGGTTGGGCTTTTCCATGAACTGCGTAAGGCTGAGCCCCGGCCCGGCCTGCTCAGTGAGATCGTGCTCAAGTGGTATCAGCCGGTGTTCGAGCGCCTCTATGCGGATGACTATCCAAAGCGCCAGAAGGATCTGGATCAGCTTAAGACCATTATCGCCTCTTACGATGATCTGCAGAGCTTCATTGACGATACTACTCTCGATCCGCCCGAATCCGATCTGAATGCCTACAGCAACGATCTTGACACCCTGGTGCTGTCAACCATTCACTCAGCCAAAGGGCTGGAGTGGGATGCGGTGTTTGTGATTGGTCTGGCCGACGGCAGGTTCCCGCACTCCTCGGCTTTTCCGGGTGAGCAGTGGGAGGAAGAGCGGCGGCTGCTTTACGTGGCTGCCACCAGAGCGAGAAAACACCTATTCCTTACCTATCCCCGCGAGCTGATGTCCCCCGATCGGCGCTTCAAGCGGGTCGGCATGTCGCCTTTTCTAGCCGAACTTGAGCCGGGCGGCTACGAAGTGATCCGTCCTGCTCCCGGTGAAGGCCCTGCCTACGGTGCGCCCTATGGCGCCACATCGGGGCGCTCGAGGCCAGTTTTAAAGAAGAGAGAAAAAAAGGCGGTGCTCGACGATTTCAGCAAAGGCTGCCGGGTCAACCATCCCTTTTTCGGCGCCGGCACCGTACACAAGAAGACGCCGCCGCGTTCGCTCGATGTGGCCTTTGACCGCCATGGCATGAAGACGCTGCATCTCGATTATGCTAAACTGACCATCGTTGAAGGCTGATTGTCCACCAGTAAGCTCAACCATTGCAGGAACCCCGCTTTGACCACTCCCATTACCACTTATGAACAGGCCTGCAGGTACCTGGACGACCTGCAGATGCACAAAATAAAACTTGGCCTCGAGGCCATGCGTTCGACCCTGGCGGCTCTCGGTTCTCCCGAAAAAAAATGTCCGGTGGTGCACGTGGCCGGTACCAACGGCAAAGGTTCGGTCTGTTCCATGCTGTGCAGCGTCATGAGTGCTGCCGGATACAAGACGGGCCTCTATACATCTCCACATTTGAGCTCGGTCCGGGAGCGGTTCAGGATAGACCAACACTACATAAGCGAGGAGGATTTCCGCCGGCTCATGGAGATCATCAGGCAGAGCCTGGCGGGACGGCAGATTACCTATTTTGAGTGCACCACGGCCCTGGCCTTTCTCTGGTTCGCTGAAAACGGCTGTGATCTGGCAATACTTGAAACCGGCCTGGGCGGCAGACTCGACGCCACCAACGTGGTTGTGCCGCTGCTGTCGATCATCACCACTATCAGTCTAGACCACGAGCAGTATCTCGGTACCAGCGTGGAGGAAGTGGCCTTTGAGAAAGCGGGGATAGTCAAACCCCATGTGCCGGTCATCTCGGGGGTTGACGACCCACAAGCCAGGAGGGTGATTACCCGGACCTGCGGCGAGCGCCAGGCTCCGCTCACTGAAAGGAACAAGGATTTCTGGCTGAGCCGGGAACAAGACGGGCCCTGGGTGTGGAAGTCGGCTTCCGATCAAGTAATTCTCAACCTCATGGAAGCCGAGCAGCCCAACCACTGGCAGATCGATAATATCAGCTGTGCCGTTGCCGCCGCCGTACAGCTCAGGTCGTCCGGTTTCAATGCAACGGCAGCGATCATCGACCGTGCTCTAGCCGGATCGAGCTGGCCCGGCAGGATGGAGCTGATCGAGACTCCGCTGCGGTTTCTGCTCGACGGCGCCCACAACCAGGCCGGAGTCGATTCTCTGTTGAAGTCGCTGGAGCGCTACCACTATAGAAGGCTCTATGTGATCTGGGCCTCCATGGCCGACAAGGGCTACGCCAACATGCTCAATGAGATAGGTAGGGTTGCCGATGTGCTGTTACTCACCAGACCCGACAGTGAGCGCGCCGCATCACCCGAGGAGCTCCACGGTCAACTGCAGCATATTGAAGGGAGGGAGCTGCGCATCTGCGCCACGGTCGAAAACGCCGTCAGGCTGGTTGAGCAGCAGGCAGAGGTGGATGATCTGATCGTGGTTGCCGGTTCCCTTTACCTGGTGGGGGAACTCAGGAAGTTGCTGGTCGGCGAGGTGGTGCCATGAGCGACGATTATCTCTGGCTTGACGGGGTCGACGAGGAGACCATCAGGAGGGAGCGGGCCAAAGCCCGAAACCTGAGAAAAACCAGATGGTGGCAGCAGAAGACCGCCTCCGGCATCTGCTACTACTGCGGCTCCCGTGTGGCCCACCGTGAGCTGACCATGGACCATCTGGTGCCGCTTTCCCGCGGGGGGCGCAGTACTAAGGATAATCTGGTACCAAGCTGCAAAGACTGCAACAACAGGAAGAAGACCCTGCTTCCGGTCGAGTGGGATGAATATTTAAACCGCCGGCCTTGATGAAGGATGGGAATAGCTAGATTTCTCCTCTCGGCGCCTGCCGACGCCGCTCACGGTTCAGCCTGCTGGCCCGCAACAACTAGACCATCGATCTAAGCTGAAAACTGCTTATAGTACGAGGTATGAAATTGATACCTCGAAATCACCGCGGCCCCGATAGGCCCATTCTTACTGTTGCCCGGCGAGTGCTGCGCTCTGCTCATCTCGCCTTATTGGTAATTCTTGCCCTCGCTCTGGCCAGTTGTTCGCCGCTGACCATGGTGAACACCATCGCCCCTGATGATGGCTTCGTTCTCAACAGGGCTGTCGGCTATGGATCGCTGGAACGCCAGAAACTCGATATCTATTACCCTGAGGTGCACAATCCCCGGGCGCCGGTACTAATCTTTTTTTATGGAGGCAGCTGGCGGCGCGGTGATCGTCAGAAATACCGGTTTGTCGGGCAGGCCCTGAGCTCACGCGGATACGTGACCGTCATTCCTGACTATCGGCTCTACCCGGATGTGCAATTTCCCGTCTTCGTCGAAGATGGAGCCGCATCAGTGGCCTGGGTCGAAGAAAACATCGCCGAATCGAAAAACGGCATTGTTTTGATCGGTCATTCTGCCGGAGCGCATCTGGCGGCGCTGCTGGCCCTCGATGATCGCTATCTGAGCCAACAGGGGCTCACCGACCGTTCGATAAGAGGCATGATCGGGCTGGCTGGGCCCTATGCCTTTGAACCTGAGAATTTTCGACGCTATAGAGCGATCTTTGCCACGGCCCAGCCCCCGGATACCTCCAGACCGGTAACCTACGCCCGCGGCGACGCCCCACCGCTACTGCTGCTGCATGGTGCCGATGACAGTATGGTACTGCCCCTTCACTCACAGCTTCTGCAAGAGCGCGTGGATGATCAGAACGGCAGGGTGACACGCATCGAGTTCGAGGGGGTCAATCACTTCGATATCGTTTTGGGACTTTCCGAGCCGTTCGCCCATCTGGCTCCAGAACTTCTCCCCAGCCTCGAGAGATTCATCCAGGAGCAGACCTGAGGCGAACCCGTCATTTCCCCACCTGAGTTTACTACTGATCCGGGCCACCTCCCTGTTACACTGCCGCTTTCGTCTTGCATTTAAGAGCAACTCTGGAGTAAACATCATTGAGTGATAACACGTGTATTATCAGGCGTATGCGTGGCTACAATGTAGTATTGTAAAGACGTGAGCCGGGGCCTGATGGCTTCAATATTAGGAGGATATGATGAAATGCATGGTCCAACTCGCAACAGGTTTTCTTGTTTGCATGGTCAGTATGAATCTCTATGGTGAAGATCTCAATCTCAGCGATGAAACCGAAGATTGCCTCAGCTGTCATTCTGAACTGCATCCAGGGCTTGTCTCATCATGGCTGGCCAGCCGGCACAGCAGGATGACTCCCGCCGAGGCGCTGACTAAACCGGAGCTTGAGCGCCGCGTTTCCTCGTACGACATTCCCTCTGAACTGCAGCAGGTCGCGGTTGGCTGCTATGAGTGTCATGGCCTTCGCATCGAAGAGCATGGAGACGCTTTCGAACATAATGGCTACGAAATCAACGTGATCGTCAGCCCGGCCGACTGCGCCACCTGTCACAGTATCGAAACCGATCAGTACAGCAGAAATATCATGTCCCATGCCTATGGAAATCTTGTGGATAATACGCTTTACCAGGATTTTATCAAGGTCGTGAACAACCATTACACCTACGAGAACAACGAGCTGGTAATCGACGAAGGGGACATGCTCACTGAGTACGAGTCCTGTCTCTATTGTCACGGCACGAAAGTGGAGGTGAAGGGTCTCGTCACCCGGGACACCGACTATGGGGAGCTCGAATTTCCCGACCTCGAAGGGTGGCCGAACCAAGGGGTGGGCCGCATAAATCCGGACGGCTCCAAAGGAGCCTGTTCATCCTGTCATACCAGGCACTCGTTTGCGATCGAGATAGCCCGAAAACCGTCAACCTGCTCTGAATGTCACAAAGGTCCTGACGTACCTGCATACAAGGTTTATGAAGTCAGCAAACACGGCAACATCTACAATTCGAAAGCGAGCGAGTTTAATTTTACCAAGGTGCCGTGGCGGATAGGTACCGATTTTACCGCGCCAACCTGTGCCGCCTGCCATGCCAGCCTGCTCGTCTCACCGGAAGGGACGGTTATCGCCGAACGAACCCATCAATACAATGACCGGCTCAGCTGGCGTCTTTTCGGGGTGCCGTATGCCCATCCTCACCCGCTCGATGCCAACCTGGAAAATGTGGTCAACTCCGATGGGCTTCCCTTGGCCGTTGAGCTCAGCGGGGAGCCGGTTGCCGAGTTCGTGCTCAGCGAAGAGCAGCAACTCGAGAACAATGGCCGGATGAAGGCCGTGTGTCTGACCTGCCACTCCACCCAATGGGTGGAGAATCACTTCTTGCGGCTCGACAATACAATCCACAGAACCAACCGCATGACCTATCAGGCGACCAAGATATTGAGCGATGTCTGGGCCGGCGGGTTTGAGAAGGGGGTGCCCCAGGGTGAAAATATTTTCGATGAAAAGACCGAGAGAATGTGGACCACCATCTGGCTCTTCTACGCCAATTCCACCCGTTTCGCTTCAGCCATGGCAGGCGGCGGGGATTACGGCGTGTTCGCCAACGGGCGCTACCAGACTACGGAACAGCTCACCAAGCTGTTGGATCAACTCGAGTTGTATCAGGCCCTGGAGGGAAAAGAATAGGTCAGCCACGGGAAATGGCCACTGGCAGCAGTCGTGAGAGATCAATCGCGAAGGCCCGCTGATAAGAGCGGGCCGGTGTCGTGATCAGTGCTGGTAGGCTTTGATCCAGTCAACCTCAAGCCTGAAAGGTCCGGCCTGTTTGTCAGAAACAAGAAAGCCGATCTGCTGGATCTTCGCTGGTACGGCAGGGGGCACGTCGCTCAGCTTGCGTCCGCGGAAGACGGGAACGCACTCGCTAAAGGGAATCTCTACCGTCATCCACTCGTCAGCCGTTGTCTGGAAGCTGTAACGATAGGCAACTCCGTCGAAACGGTCATCGAGCCGCAGGCGAAACTGATAGGTGTTGCCGTCGCCCCGGACACGCAGGCTGACGCCATCGTAGTCGTCCAGGTTGTAGGGGCGGGGTAGTGTACGGGTCGAGGAAAATCCTCCGTTGTTCTCGAGTGATAAGATTCCCTGGAACACGGCGGTGCCTGAGCCGGTCATGATGATTTCACCCCGGGATAACCCACCCATCACGCCGTCATTTACCACCCGCCAGTCCTCCAGATCGCCCTGCGTTTGGAAATCGAATATAACCATTTCTGTTTCGCTGTTTATGGGAGTATTTTGTGCCGCCTGTAAAGGATGCAGCGTGAGCATAATCATCAACGCTTGGACCACCTGACTGAAATAAAGTATTGGTTTCATGGATTCTCATCCTTTTTGATTCAGAAGCCTTAATGAATCAGACGATAATCATTATTGACCCATATGGTTAAGTGGTGGCGACTAATGATGCGTCTGTGAGATTGGTTTTATTCTATTATGCAGACGGAAAGAAACGGATTTCGGAGTTGTGCATCCAGGTAGGTTTTGTTACATTCGTGGTCTCAATAGTTCCGAATACGGGCGGGTAGCTCAGCTGGATAGAGTGTCGGCCTCCGAAGCCGAAGGTCGCGGGTTCGAATCCCGCCTCGCCCACCAATAAATTCAAACACTTACAGAAACCTCCTCGGGCACACACAGGCGCCACCCCACGCCACGCCCCACAAAAAACCCGGCAGGATTGCTCCCACCGGGGCGTTGAAATTGTAGAGATACAGGAACAAGTTAAATTTTCAGATTTTCTTAAACAGTTGACCTGTTCAGTACGTCTCTTCAATCTCATGCTCTTGACGATGCAGGGAAAACGATCCCAGCCAGTTAGGGTAACAGACATTGCTCATTCTATTTGTATTTCCTAAGCTGAAGACAGTACAAAGGAGAAGGGGCCTAGGGATTGACCCCTCTCCTTTGAGCCAGAAAGAAAAATTCTTAATCAGTGGTTGATATGGCAGAATTTTTTATCTGGCAGTTTGTAGATCAGCCTTTCTTAAAGAGACCCTGACCTCTCTCATCAAGAGAGCAACAGGTAGTTTGATCACCACCCATAGAAATGAAATCGTCAATGGTAGCAGAATGAAAAGCACTGCAGGAAGCAACCATAAATAAACAACAAAATCGGTGACATTCATTTTTCTCTCCTGCGCTGAGGAGATATCTATAGACGGCAATACATAGAAAATAATCATCTGGTATTACCAAGATCAAGAGCAGTATAGAGAATTTTCCTTGTTAGGACACACAGGAATAAGTTAAAGGTCGCCCATTGTTGATGTACATAGATGGCCTGTGTACATATTTTTGATTTCTTAGCGTTCCATCGTTAGACTCCCAGGTTAGCTTTTAAGAGAATTTTATTTGCCTAGCCATATAACAGCATTATGCTGGGGGAGGATGTTATTTACAGGTTCTTTAAC
>JAHEER010000055.1 GCA_024640625.1 Desulfobulbaceae bacterium
CTCCACCTCCTCGCTCTGTAAAGGTTCAAGATCACCGAATCCCTGCGGCTCGACTACCTTGAGTTCAGAGACGATGGACAATTCCTTGAGCATCTGTTCCTGGGCCGCAACGAATTCGCCAAGCGGCCCCGTGGCACAGACCAGCACCCGGGCTTCCAGAGGATGACCGATGGTTTTGTCGGCCCTGGCTTTTTCCAGGGCCTTGGTGATCTCTGATCGCACTTTGATGAGTTCCACCCACTGCCTCTCGGTTGCTTCATCGAGCACATAAGAATCATTTTGAGCAGGAAAATCGGTGAAAAAAATCGAACCGTTGAGATCTGCTTTATTGTCGCGTCCCTTAAGCGCATCCCAGGCCTCGGAAGCGGTGAAGCAGAGAATCGGCGACATAAGCTGCAGCAGCCCTTCACCAATCTCATAAAGCGCGGTCTGGGCCGAACGCCTGAGTTTCGAATCGGTGCCTGAGACATAGAGGCGATCCTTGATGATGTCGAGGTAAAAGGCGCTCATGGTCATCGTACAGAAATAGTTCAGCCCGTGATAGATGGAGTGGAATTCATACTTTTCATAGGCCTTGACTACCTTGGATTTTAGTTCCTCAAAGCGGGCCAGGGCCCATTGGTCGAGTACTTCCAACTCAGCGAAAGCGACGCTGTCGACGCCGGGATCGAAATCGCTCAGGTTGCCGAGAAAATACCTGATCGTGTTTCTGATTTTACGATAGGCATCGGTCACCTGCCCCAGGATTTCATCGGAGACCTTGACGTCGTCGCGGTAGTCCTCGCTGGCCACCCAGAGACGCAAAATTTCGGCGCCATACTTCTCGATCACCTCCTGGGGCGCCACCACATTGCCCACCGACTTGGACATTTTCTTGCCCTGCCCGTCGACCACGTAGCCATGGGTCAGGACCCCTTCATACGGTGCGGTTCCCCGAGTGCCGACCGACGTAAGCAGTGCGCTGTGGAACCAGCCGCGATGCTGGTCGCTGCCTTCCAGATAGAGATCGGCCGGCGATCTCAATTCCTGCCGCTGTTCACAGACGGCTGCATAACTGACTCCGGAATCGAACCAGACGTCGAGAATATCGTTTTCCCTGGAGAAGCTGCGGCCGCTGCATTTTTCACATTGCAGTCCGTCCGGCAGGAAGTCCTCAATGTCGTGACTGAACCAGGCATCGGCACCCTCCTTGCTGAAAAGGGCGTCAATGTTCTCTATGAGCTCTTCGCTTTTAACGATCTCACCGCACGACTTGCAGCTCACCACCGTAATCGGCACCCCCCAGGCACGCTGCCTCGACAGGCACCAATCGGGCCGATGTTCGATCATCGAATAGATGCGCTGCCTCCCCCAGCCCGGTGTCCAGGTAACTTTTTCGATATTTTCGAGCGACTTGGACCGCAGTCCGTTTTTCTCCATGGAGATAAACCACTGCGGGGTGGCCCTATAGATGACGGGCTCCTTGCACCGCCAGCAATGGGGATAGCTGTGGTTAATTCTGTTCTGGTGGAGCAGATCGCCGGAAGTGGAAAGATCCTCGCAGATATCGCTGTTCACGGCAGGAATCGCTTTACCTTCATAAGGGCCGGCATCTGTGGTGAAGACACCTTCATCATCCACCGGCGAAAGGATATCGAGGCCATAGCGCAGGCCGGTCAGGTAATCGTCGGCGCCATGACCCGGAGCGGTATGCACACAGCCCGTACCCGCCTCGAGGGTGACGTAGTCGGCCAGGACCATGAGCGAGTCCCGCTCCATGAAAGGATGGCGGCAGATGCGGTTTTCCAATGCAGTAGCCGCAAAAGTGGTAACCATTCGGTACTCCTCTACCCCGAACTCTTCCATGACTCCGGCAACGAGTTCCTTGGCCATGATCAGCCTGTCGCCCTCTGCCTCGACCAGTGCATACTCAAACTCAGGGTGAAAGGCAATGGCCAGGTTGGCCGGCAGGGTCCACGGGGTGGTGGTCCAGATCACCACCTGCAGGCCGCCGCTCAGGGCCGGATCGATATCGCTTAAATCAGAAACCACGGGGAATTTCACATAGATCGAGGGCGAGTTGTGCTCGTGGTATTCGACCTCTGCTTCAGCCAGGGCCGTCTCACAGGTGGAGCACCAGTAAACCGGCTTCTTGCTGCGCACCACCGCGCCTGAAAGCAGGAACTTATTGAATTCTCTGGCAATGGTTGCCTCGTAGTCATAGGTCATGGTCAGGTAAGGCTTATCCCAGTCACCAATCACTCCCAGTCGCTTGAACTCCTTCTTCTGGGTCTTGATCCACTTCTCGGCATATTGGCGGCAGGCCCTGCGTTTTGACAGGGTCGGAATACCCTTTTTCTTGTCGCCAAGCTCCTTATCGACATTGTGTTCAATGGGCAATCCATGGCAGTCCCAACCGGGGATATAGGGAGCGTTGAAGCCCGCCATCCGCCGTGAACGCAGAATGATATCCTTGAGAATCTTGTTGAAGGCTGTACCCAGGTGAATGTTTCCATTGGCATAGGGCGGTCCGTCGTGAAGTACGAACAGCGGTCGGCCTTCTGCATGCCGCTGGATTTTATGATAGAGATCCCCTTGTTCCCATTTCTTGAGCACCGCCGGCTCATTCTGGGTAAGGTTGGCCTTCATCTTGAACGAGGTTTTGGGCAGGTTAAGCGTCGCCCTGTAATCCATGATTATCTCCTTTTATCAGGTACTACTGCGCGAAATTCCAAAGATTCCTTAAATATCAAATAATATTAATGTTTTGCATGGCACATTAATAAGAAATCGTTGATGCGTGCAGCGGTTATATTATCGAAACCGAAACGGATAATATTAACACCAACACCGCAAGATACAAGACTATTCTTGGCAATACCGGGATTCTCCGCCAGCTTCCGCAGCCGGCGTGGTGCCTATCCTTTCAAATTGACACAAGTAGTGAGCTTTATTACAATTGGCTGGTCTTGAAGAAGCTCACCCTTTCCCTCCATGCTCGCAAAAGGTTTTTATGAGTAATCAATCCACTAACGCGATGGTCGAACTGATCAAAGTCAGTAAGACCTATCACCCCAATATACAGGCCCTCAAAGATGTCTCCATCTCGATCAGAAGCGGCGAAATGGTGTTCATTACCGGCCGCAGCGGAGCCGGCAAGACGACCTTGCTGAAACTGCTGTGTAAAATGGAGCTGCCGACCAGAGGACTGGTTGAGATCGACGGTAGCGATATCAGAAAAGTACGGGGCAGAAACCTGTCGTATCTTCGTCAGCAGATCGGCGTCGCCTATCAGGATTTTAAATTGCTGACCGACCGCACCGTGGCCCAGAATATCTCCATTGCCATGGAAGTCTCCTACCGCAAACCCCAGGTTATCAAAAAGAGAGTAAAAACACTGCTGGAAGAACTGGACCTCACCGACAAGCATTCCTCCATGACCGGCGATCTCTCCCGCGGTGAGCAGCAGCGTGTGGCAATCGCCCGGGCGGTAGCTAATTCGCCGAAACTGATTCTCGTGGACGAGCCCACCGGCAACCTCGACGCCACCACCACGGGACGGGTGATGGACATGCTCATCGGCCTCAACGATTCAGGGGCCACCGTATTAATCGCCACCCACGATCACACCATTTACAGGGATGTAGACCACCGGCTGCTGGAGCTGCGCGGCGGACAGATGCACCAGCTCCGCGACGGGGTGATGCAATGAGCTTTGTTTTTGCGGTTCTTCGTCAAGTATTCAGAAATTTTCGGCAGACCTGGTTGTCACAGCTCATGACCCTGCTGACCGTCAGTCTTTCTGTCTTCATCTTCGCCTTTTTCTATCTGGTCTATCTCAACATGTTGAACATCGGCGACAAGCTCGGCTATGATCTGCGGCTGATCGTTTATCTCGAGGAGGAGCCGATTCCCGAATTGCAGGAGCAATTGCGCCGAAAAATCCTGGCTTTTGACGAAGTCGAGGAGATTCACTTCGTTTCCCGGGCAGAAGCCTTCGAACGTTTCAAAACCCAACTCGGCGAGGACCAGGACGTACTCGAGGATATGCCTGAAGATTTTCTGCCGCCCTCCATCGAGGTGGTACCTTTGAAGAACCTCAGGAGCCTCAATCAGGTCAAACTGTTCTCGGAGTACCTCAGTAAACTGCCCGGCACCATCAAAGTGCAATATGGCCAGGACTGGATCGAGCGCTTTTATTATTTTACCAGGCTGGTTTCCATTATCGTGGTGCTCAGCGCCGGTCTGCTGATCCTCACCTCGGTTTTCATGGTATCCTATAAGATCAGGCTGACGATAATCGGCAGAAAAGAGGAACTGGAGCTTCTAAAACTGGTCGGCGCCACCCACAGCTACATAAGCACCCCGTTCCTGGTCGAGGGCATTCTGCAAGGCCTTCTGGGGGCCACCCTTGGGCTGACTTCTCTTTTCGGGCTGTTTTATTGGATCAAGATGAAATTTTCTGGTCCCGGGATACTCAATATTTTCGAATTTTCATTTTTTGGACCCCCAACCATCGTTATGATTGCAATCGTGTCGATTCTGCTTTGTCTGACTGGAAGCTACTCATCCATGAGAAAATATCTCAGGACCTGATCGGCAGGTGTGGCCGAATATTAAACTGATGCGCTATCAACTCCATAAGCAGTTATCCGTGTGTACCAGGCAGATTCTTATCTGCACGCTGGCAACTCTTCTTTTCACAGCGCTTCAGTTTCCACACACCACTGGTGCCGCTCCCGAGGACCCGCACCAGGAGAAAAAGGAGCAGATCGACAAAGGCATCAAGAAGACCACAATCAATATCGGCCGCTTGAAGGAGGGAATAAAACGCCAGGAAGAGCAGATCAGGGAGACTAAGAAGATCGAGCTCACCCTGCTCACCGAACTGCAGGACATCGACACCAGAGTGGTGGAACAGAATCACAAAATCGACACCCTGGAAGCCCGAATGGCAAATCAGGAGAAAATGGTCTCCGACAAAAAAGCGGAGATGGCCCAAGCTGCCTCACTCATGCACGGGGTCCAGTCCCACGTCAAGCGTCGTATGCAGGCCTTCTACAAACTTGGCGAACTCGGCCTCATCCATATCAGCTTCTCCGATCAGACCCTGCCGGAGCTCCTCAGTTTTCAGGATTCATTTCTGGCCTTGATAAAATACGACCAGCGAATAATCGATACTTATCGCGCCACCATCTCTGAACTCGAGCAGGCCATCGATTCATTGAACCTGCAGGAGACGATCTTGGCTGAGCTGCTGGCTGAAAACCTGGCGGAACAGGAAAAGCTGGATGGCCTGAAGCTGGAGAAAGAACGACTGCTCGACAGAATTCAGACCCAGGCGAAGCTGCACCAGCAGGCGGTGGACGAAATGGAAGCCGCCGCCGATAGACTGACTGCCAGCCTGAAGGGACTCAAAGAGGAGGAAAAACAGATAGAGGAGGGCTTCCTCTATGATAAGGGCAGTCATCCGCCGCCGTTAGCCGGAAAGGTTATTGCCCGCTTCAACGAGGAGACCACCAACCTGCTCGGTATAAGCTCAATTTCCAAGGGCATCGCCATCGACGCGCCTTCCGGATCAACGGTGCAGGCGGTGGATGAAGGGATCGTACAGTTTTCCGGATATCTTAGGGGCTACGGTAATACGGTCATTGTTAATCATGGCCATCAGTATTACACTATTACTTCAAGGATGGAACGTCTGCTCGTCAAGAAAGGACAACGGGTGGACAGAAGCACTGAAATCGGGATAATGGGAGAAACAGCAACCCTGCTGACCCCGGGTCTCTATTTCGAACTCAGAAAGGACACCGATCACCTCGATCCTTTGGAATGGCTGGATACAGCCAGGTTGAAACAATAGTCAATGAAAGCAGTACTCATGAGAATCAGGCTGATACCAGCCGCGCTGGTGGTGGCCTGGATCTTTCTCCTGCCGGTCGCAGGTTTCAGCAAGTCCGATCCCAAACAGGAAGAGATCACCTACCGCTACCTGGAGACCTTCGCCAACGTGCTCAGCATCCTCCAGGAAAATTATGTCGAGGAAATTGAAGCAAAAGACGCGATCGAGGGGGCAATCAACGGCCTGCTCCTGTCCCTGGATCCCCACTCCGCTTATCTGAAGCCTGAGAACTACCGCGAGTTTCGCGATGAAACAGACGGTTCGTTCACCGGTATTGGTATAAGGATTACCCTGGAAGACGGCGTAATCACCGTTATTTCCCCAATCGCCGATACCCCGGCAGACAAAGCCGGCATTAAGGCTCATGACAAGATTCTAAAAATCGACGGGGTTCCCACCAAAGGCAAAACTCCCTTTGACGCGGTGAAGATCATGCGGGGACCCAAGGGAACCGAGGTCACCCTGTCTATTTTTCGTGATGGCTGGGAAACGAGCAGAGATTTCACTCTGCGGCGCAGCGAGATACCTCTGGTCTCAGTAAAATCGATGCTGCTCAAACCCGGGTTTGGTTACCTGCGTATTGCAAATTTTCAGCGCAACACCACCAACGAACTCAAGCAGCACCTGGATGATCTGCAGGAGAGCTCGCCGTTACAAGGCATCATTCTCGACCTGCGCAACAACCCCGGCGGACTTCTTGACCAGGCGGTGAGCGTCAGCGATCTATTTCTGGAACAGGGGTTAATAGTCTATACCCGAGGCCGGAACAAGGACCAGGACCTGACCTTTGAGGCCAAGGCCACTAATACCTTGGGCCGCTTTCCTCTCGTTCTGCTGGTAAATGAAGGTACGGCGTCTGCTTCGGAAATCGTGGCTGGGGCAGTACAGGACCACCGGCGAGGGGTAATCGTGGGCACCAAAACCTTCGGCAAAGGCTCAGTTCAGTCCATCATACCGCTTAACGACGGTGCCGGACTGAAGATGACCACCGCCCATTATTACACCCCCCTGGGCCGCTCCATTCAAGTGACCGGAATCACACCCGATGTCACGGTCAAAGTGCAGAACGACGGGTCGACTGAGACGGTAAAAACCAACTCCTCCAGAACTACCAGAGAGGCGGATCTGGAGAATCACTTCTCTCCGCAAGGCGATGGCTCCCCCGAGGCAGGGCAGACTGATGCGCTGTCGGCCGAGGCAAGCCAGCGGTTAAGCAGCGATAACCAACTCCAGGCGGCCTTCGATATACTTACCAGTCTGGCGCTTTACGCTTCCTACGACACTGAATCGGGCGTGCCGTTGAGCAACTGACATAAGGTGGCTTAAGAATGATCAAGGCGCTCCAGCAGATAGCCGAGCAGAGAATTGCCAAGGCCATAGAGGAAGGTTCTCTGAAGATAGACAGTTGGAAGAACAGACCGTTGCCGCTCGACGACGACTCCTTTGTGCCCGACGATATGAAAATGGCCTACAAGATCCTCAAGAACAGCGGCTACGTACCGCCTGAAGTGGAAACCAGAAAAGAGATACATAAACTCGAAGATCTCATCGTCAAAACCGAGGACAGTCATCAGCGTGTCAAGCAGATGAAAAAGCTCGACCTGCTGATGCGAAAGTTAGATGCCCAACGCTCGCGGCCATCATCCATCGAACACGACGATGTCTATTTCCGCAAGATCGTAGAGAGGATCGACACATCCAAAGGCGGATCATCGCCCACACATGATCGGTGACGCACTATTTTGCTTCTAAAACCCTAATTCCCTGAGAAACCGCTGGTCCCGCGACCAGTGTTTACGAATTTTCACCCACAGATGCAGAACCACCCTGCAGTCCAGCAACTCCTCTATATCTTTTCGCGCCGCAGTGCCAATCTGCTTTATCTTGTCACCCCGTCTACCGAGGATGATCCCTTTCTGCGATTTCCTCTCCAGGAAGATCGTGGCATGAATTTCCACCAGCTTCCGCTGGCTGTCCTCCTTGAAGGACTCGATAAGTACTGCCGAGGAATAGGGTATCTCCTGACCAGTGAGTAAAAACACCTTTTCTCTAATGATCTCAGCGCTTAAAAACCGTTCGGTGGCGTCGGTGGGTACATCGTCGGGGAAATATTTGAACCCGGGTGGCATCAGGGCCACGAGTTCTTTCACTAAGTGGTCGAGGCCATCTCCTGTCAATGCCGAAACAGGCATAACCCCCTTGAAGGGATAGAGTTTCGAGTAAAAATCGATGAGCGGCAGCAACTCGTTCTTACCAGTCAGATCAATTTTGTTGAGCAGCAGAAAGGCCGGACTTTTTACCTCTTCGAGATAGGCTTTGTACTCCTCCCCCCTGCCCTTTGCAGGAGTGAATGGCCGGGAGGCGTCAACCATGAAGACAACGGCCTCGACGCCCTGGAGCGAGTCAAGCGCCACCTGGACCATCTCCTTGTTGAGCGGGACGGTCGACCGGTGCAGGCCTGGCGTGTCGAGGAGCACGATCTGGTATCCATTGCCGTTGAGAACCCCGGCGATACGGTTCCGGGTAGTCTGCGGTTTGGGAGTGACAATCGAAATCTTCTGTCCCAGCAGGGTGTTGAGCAGAGTGGATTTTCCCGCGTTCGGCGGACCGGCAAGGGCCACTACACCGGACTTAATTATTTCGGGTTCGGTCTGGTCCATGGTTCAGTCCGATTTGGTCAGTTTTTTTTTATTCATCGAGATATGAGTGGAGAAAAGTAGAAAATACACTATATTTTTACCATTGAGGATAAAAAGGATCTATTTTCCATTCGTGTTACACGGAGGAGATGGAATACCATTAGGATTTTTACCGGGCCTGCGGGCTTTCGGTCAACTACATGTCTTTTTTCAGCGTTAGTTCAGGGAAACTCATCGAGTATCTGGACAACGGGAAATTTATTTGCGGCTATGTCACCGACAGTCAGCCGAAAAGGATACGGCTTGTCAACCAGAACGGTCGCGAGCTGAATCTGCCTGTCTCCCGTATTGTCCATTGCTCGTCCAGCAGTTACAGCGGAGACTCCGACCGTGACAGTCTGGTCAGGCTGTTGCGCAGCACCACAGAAAAACGCCACTCCCTTATGGAGCGGGTAGATCTGGAGATGCTGTGGGAGCTGACCTGCAACGAAAACACCGACACCTTCGATCCCGATTTTCTCGCCGAACTCACCTTTGGGCGTTCCGCCGATGACGATATCGTCTCGGCTTTCCTGCGCTCAGTATTCAACGACAAACTCTTTTTCAAATACCGGGAAGGAAAAATCAAGGTCCACTCGCCGGAAAAGGTTGAACAACTGCGCCTGAGACTGGAAAAAGAGGCCTTGAAGGAAGAGCTGATACACAAGGGCGCAGAATTACTCAGACATATTGACAGCGGTAAGATAAAAGAAGCGGATTTCAGCCCGCTCGATGAGCAGGTGATCAGCCTCCTGCAGAATTACTACCTGCATGGCTCCGAGGCCCAGGAAGCTGATCTGGCCAGAAAGATATTGAAACAGTCGGGATGCACCAGGCCCCACGACATTTACCACCTCTGTGTCAAAGCCGGCGTCTGGAATGTCAATGAGAATCTGCCGCTGCTGCGAGCCGACCTGCCGGTTTCTTTCTCGACTCAAGCGAGACACCGGGCGGAGGCCATTCTCCAGTGCGGCAACGCCTCTTTGTTCGACGACCCGGACCGGCGCGATCTCACTCATTTGAAACCGCTGACCATCGACGGGGCCACCACCCTCGATTTTGACGATGCGCTTACGGTGGAGGAGCAGGACGGCAACTACCTGATCGGCATCCACATCTCCGATGTGGCTCACTATGTGCGGCCCGGCGATTCGCTCTTTCAGGAAGCCATGAACCGGGGGACTTCCATTTACTTCCCCGAAGGTCAGATCCCCATGCTGCCGCGCCATATCTCCCAGGGAATGTGCAGCCTCATTCAAGGAGAGATCAGGGCGGCCTACAGCCATATGATCCTGTTGTCTCCCGAAGCGGAAGTATTGCGGGTGAGGATCATGCCCTCGATTATCCGCGTCGCCAGGCGGTTGACCTACGAGGACGCCGACCGGATGATCAATTCGGACCCGGAACTGAAAATTCTCAACGCCATGCGTAAAAAGCTGCGCGCCCGGCGTGTACAGGCAGGAGCCTTGCTGCTGCCCTTCCCGGATGTAAATATCCATATAGAGAACAATGCACGAGTGAGCGTCTCGCTTGGAAAAACCGACACCCCGGCCAGAACGATTATCTCCGAGATGATGATTCTCGCCAATACGGAGGCGGCCCGCTTCGTCTCCGACCGCATGTCCCCCGGCCTTTTCAGGTCGCAGGGCAAAATCACCAGGCGGGTGGTCCATGGCGACGACGATGATCTCTATCTCAACAGCCTGCAGCGAAAAAATCTGCCGCGCAGTGAATTGTCGACCGAGGCTAAACCCCACAGCGGACTTGGGGTCAGTTCTTATACCACGGTCACCTCACCGATCAGGAGACTGCTCGATCTTGTAATGCAGCACCAGATCAACAATCTGGTGCGGCGAAAAAGCCTCTGCTTCACTCTGGAGATGTGCAAGGACTTCACCTCCGTGATCAATCGTACCCTCGCCACCGCCAACAACGTCAAGCAGCAGCGCCATCGCTACTGGCTGCTCAAATACCTTGAAGAGAGGAAGAACTCCTACCTCGATGCGATGGTCATTGAAAGCGGCCCCAAACGTGTCAACCTCATATTGCTCGACACTCTTATGGACATCGACCTGCCGGCCACCCGCGTCCCACCGCCAGAACCGGGAACCCAGGTTCGGGTCAAGCCGGTCAAAGTCGAGCCCTTGGATAACACCATCCGCTTCGATTGGTGATCAACAGCCTTCCACCGCCGCACCTTTGCGGACCGTTTTGATTTTCACCTGATCATCAACATCGAATCGCGAGGCATCACGTTCACACTCGAGCACCAGTCTTGTTTCCTCCACCTCGACGACCCTACATTTATTGCTCGCGGCTGATACGCTGCCGACACCTGTAAGAACCAGACAAACGATAATAATCAGCGCACTGCTCATCTTTTGCATGACATCCTCCTTTTGCTGTGTTTGTTGAATTAACTTCTTGTCTACCAGAATAGGAGGAAGGCGAGAGAAATGGCAGCCGACATCTACAGACATCTACCCGATATCTACTACTGGTTTGCGATTTACAGCCCACCAGCAATGGCCTTTCCGCATACACGCTAGGTGATTGCCCAAACGTCTAATTCTGGTAAGATATAGGCCATGAGTGAGGACATTTTTCCAGCCGGACCAGCCATGGTCAAGATCGACGGAGCCAGGGTCAGGGCCATACGCGAGCAGAAAGGGCTTACCCAGCTCTATGTCGCCACCGTGGTCGAGGTAACCACCGATACTGTGTCCCGCTGGGAGAATAAGAGATACCCGTCCATAAAAAAGGAAAACGGGCTCAAGCTTGCCGAAGCGCTCGAGGTGGAACTCAATGAAATACTCGATTCCGGTGAGAGTACTGTGCCGATGCGTGATGACGCGGGAGCAGATATCTCCGATCCAGCAGCGGAAAAGACACCGGAGTCTTCTGCCTGGTCGAAAAAACCGGGCCACTTGGGCATTCTCGTTATCCTTTCCGCCATGCTAGGCACAGGCTGGGCACTAGTTCACTACCTGACGCCTCCGGCACCGGCCTCCCTGACAACGGTTACCCGCATCGTCTCGCCGCATTTCATCCCCGGCAGGCCGCTTCCGGTCTTTTTGAAAGTCGCAAATCCATCCCCGGAAGCAGTATCCATAATTCTCAAGGAAGAGCTGCCTCCCAGCGCCACCCTCAAGGCCTCGTTTCCATCTTCAGCCGGGAAGCAGGATGGAACAATCAGATGGCTGACCCAAATTACCGGCTCCAGCCTCTTCTACTATACCATTATCACCGACGCCTCTTTCAATGGCACCCTTTCATTTTCCGGAAACGTCCGCGATGGACACGGCAGCGAAGCAATAGAAATAAGGGGCGCTAACAGTTCCAGGGCGGGTGTTCATCACTGGGCAGATAGTGATGGGGACAACAGAATCAGTGACGAGGAGATTCTTGAGGTGTACGACCTTCTCGCCAACGATAGTTCTGCACAGCTAGATCTCGACCTGCTCGAAGAGATGTGGCTGGGAGACGGGTACCTCTGGCAACCCGAGCAACAAAAGTTTTCCATTTTAGAATAATCGATACAAATCGGCCATGAATCATACCACACCATACCCCAAACCACTGCTTCTGCTCCCCTTTCTCGTTTCCATGCTGTTCCTTACCCTGGCAGCCCAGTCCATAGCCGGACAGGCAGCGGCCACGCTGGAGCAGGACGGTCAGACCATCAGACTGGAAGTTTCGGTGCCCACACCACCACCCACCAGCCTGATTGCCGGCATCAAGCTGCCAGCGCAGACTAAGATTGGAGCGACCTCACCCCCGTCAGCCAAAGTTGATTCCCAGAAAGCGCATATCAAATGGCTGGTCAAACACCCCCGCCCTGGGACCCTCCGGTTTTCGGTAACTACTTCCCCACCAATGAAATTATCAAGTGTTTCGGCGGAGGTGCTATTCCGTCCGCCGGGAGGGGGAAGCCTGATTAGGATCGACGCCAAGAAACGCTGATGCCCTTCCGAGCTGATTCAACTCCCGCCAGCGTCTCCATAGGTATCGAATCGGTTCCTGAATCTACCCAGTCAATCCGTCTCTTAAGAAAGTCACCACACATTATTATCCAATATATTTCAAAAACTTAAAACCCTTCATACAGATATTTAGTCGACCCGACATGGAGCCGACATCGCCTGATATCGCCTAGAAAATCCCTCCTTTTCGACCTACAAAGAAAACAAAGCAGTACAAAACTAATCCTAAAGGAGGACCGTCATGAAAAAGATTATTCTATTCGCAGTCGTGATCATTTCCATTGCAGCTACCGCCCAGGCAGACCAGTATCTTAGAATCAACAAAGGAATTCAGGGATTGCTCCTCGGTGCGGGAGGCGGAGCGTTGGCCGGACAAGCCATTGGCCGCAACACCCAATCCACCTTGATCGGTACTACCCTGGGGACACTGGTCGGCTATATGGTCGGCAATGAAATGGATAAAAACAGTGTGCAGTATCGCGAGGTGGGCTATCAGCCACGGTATGAGCCCAGGTATGATCCAGGCTATAGGCCGCTGCCATCCAGCTATGGTTACGACTATCGACAGGTTTCCAGTTACCGCGCCCCCGCAAGCGCCTGCAGAGAAGTTGAAATCTTAGGTACCGTTCACGGCGTTCCTGAAAAAATCTTAACCACTGCCTGTCCAACTCCCGAGGGCTGGATTCTAGCTCAACCTCTGCCAGAACAGGCAGCCGGATATCGCTACGAGCCCGGAAACAATGTCCCCCCGCGGCACAGTGTTAACAGCATCCCTCGACCGGCAACCAACTACTACGATCAGCGGGTGAGGTATCAGTACTGAAAGAAACTCGATGTACGCGCAATAGAGGGCGTATCACGTAACTGGTCATGCGAATTACGTGGTACGTCCCTGCGTTTACACTAATCCTCCTCCTCATCTTTCCCCCTCATCCCATTGTTACCTTGCCTGTCACCTCTCCAAGCGCGTATAATAGTGCCAATGAATACGCGTCTGCCAAATAACCATTTCACCAATCAGGTGGTCAGCGAAATCCTCATCGGTTTGCAGGACGGTCTGACCAGATTTTCCGGCCCAAGCCGGGTGGGAGCGATTTACCGTCTCTCGGTGGACGCTGAATACTATATCTGTGATCCCGCCGGTCTGCTGAGGGGCCATGAAACCAAGATTCGGGCTGCCTTTTTTGATGAGCACGACAGGCCGTTACCGATCAGACACCACCTCCTGGACAAGCCCTACAGCCATATCGACCGGGTCGATGACCTGGAACTGGACGGCATCATTTGCGTAGGTGGCCAGTCGGGACCTGTCCCCTATCAGATGTGGTTCACCGACCACCATCCTGAAATACTCTCCACCGGCCCGACCCAGCGCTGGCTGGAACATGCGGCCCTGAGATTCTCCCATGATGTGGCCAACGAGCGGGAACTCTACTCTGGTATTTCAGGCAGATTTCTGCGGGAGTATGCCACCCATGCGGTACACGATCATATTGTGCATGAACTTGAAATCGCAGGTGCTCATCGTGGGCAAAACACCTTTTCCATCTACCAGATACTTGGTGGTATCCTAGCCATTTCCAGAACAAGAGAGGAGTTGAAATCCCCCCACGGCGAACTCGCCTTCATCCTGCCAGAGCATATCGACTCCATCGATTTTCTGGCCCGTTTCCATGAAGCGGAACAGCCCCAGCTTGACAATCACAAGCATGTCAGGAAGCTGCTGCAGGCTGTGCAGAAATTCCGCAACCGCCTCCTTTCAGACGGCAGGCAGATTCTAGGAATCGCCAGGGGGCGTATTGACCATTTTCATTTGACCGCAGACTTCCAGGGGCTGTATGGCTTTCTGAGGATCAACGATCAATCCATATGCAGCTTTGCCGATGGGGCCTATTCTTCAGCGACCCATCAGGCCAAACTCTTTCAAGTCGAGGAGGCCCTGCTCGATTATGATATTGACAGTTCAGTAAGGAGCAGTCTGTTCCATATCATCTCCTCGATCATCCACTATGGCGAAACTGAAAATTTCGGCTGTGCAGTGGTTCTGGATCTGAATCAGCCCATCACTCATATAGCCGGTCAGAATCTTCACCATCCCCTGGATCTCGAACGTTCCAACCTGCTCGACCTGGCCTGTGATCTGGCCCGGGTGGACGGAGCCCTGCAAATCGGCAGCGACCGAAAGCTGCACCGCTTTGCCTGCCTGTTCGACGGACTGGCCATTACCAACGAAGACCGGGCCCGGGGAGCCAGGTACAACTCTGCCTTGAGATTCACAGCCTGCCACCCCGATACGGTTATCATCGTGGTTTCCGCAGACCGCCCCGTATCGGTGATAAAAAACGGCTATGAATATGTAAATATGGTCAATGCGGCCGCATGTTCTGGCAAGATTGTCCCTGAAAAGCTGGGGGACTGGCTGACTTCAGGAGATTAGGTTCGGGGCGACAAAATACCTGCTGTAACCCTCTGTTAACGAATTAATGTTCATCGCGAAACGAAGAGTTAAGGAAAAAGTGCCGTTCTCGGATGGATACTAATCAGATCTCCCGGGCCCAGGTGGGGATTCGGTTCAAGATATAATTCTGCACGGTCTCTTTGCGTTCTCCTGCCTCGACCTCACCTACTGCTTCCATAACTTCGTCGAAGTCAAACCAGCAGATTTCCCTGTCCTCATAGTTATAGACAGTGAGAACACGCCTGTTTTCCTGATGGATATCCTCTTCTTCCTGGATGGCGGCAACAATCCTGAGAGCTTCTTCGTAGGGGAGAAATTCCATTTCCTGATCGGACATGACAAACCTCTTAATGGTACCTTATCAAATTGCGATATTCTTACGATATCAAGGTGGGAGGAGATTGTGCCACAGCCCTATGCGTGTGTCTGAGGATCAAACGTTCGAACAACGCAGAGGCTGGGCAAGACGATAATGATCATGAGTCGCGAAAAAACGAATGGCGAGAAGGATGTCCCGTCCCGCCATGGTACCTGAACTGTTGAGTAATCTATCAGGCCGGTTTAACGACGGCCCCTGAGCGGATGCAGCGGGTGCAGACCCGTGCTTTTTTTACTCCGCCGGAGTCGGTAACCATACGGACTCGCTTCAGGTTGGGAAGCCAGCGTCTTCTCGTTTTGTTATGCGCATGGGAAACATTGTTTCCGGTAACGGGTCCCTTACCGCAGATCTGACATACCTTGGCCATTTTCTTCTCCTGAGTTCCTTATCGCAAGCCCGTGCAGCCGAGGAGGCTGGGGCTATCATTCTTGATAGTAATCACAATACCTTGACAGAACATGGTCTTTTACTCTTTTTCTGAACAGGTTTCAACCATTTTATCGTGGGGTGCTGAACAACTCCTCCCCCTCCAGCCTGCACCCTACCTCAATGGTTTTTGGCTGGGAACTATTTCAACCGGTCAAAATCGATATCCAGCGGCTGTTTCTCTGGTTTCGGCAGCATGGCTACGAGCACGTCGTTGCCGTCAATTTTTACCTCATATTTTTTCAGCGGCAGCGAGTCGTGGTTGATGCATCTGCCGGTCTCCAGATCGTACTCCCATTTATGCCTGGGGCACACTGCGATCCCTCCACCGCGATAATCGGCAAGGAGATCAGCTCCCTGGTGCTTGCAGGATGCTTCGATCCCGAAAAAGGTGCCGTCTTCCCGTTTGATGATGCCTACAGGTCGGCCAATCAACTTGATCACTTTGTGGGATATATCAGCAAACTCATCGAGTGTGGCTGCTTTGACGAAATCCATGGCTGCATCCTGAGTTTCTAATTAAATCTTCCACCGCTGCTCGCACAGCCAGCACCATACTATGTTCACCGAAAACCCCCAGCTATTTAAGATATTTCTTTCAAAGATTGCTTAAACCGTTTACATTTGCGGCTGCTATTTGTGACCGTGGTGATCATTTAACTTGCGTACCCAGGCACCACATGGTAGCAAATAGCCTTGTTTTGATAATCGTTATTATGTAAGCACAACTATGCAAAAAAACAATTCTATCTGGCAATTCTTTGCCTCCGTAAAACTCGCTCTTGTCATTCTCTTTCTCATTGCCGTTACCTCAATTATCGGAACGCTCATCCCCCAGAAAGAAGCAGCCGAGTTCTATATCACCAACTATGGTCCCAAGGCAGCCCAGATTTTTGCTGTTCTTGATATTCCGGACATGTACAACTCGTGGTGGTTTTTGGCGCTGCTCTTTTTGCTGGCCTTCAACCTGATCATCTGCTCCATTGAGAGGTTTCCCGGGGTCTGGAAACAGGTCACCGCTGACGGGTTGGCCCTGCCGGCCGAGCGGTTGCAGAAAATGACCAACAAGATCAGTTGGACAACTCGGGGCTCTCTTTCCGAAGTGCAGAATACGCTCACTGAAAAACTGCAAAAGAAAGGATTTAAAGCCAGCAGCCGGGAGAGTGACGGGTCGACAATTCTCTTTGCCCAGAAAGGGCATTGGACCCGCACCGGTGTCTATCTTGTCCACTCTTCGATCCTGGTGATTTTTCTCGGCGCGATCATCGGCTCGCTCGGCGGTTATAAGGGCTTTGTGACGATCCCCGAGACCCAGGAGAGCAGCAGGGTGTTTCTTTTCGGCGGCAAGGGCATTGCAGAGCTCGACTTCTCCGTACGCTGCAACAATTTCAAGATAGATTTCTACCCCAATGGCATGCCCAAGGAGTATACCTCGAGCCTCACCGTCATTGAACAGGGTAAAGAGGTGCTTACTAAGGAGATCGAGGTCAACGATCCCCTGAGCTACCGGGGGGTCACCTTTTATCAGTCAAGTTACGAACCCTATCAGGACTTCGTGGTGACCATACAGGCACCCTCGGGAGAGACCCGGACCTTCATCGTCCCCTTTCAGCAGCAGGAGAGCTGGGGGGAAGCAAATCTGAAATTCGGGGTGATCAACGCCAAGGTCATGGGACAGTCGATCGTCTCCTCGAAACTCTGGTTCAGCGACGGGAATGAATCACCGGCGACTATCTGGATCGATGATGGGGCCCAGGTGAATATCGAGCGTCAGAACGGTACCTACCAGGTTTCCGCTAAACAGATGTATGCCACCGGCCTTCAGGTTGCCAAAGATCCCGGTGTCTGGTGGGTCTACATCGGCTGCGGACTAATGCTTTTTGGTCTCTACGTGGCCTTTTTCATGTCGCATCGAAGGATATGGCTGCTATTGAGCCATGAGAAGGACAACACCCATGTACTTCTGAGCGGATCGGCAAACAAAAACCGGACTGGTTTCGAGAACCATTTCGCGGAACTCGGCACATTTTTACAGTCCACCGGCAATAAGGATTGAAGTAAACCTTTTATAGTGCAGATTTTAATCAAGCACAGTTTTTGATCAGTAATCGGAGCATCTGGCATGGATAGTTCACAGCTTTTAGGCATCACCACCTTTACGTTGCTTTTCGCATCTTTTCTCTACATCGGTGCCCTGCTGTTCCGGAGCAGCACGGTCGGCCGCTTTGCGACCTGGTTCACGGTGGCCGCGCTGGTGATCCAGACCGCCGGCCTCGGCCTGCGCTGGGTTGAATCTTATAAGATGGGCATTGGCCATGCCCCGCTGACCAACATGTACGAATCGGTGGTCTTTTTTGCCTGGACCATCGTTATTCTTTACCTCGGTATCGAATGGAAATTCAAAACCCGGACCATCGGTGCCTTTGCTCTGCCGCTTGCTTTTCTAGCCATGGCTTATGGGTCTTTTGCACCAATCAACAAGGGGATCAATCCGCTGGTCCCAGCCCTGCAGTCCAACTGGCTGCTGGCCCATGTGATTACCTGTTTTGTCGGCTACGCCGCCTTTGCCATCGCCGCCGCCCTGGGAATCATGTATTTGCTCAAATCATATTTCGGTAACGACTCAAACGCTGGAGAAACCTCTCTGTTACCTTCCCTGAAGGTGATGGACGATATCATCCACAAATCGATGATCTTCGGGTTCATCTGGCTCAGCGCGGGTATCATCACCGGGGCAATCTGGGCGAACTCGGCATGGGGTACCTACTGGAGCTGGGATCCCAAGGAAACCTGGTCACTGATCACCTGGTTCGTCTACGCCATCACCCTGCACGCTCGCTATACCCGGGGCATCAGCGGCAAAGCCATCGCCTGGCTGTCCCTTATCGGCCTGCTGGCGGTGATCTTTACTTACTATGGCGTCAATTTTCTGCTGTCCGGTCTGCACAGCTATGGTTCAGGATGATTTTTTACAGAATGTTTTCAATCCGTTAACTGGTTTTTTTTAATATTGTAGTACCTTGACATATGCTCATAAACCCGTTATACAATGGGGAATACATTGTGGCTCAGTTGCAGTTTTGCCGAAAGGTGGAGATTAATCTAAATGAGGAGCAAGGTTATGAGTAGAAAAGTGTTGATGTGCGTTTTTGTGGCGGTCTTTTTCTGCGTTGCCGGCATCAGTATTGCCGCCGATAAAGGTCCGGCGGAGATGACGCTGCAGGCCGAAAAAGACAAGGCCAAAAAACCCAAGCCGGCGGTATTTCCCCATGCCAAGCATCAGGAATTCGCCCAGTGCGCTGACTGCCATCACAGCGCCAAGGACGGCAAGCAGGTTCCTTACGAAGAGGGACAGGAGATCGGCAAATGCGAGGACTGCCACTACAAGGGTGCGACCATGCCTAAGGGCTTGGACAGCTTCAAAGGCGCCGCGCATAAGAACTGCAAAGACTGTCACAAGCAAGCAGCAGAAGAAAAGCCGGAACTGGCTGAAAAATTCGCCAAGTGCATGCCCTGCCATCCGAAGAGCTGATCGGCTGGATATTCCACAAAAAAAAGGCTGCTCCCAATCGGAGCAGCCTTTTTTTATGATCGTTGAGGATGCTATTCGGAGTGCATCTTCGATATATCACCAACCTGAAGGATAAGCCGGTTAATACCGGTCAGCAGGTTCAGCCGGTTAGTTTTTACCGCCTCATCATCGGTCATCACCATGACCTCGTCGAAAAACTTATCAACCGGCTCCTTGAGTGCCATCATCTCGGTGAGAAAGCCAAGGTAATCGGTTGACGCCAGCTTTTCAGTACCGATTCTCTCAAGCTGCTCATAGGTGCTGAACAGGTTCTTTTCGGCATCCTCTTGGAAAAGAGCGGCATCCACAGCCGCTTCTTTGTTATCCTTGATAATATTTCTGATCCGTTTGAACGAGCCAGCCAACAGATCGAAGGATTGGTCGTTTCTGATACCCGCAAACGCGTCGATCTTTTTCAGGCAGTCGGTTACATCGACAAATTTGACCGAGACGACGGCTTCGACCGCACTTTGCTCCATCCCCTGACGAACACAGTCATTGACAAATCGACCCCGGACGAACTGGACAATTCTGTCGACCGTCCCGCCTGACCCGTCTACCCGGTCTCCATACAGAGCCAGTGCCTTGGCGAAGACGGCGGGAAGATCGAGACTGTAGGACCGATCTTCGATCAGGTGCAGCAACGCCAGACTCAACCTTCTCAAACCAAAGGGATCGGCGGTGCCGGTGGCGCTCTGGCCGATGCCGAAAGAGCCGGCTATGGTGTCGATTCGATCAGCCATACCTACCAGGGCCCCCGCTTCCGAACCCGGCAACTCGGCTTCCGAGCGCAGCGGCATGTAATGTTCCTGGATGGCTGTGGCGACGACGTCGTTTTCACCGTCGTGAAGCGCATAGGCACGCCCCATCACGCCCTGCAGACTTGGAAACTCGCCGACCATATCGGTGGTCAGATCTGCTTTACAGAGCAGGGCAGCCCGGCAGGCGTCGTCGACCAGCTCGGGGACGAGCAGTTCTGACAAGAGCCTGGTGAGCTTGACGATACGTCCAGTCTTTTCTTTCATGGAGCCCAGGGTGGCCTGAAATATTACCCCATCAAGATCCTCGACCCGATCTTCGAGTCGTCTTTTCTTGTCCGACTCAAAAAAGAAATAGGCGTCCTCCAGCCTGGCCCGCAGAACCCGTTCATGTCCTTCACGGGTGAGATCCTGATTGATCACCCGGGTATTGTTTACCGCCACGAAGCCGGGCAGCAGATTCCCGGCAGTGGAAACCACAGGGAAATATTTCTGATGCTCTCTCATCGAGGTGATGAGCACCTGGTCGGGCACCTCAAGGAATCTATCGTCAAAACGACCACAGACGCCAAACGGCGCTTCCACCAAATTGGTGACTGTCTCGAGCAGCCCTTCGTCCACCGCAACCTCAGCAGCGGTGCCAAAATCGGCGGTACCAACGGCCTCTTTGATCTCGGCCAGCACTTTTTCTTTTCTTAGCTCAAAATCGCCGATCACAGACATCCCTGCCAGAGTATCCGCATAGGCGTCCGGGTCATTGATGACCACCGCCTCGGGGGCCATGAATCGGTGCCCGAAAGTCTTGTTGCCGGCCGCAATACCCTCGTGTTCGAAGTCGACAATCTTGCCGTCGAACAAAGCCACGATCCACTGAATCGGCCGGGCGAAACTGTGCTGATTAGCGCCCCATTTCATCGACTTGGGGAACGAAAGATCAAGAATGAGGTCCTGCAGCAGCGCTGGGAGAAGTTCGGCCGTCCGCTTGCCCACCACCGTTCTGGTCAGCTGCACATACTCTCCTTTGGAGGTCTCCACTACTTCCAGATCGTCGATGCCGGCTCCCTTCGAACGGGCAAAACCCTCGGCTGCTTTGGTCGGCCTGCCGTCCTGGTCAAAGGCCGCCTGCGCAGAGGGCCCAAGCACTACCTCCTCGACGTCCTGCTGTCCCGTGGCAACCCCTTTTACCAGCAGAGCCAATCTGCGGGGCGTGGCATACGAGGCGATTGAATCAAACGGCAGTCCGAGCGCTTCCATCTTGCCGCAGAACATGCGCTCCAATTGACCTGCCGCAGGAAGAATGAAGGAGGCCGGAATTTCTTCGCTGCCGATCTCAAATAGTAAGTCGCTCATGGGAACCTTTTCTCGCTGGAAATAGTTGTG
>JAHEER010000162.1 GCA_024640625.1 Desulfobulbaceae bacterium
GCCTTTATCAATATTTGGACGACTTCAAAATGACCCAGGTGTGCAGCAGCTATCAGAGCGGTTCCTTCATAGCGACTGGTTATGTTTTTTGCACTTCCACCCAGCTCCAATGACAGTTTGAGAGTAGGGATGTCATTTTCAACCGCTGCGATTGTGATGATGTCGTAACGATCATTTTCCAAAGCGTTTGGATCAACTCCTGCATTTGCCAGTATCCGCATGGCTTGGTGGTGTCCTCCGAAAGCTGCAACATGAAGTGGCGTTCGCCCATGACTATCTCGAATGTTTGGATTTTCTCCTTTGGCAATGAGATCTTTAAGTTCATTCGCATCACCTTTTGCGGCAGCGGCCAAGATCCCCATATATTGCGAGACTTCGGTTGCTGAGGGCGGACTCTGGGCTTTCGCGTTGGATGACCAGATCAATACGAGTAAAAAAAGAAAAACGTTAAGCAGTTTCTCCGCTTTGGTGGCCATGACTATCTCCTTCCTTTGGTTCATGAACCAAAGAAAAAAAAGCCCCACTTTCCAGGAGGGGGAGAGTGGGGCAACGGGTTCTATGGGTTTCTAACGTTTTTTTGGAGGAAGGGCTGAAGAAGGGCCCTGTTGGTGAATATCATACTAAACTGGTCAGCTATGTCAAGAGAAAAAATAGCTATAGCGGATAAGCTTCGAAAAGGCAGGTGTGCTATCGGACTGCGCTATATCATCAAAATATGGCCATAGCGCACCTGCTCCCGAAGCAGAGGCGTTCGCTAACGCTCTCTGTGCCTCCCAGACTGGATACTACATCCCGAGACAGTCCTGTGTTAATGCAGCAAAGATGATTAGATAGCTATGGGGACAATTGTCCTGATGCCAGGAGAGGCGCAATAGGGGTGGTCTCAGTGTAAAGCCTAGCAACTTCTAACTGATAGTTCCTAGCCGGTTTCCTGTTTTGTGCTATCTGCTAAGAATTCCATATTTCTACTAAAAAGGAGCCTGCAGAAAGCTATACCGAATAGCTCGATTTATTATTGTAATTCTGTTATTTCATAAGATGTCACAAACACAGGAGCGTTACATGTGTCCTCGCAAGACGAGTAAATCCGCCGCCGAAAGACGACGCCAGGCCATGATGGAGGCAGCCTACGAACTGTTCATTGAAAAAGGCTATGTCGCTGTTACCGTAGATGAAATTATCCAACGCTCCGGGGGGTCAAAATCCACTCTCTACAAGTTTTTCGGCAATAAGGAGGGGATTCTCGGTGCTGTCATTGAGGCTCTGGCGAATGAAATGCTCGGTGAGATGCAAGTTGGGATCTTGTCCGACAGGCCCCTGCGCGAGGGACTCGAGCGAATGGGCTTCACTGTAGGTAGATTGGCACTGTCCGCTAACGCTATCAATCAGTATCGTCTGGCAATTGCCAACGTGGCAGTATTCCCCGATCTGGCTAGGCTTTGGTTCGACAAGGGCCCGGGAACAACCTTCAACGGGATTGCCGAGTATTTGAAAAAAGAAGTTGCCATTGGACGCCTCGATATTGAGAACCCTGCTATCGCAGCACAGTTCTTTTTGGGAATGATCATCTGCAAAGATAACATCCTCATGTCGATCGGTGATGCCGGGCCTTCCGACATCGATCTGAAAGCAATTGTTAAAGCGGCGGTCGATGTTTTTCTTGCAGCCTACGAGGCATGACCCAGTACATCCTCCTGCTATTCTGGATATAACCCCAATTTATATTTGTCAGGGCTCTTAGAAAACGCCAAAAGAATCTCTTGACAGGGCCAAATATGTAATGTAACGTACATTACATATTTATGCAAAGGGTGTCTAGGCGATACCCACTAATAGCCATGGTGGAGGAAAATCATGCACGATAAACAAGTTCATCTTTTGCGCACTTTTGTCACCTCCCTGATGATCTCCTCCATGATATTGTTTGGTTTATGTATGGTTAGAGAGGCTAAAGCTACGGAGGACATTCCTATTAACCCCAACTCAGGGCCCAATATCAGTGACCCGTTTCCCCGTGGTTGCGTTGACTGCCATGTTGTGCTTCCGGCTGAGCAGAGAGACGTTCGTCTCAGCACCATCATGAAGAACCTTACCGAGCGAGTTGATCCTCGCTTGCAAACCAGACTCACCAAGTTAGTTGCTGGAAAAACAGTATTGACTGGACAGCACCCTAATCTTTTAGGCGCCACGCTGGATATCCCGGCCGTCTGCCTGAGTTGTCATCGTGCCGATTCCACCGAGGGGCCTCCCTTTGCAGAGATGATGCACTTGATCCACTTGGCAGGCGGCAACGATAATCACTATATATCGCTTTTTAACGGCAATTGTAGTTTCTGCCATAAGTTCGATCAGCACATTGGAACTTTTATGGTTCCGAGCCATAGCGAATGAAACCGGAGGTGCCATCATGAAACGAAGCCCAACATCTTGTCAGCTGTTTAATGATTTGAATAGCGCACCTGCCTATATCATCAAAATATGGCCATAGCGTACAGTATCCCGAAACAGTCAGATAAGGTCATTTTTTGATTACACAACAGTCGGAGAGATGGGTGTTCTGAGATGTCAGTACTTTCCGCGAAAAGCTAATTCCTATCAATCACGGTCACGAGGCATTTACAGGGGCAGTCGTGCGATCGAAACATTTGGCTATACAACGCCTCTTTAGTACAGAGCCTCACTTGTCTGCTCCTAGCTATTACTATACGTCTAATAATTAAACTCCTCAGGAAGACCACCATGCCGTCAGCTGATGATCGATGTGCGAAACTCGAGAAAGCGATTGTCTCCCAGGAGGCACAGCGGGCTGTCCTCGGTGACGAAGTGGTTGACACTACCGTAAGAGCGCTTCGCGACCTGCTCGAGGCCCTCCGCTCCGGGCGCAAACTTGCCGCCCCCGCCCGGCCGGACACTGAGCAGTTGTTGCGCAGCATACATGACCATATCCCCAAGAAGTTGATTGACAAAATGATAGCGGTCGGCGACATCAAGGGGGAGCGCAGGCAGGTCACCATTCTCTTTGCCGACCTCACCGGTTACACGGCGCTGAGCGAGTCTCTCGATCCTGAGGAAGTGGCGGGGCTGATCCAGGAGATTCTGAAAGAGCTTGCCCGTGCCGTCTTCGAGAATGAGGGCTACGTTGACAAGTACATCGGTGACGCGGTGATGGCGGTCTTCGGGGCGCCGGTGGCGCACGAGGACGATGCGGAACGCGCCCTGCGTTCGGCGCTGTCGATGATGGAGCGGCTCGAGAAGTTCAACCGGCGCCACCACGACCGGACCTACCGTCCACTAGGCCTGCACATCGGCGTGAACACCGGCCTGGTGGTGGCGGGCAACGTAGATGCAGAGTTGCGGATGCCCTACTCGGTGATCGGCGACACAGTCAACACAGCCTCACGGCTCGAGGAGGCCGCCGGGAAGGGCCAGATCTTGTTGAGCGAGAGCACCTGGCGCCTCACGCGAGATTCCTTCGTCTTCCGGGCGCTGGATCCTGTCGAAGTCAAGGGCAAGTCACAGTTGCTGACCGTGTACGAGCTTCAGCGGACCAGGCTGACCCCGACTAAGACTCGAGGCCTCCGTGATCTGCGCGAAGTCTTCGTGGGCCGGGAGGAGGAGATTAACTGGCTGCGGGGAGTGAAAGATACCCTTCAGGGTGGTGCCGGGCAGATAGTCATGGTGACCGGAGAGGCCGGGATCGGCAAGTCACGGCTCATGGCCGAGTGGCGCCGGGAGCTTGAGGGGAAAGGGGCCGCCGTATGGCTGGAGGGGCGCTGCCACCCCACCACGTCTTCGATAGCCTTCGGGCCCTTTCTCGACCTAGTCCGCCGCTCCTCGGGGATCGACGAGGACCAGTCGGAGGATACGGCCCGGAGGCGTCTGGACCTGTCGGTCGATCGGTTCTTCCCCGGAGAGGCCGAAGCCAAGGTGGTATGCGCCAACCTGCTGGCACTACGGCTTTCGCCGGAGGAGCAGGAGGTCCTGGCCGGGATTCCAGCCAAGCATCTCCGGGAGGCGACCTTCGGTCTCCTGGGGGGGATCTTCACTGCCCTTGCGAAGGAGAGCCCGGCGGTGATTGCCATTGAGGACATGCACTGGGCCGACACCACCTCGCTGGAACTGCTGGAACACCTCTTCCCGTTGACCGAGGAGAATTCCCTGGCTGTCGTGGGCGTGTCGCGGCCGGGGTCGGAAGGTTCGCATCTCTTCGCGTCGGCTCGAGAGCGCTGCGGGGACCGCTTCACCTCTATAACGCTATCCCCGCTGTCGGATACGGGGAGCGCGGAAATGGTGGCCGGGCTGTTGACCCTGGAAGAGATCCCGGCCGCCCTGCGGGAGATCGTGGTCGACAAGGTCGAGGGCAACCCCTTTTTCGTGGAGGAGGTGGTCCGGACCCTGATCGAGAAGGGGGCCCTCAGGCGGACCGGAGAGGGACGATGGGAGACCACGGCACTGATCGAGACGGTGACCGTGCCCGATACGCTTCAGGGGCTTCTCATGTCACGGCTCGACGGTCTGCCGCTCGACACCAAGTGGCTGGCGCAGCAGGCGGCGGTGATCGGACGCATCTTCCTGTACCGGGTGCTGCGGGGGATGTGCGAGACCGGAAATGACATTGATACCGGCTTGAGCCGGCTGGAGCAGGACGACTTGGTCAGGAAGCGGGCGCTCGACCCGGAGATCGAGTATATGTTCCGCCACGCCCTGACCCAGGAGGTGGCGTACGAGAGTTTGCTGATGGCCCGGCGCAGGGAACTGCACCGTCTGGCAGGAGAGACCATGGAGAGGCTCTTCGCCGAGCGGATCGGTGAATTCACCGGTATCATTGGTGAGCACTTCCTCAGGGGTGAAGCCTGGAAGAAAGCCGCTGACTACCTGTCAGAGGCCGCAGATGCCTCCGCACGGCTCTATGCTCATGCCGAGGCCAGAAAGCACTATTCAAAAACGCTGGAGGCCCTGGCTCGATTACCTGATACGGTGGAGACCCGGCGACGGCGGGTGGACGTGACGGTCAGGTTTTCCAACGTCTCCTACATGGGGCTTGCACCACATGAAATCCTCGGCCCCCTGGAAGACGCGGAGCGCCTGGCCGAATCACTTCCCGGCCCGGATGGGAAGTCGGGCACCGACAGGCTGCGTCTGACACGCGTGCATTATCAGATCGGTCTTGTCCATTATTCAGCCAACAGGATGAGAGAGGCGATCAGGTACCACAGGAAAGTACTCGCGGCAGCGCCGGAGTTGGACGAACCGGGACTGCTTGGAATCCCATCCTTTGCCATCGGCAATGTTCTTCTCTTTCAGGGTCACATGGGGAAAGCGAGGAAGCTGCTTGGCGAGGGAATGATTGCGCTGGCGAAGACGGGAAACTGGTTTTTCTGGACACGGGCCGTTGCTATGCGAAGCTTGGCCATGACGATGATGGGTGACTGTCGCGCGGCACAAGCCGAAGGAGAGCAGGCCCGTGACCGGGGCCGTGAGATCAACTCCTCATTGTTGATCGTTTCCTCGAACCTTATGCTCAGTGCTGCATACCTCTATGAGGATCCAGTCGGCGATGGTCTGAAGCGCACCCTCGAAGCGTCCCGGGAGGGTCTGGAGGTTGCCGAAAAGGCGGGAGACAGGGTTTTGCTTTACCTTTCCTATGGTGTGCGGGCCTGGAACCTTTCGATGGGAGGGAGATACGAAGAGGCATCCGCTGCAATGGAAAAGTGTCTTTCCCTGGCCAGACAATGCGGCGGGCAGCTCATCATGCTGGACCAGTTCATCGCAAGGAAGGCCGACATCGCCCTTGGCTTGGGACGGGTCGAAGAAACCCTGAACCTGGCCCAGCAGGCCATCGGTATCGCCCGGCAGATGGGGGGCATCTGGGCCGAAGGACACGCCCGGCGTACTTTGGGGCGTGCCTTGGCGGCTCTAGT
>JAHEER010000014.1 GCA_024640625.1 Desulfobulbaceae bacterium
ATCACCACGCACGGTGTCGTCGGTAGCGATATCCATGGCCAGGTCGTGGTGGGAATCCCGCCACTTGTCGTAGGCGTTCTGATGGCATTCGCCGCACCGGGGGCTGCCGACAAAATGGAGTTCGGGCTCCGGCTCCGGCCCAATGCGATAACCATCCCGCTGTAAATAAACGAAGGGTGAGATAAGAATGACAACCAGCGCAGCCAGGGCCGTCAGCTCAAAGAGGTGGGACTTGTACGAATCGTCCTTGGTGTTGTCGTGTTCTGGGCCGGGACGACTGTCTGGCTGTTCAGCGTGCATTACACAGTGGTCGTCTGCGAAGCGTCGAAAGACTCGCGTCGCTGTGAGTTTGAGACATCGATCCTGATCTGTCCGTCTTCGATCCGAACCGGATAGAAATCGAGCGGGCGCAGGGCCGGTGAAGTCAGTACAACCCCGGCACGATCAAAGGTTGAGCCGTGACAGGGACAGACAAATTTGTCCTCTGCGGTATCCCAGGAGAGTGCGCAGCCAAGATGGGTGCAGGTCCTGGACAAGGCGATGAAACGATTGTCCTCGAGGCAGGCGAGAAACAACAGAGCCTCGGGGATTGCTTTGACGTCTCCGGCCTTGAATGATTCCACCCGGCCCGCATCGACATAACGGCTCCCTTGCCGGCGGTCGTATCTGCTTTTACGGGCCCTCAGCAGCGAGGAACTGAGCCAGCCCAGTTCGACAAAGGCGAGTAGCGCGATCAGGGCCCAGATCCGGTTGAGCAGGGTTCGGCGCCTGGGTTGGCTGGGAGTGTCCAATTGCAGGTGTTGTTCCTGTTCCATGGCTGCCATCCCTCTAGAAAGAAAACCCCAGCATCATGCCGGGTCCCCGGAACCAGATGCCAATCACAGTGAGACCGCATACCATTCCCGCACAGAGCAGAACGACAGCCATAAGGGATTGGGATGGCGGAAAGTTCTTCGATCTCAGAAGCCGATAAACCAGCCCCAGGGCAATGACAAGGATCAGCAGAGGTACCATGCCTCGGCTTAGCCAGGGTGTAAGTACAGGGGGGGCGCCGCTGTTTTTGAAGGCCAGCTCGTCTACCACAACCAGAATGGCTGCACCGCCCATGCCGGTCAGAAAAGAGATGGCCGCCGTCCACCTGCCCCGGCCTCCTCCGCACCAGAGGCCGGGTTCCAGTCCAGCCTGCCTGATAAAAGGAAGCGAGGCCAGGAGCAGGAACATCAACAGGGGGACGATAAAGATGGCGAAGGTCGGGTGAAGGTGAAGCAACAGTTCCTGGAGGCCCATGAAATACCAGGCCGCCTTGGCGGGGTTGGGGCTGGCGCCGGGATTGGCAATGTCGGTCAGCGGTGCGTCAACCAGGGCAGAAAAAAGCAGCAGAAGAGCACAGAGACCAAAGCCGACCGCTGCCTCCCGCGCCACCAGGGTAGGTACCGCGGCGACCATGACAGGCCGCTGGCCGCTGTCTCGCGAGCGCACCAGTCCTCCGGATTTACGGATCAGCCAGAAGTGGTAGACCAGGAGCACGACGATAAAAGGAGGAATCAAGCCCACATGAATGGCGAAGAAGTTTTCCAGGGTGGCCGGGCCCACCTCGGCCGAGCCCCGCAGCAGCTCGCTGATCTGGACCCCGGCGAGCGGTACATAGCCGACCATATTGGTGAAAATGGTGACCGCCCAGAAGGCAAGCTGGTCCCAGGGCAGCAGGTAACCGGTAAAATTGGCACCCAGCACCAGCACCAGCAAAGTACAGCCGATCAACCAGTTAAGCCTGCGGGTTCGGTCAGCGGCACCGGTCAGATAGACCCTGAGCAGGTGCAGCACACTGACCAGAACAAGCAGATTGCCGGCCCAGTGATGCACGTTTCTTATAAACCCGGCCAGCGAGGGAGCGGCGTACATATCAATGATCGACTGGTAGGCCTCGGTGCTGTCGGATGAATAACTCAAGAGCTGGAGTACACCGGTGAGAACAAGGACCAGAAAAAGGGTGGCCGCCATACCGCCCAGACCGAAACTGAGGGTGAACCTGATCGTTTCGGCAACCACTTTGCGCGGGTGCAGATGAAAGATAAACCCCCTGATCGGTGAGTGATGCGGGCGGATTTTTATAGTCATCAATGGTCCTGATGTGTTCCAAATAAGTAATAATCGTCAGGTTGTACAACCATAAACGACTCTTGGAGTTGAGACAAGCGGCAAGCAGAGTTTCTAGGGCTGTTCGGCACAAATGATCCACCTGCTGAGGGAAAAGCGGTGGCAATTTTCCAGCCGCTTTATATAGTTCTTAGAAGAATCGGCAGATTACGAGGCCGGCTTGAGCTACAAAACGTAATGGTGGTGCACGCGCATGGAAGGCGGGATAAAAGATTACTACGCGATTCTCGGGGTGACCCCAGATTCGGATGAAGAGCAGATTCGCAGCCAGTACCGCAAGCTGGCGATGCGCTGTCATCCGGACCGCAACCCCGATGACCCGCAGGCGGAAGAAAAATTCAAGGAGATCGCCGAAGCCTACGGAGTCCTCACCGATCCGCATAAACGCTCACAGTACGATGCGGCCAAAGCGGCCGGCATGGACTGGCAGCAAAACGGCGGTCCGGGCGGCTTCTCCTACAGCCAGGAAGATATTCTCCGCGACCTGTTTCGCGACCCGAGGTTTCAGGCCATGTTCCAAGGGCTGCTGCAGGAGTTTCAGCGCAGTGGGTTCCGCTCATCGAGCCGTTTTGTCCGGCAAAGCTTTTTTGGCGGCAAAGGCTTGTTCATTGGCGGCCTCTTCATGCTTGGTTCCCTGGCCGGGCCGGCTTTAATGCGATCTGCCGGCAAGGGCCTTGAAGGGGGTACATCCAACTCACTGCTTAAAAACATGGGCAGGACGTTCGGGTCTCTTCTGGGAGGGGCGAAACAGCAGGAAGAGCCGGTCCCCCAAGCTTGGGACTCGGGAGCTGACGATCTCACCTATCTGATGAGATTGACCCGGCAGGAACTGGAGCACGGCAAAAGTGTCCAAGTGGTGACTCAAGGGCCCGAGGGGCAGGAGATGCTCAGAGTCAAAATCCCTCCCGGCAGCAAGAGCGGCACCAAACTGAGACTGCGGGGCCGGGGCGGAATCGGGCCGCAGGGCAGGGGAGACCTCTATCTGAAACTCGAGCAGATCTGAACGGTTCAGGGGTGGTACACTATTTTTCCGAGTTTTTCAGCAGTTCCCGCTGGGCGCGGAACTGGATGATTCTTTCAAGCAGTTGTTGCGATCGCCGTTTCAGCTTTTTTCGACCCAACAATTTTATCCGGCTCGACAACTGCAGAAACTCCTTGTTGTCGAAGGGGCCTTTCAAGTCTATCGCGTAAGCTCTGCATGAATTGTCCTGCATTCTTTTTAAGACAATGTTTTTCAGGTTTATATCGAATAAAAACAGATCGTTGGCAATCAGGTAGTTGCACAGGGTGAGGGCCGCCTCCTGAATTTCGGCAATATTGCAGGTTTCCTGGTACACCACGATATCCCAGATTGTTTTGGCGATCTCGCCGTTGGAATCGCGGATACAATCGCAGACCAGTCCTTCTCCCCTGTCTGTGTCCACAAAACCGTGACAATGGCTGATATGGTGAAGGCGCTCATGACTTTGTCGGATTTTTTTGTAGCTCATGAATTCTTTGCGGTTGGCATCGTCTCCGCCTTGTCTGCCGGGAAGCCCCACTTTGATGATGAGTTCCCTGTTCTGGGGGTGCAGGTAGCAGGCCCGCAGAGTTCCGTGACCAATTAAAGAGTTTTCGTCAAGCGTGATCATGAGTGTCAGGGTAGTTCACTTCTCTGGGATGTGGGAAAGGTAAGCCCGATCGAGCGCACTGAGAGGACTGGAAATAATAACTCCTCAGCATTGTTGGAAGAGGCGCGATGCATAGATCGAACCATAGCCCAAATTCCGTGGCGCTGGCAATGCTTATCTCGGTTGGAACCTGGCTCTGGCGCAGGTCGTCCAGCCAGGCAATGGCCCTCTACTGCCTTTTTATGAGCGAAGACAAAAAATCTTCTCGCATAGTCTCTGGATTGATGAAAAGGAAGTTGTTCTGGGACAGGGGCTGTGTTATAAAAAGCACTTCGCTGGATGTATTGCAGTTGAAGGAGGGATGGGGGCGGATTTACGGCCTGGGGCCATCCGACAACCCAGGTGGATCGGGTGCGCAGCTGAAAAGGTACTGCCCGGTCTGACTGTGTTTCCGATGTATTCAAGTGATCGTGATAGTCCTCGATGATTTGCCGGTTGTTCAAAATAGTCAGTGACTTCAGGTGCACAGGGAGTCTGGGAAAGTTTGAACAGGGGCCAATCACCAAGATAGGCAGTGATAGAAGCGGCCGACTCGATTGTCTACAGCCGCCTGATCTGACGATTCAATAATTAAAAGGAGAACGTAATGAAAAGACTAGTAATGATGTGTGTTGTTTTGGCAGCATTTATGCTCAGCACCACCACCCTGTTTGCCGGTGCTCTGGAGGAGATTCAGAAAAGAGGCAAACTCCGTGTCGGCATGGAACCCGGCTATATGCCGTTCGAGCTCACCAACAAGAAGGGTGAGATCATCGGTTTTGACGTGGATATGGCTAAACGTATGGCCAAGGCCATGGATGTGGAGCTCGAACTGGTGTCCACCGCCTGGGACGGCATCATCCCAGCGCTGCTGACCGACAAGTTCGACATTATCATGTCTGGCATGACCCTCACCCAGCAGCGCAACATGTCCATCAATTTCGCCCAGCCCTACATCATTATCGGCCAGTCGGCACTGGTAGCAAAGAAACACGAGGGTGCCATAGAGTACTACAAAGATCTCAACGATCCTAAATACACAGTTGGTTCGAAACTGGGCACCACCGGTGAGCAGGCCACCAAGCGGCTGCTGGGCAACGCCACCTACATCAGCTACGAGACCGAGCAGGAAGGTGTAATGGAACTGCTAAACGGTAAAATTGACGCCTTTGTCTACGATCTGCCGTTCAACGCCATTGCCAACGCTGAAAAGGGCGGAGGTAAGATCTACCATCTCGATGAGCCGTTCACCTACGAGCCGCTGGCCTGGGCCGTCAAAAAAGGTGATCCCGATTTCCTCAACTGGCTCAACAATTTCATGTTCCAAATCAAGAACGACGGGACCTACGAAAGAATTTACAACAAGTGGTTTGGCGACGATTCCTGGCTCAAAGAAATTCAATAGAGGCGTAGTCAAGTGACAGCCACTGACAAAGTGTGGCCCTGGAAACTCCTGCTGGCCGGCATCTTGATATTGCTGGCCGCAGGAATCTGGGGCTCGGTATCGCGCATTGACTATGAATGGCGCTGGTACCGGGTTCCGCAATATTTCCTCTACAAGGCCGAAGACGCAATAAAAACGCCATTTGACGGGGTGGTGAAAGAAGTGTCGGCTTCGGGACGCGATGCCGTCGTCACCCTGGCCTCTCTGGACGGAGAGCAGCAGAAAGTGACCGTGGACGGCGAGACGATTAAGGTCGATGCCGGTGACGACCTCTTCGAAGGCGATACCATAGGTTTCGTCTACGAATGGAATATGGGGCCGCTGCTCACCGGACTCTGGACTACCCTGTGGATATCGGCAGTTTCGAGCGTGTTCGGCTTGATCATCGGCCTGATTGCCGGGCTGATGAAAATTTCCAAGAATTACACGGTGAGAACTCTGGCCGCTATCTATGTTGAGGTGATCAGAGGGACGCCCCTGCTGGTACAGATCTTCATTGCCTATTTCTTCATTGGTACCGTTTTCAACCTCGACCGCAACGTCGCGGGGATAGGGGCGTTGGCGCTGTTTGCCGGGGCCTATGTGGCGGAGATCATCAGATCTGGTATCCAGTCCATTGCCAAGGGACAGATGGAGGCAGCCCGGTCGCTGGGGATGAGTCTGCCCCAGGCGATGATGGATATCATCCTGCCCCAGGCCTTCAAACGGATTCTTCCACCGCTCTCCGGCCAATTTATCAGCCTGATCAAGGATTCATCGCTGGTATCGGTGATTGCCATCACCGATCTTACCAAATCCGGTCGCGAGATCATCACTTCGACCTTTGCCACGTTCGAGATCTGGCTGGTGGTCGCTGCCATGTATCTGATTGTCACGTCGGTATTGTCGCAATTTGTCTTCTATCTGGAGCGGAGGTATAGAGTCAGTGATTAAAGCTGAGAATGTCACAAAAATTTTTACCGGACGAGGGGTTGTGGTGCGCGCGGTCGACGGCGTCTCGACCACGGTGGACAAGGGTGAGGTAGTGGTTGTAATCGGTCCGTCCGGTTCCGGCAAGTCGACCTTTATCCGCTGCATTAACGGTCTGGAGATGTTTGAAGAGGGCCATGTCTATATCGACGGAGTGGACATTGTCGACAAGAAGACCAACATCAATAAAATTCGGGCTGAAGTGGGCATGGTGTTCCAGCAGTTCAACCTCTTCCCCCACAAGACGGTACTGGAAAACCTGACCCTGGCTCAGATGCGCGTGCGCAAGCGCAAGAAGAAGGAAGCCCAGGACAAGGCTCGCATGCTGCTCGTAAAAGTCGGGATTGGTGAGAAGGAGAACGAGTATCCTTCCAGGCTTTCGGGCGGTCAGCAGCAGCGGGTGGCAATAGCCCGGGCCCTGGCCATGGATCCTAAAGTCATGCTTTTCGACGAGCCGACCTCGGCCCTGGACCCGGAAATGGTGGGTGAGGTTCTGGACGTCATGAAAACTTTGGCCAAGGAAGGCATGACCATGATGGTCGTTACCCACGAGATGGGCTTTGCCCGGGAAGTTGCCGACCGGGTGCTGTTTATGGACGAGGGGAAAATGGTCGAGGAAGGAACCCCGGAACATTTTTTCATCGCTCCCCGCGAAGATAGAACCAAACTGTTTTTAAAGCAGGTACTTTAATCGGCCGCCCCGAAAAGTTGTATTTGTCCAATCTCTGGGTTGCGTGTGGGAATGTTGTTCCCGTGAGGCATTTCCGCCTGCGGTGCATTTCCTCACGGGCCTTGATCTTGAACCAAAATCCAAATTTTGCACGGTAGCCAATAATTTTAACGAGGTTTAGCAGGAGGAAAACATGCGTTTTAGTAAAATTCTGACGACGGCGCTGCTCGGCGTTGGGCTCTGTGTTACGCAGGTAGCGGCCGAGGATATGAATATTGGATTCGTCTATGTGTCGCCGATCGGCGATGCCGGTTGGTCTTACGCCCATGATCAGGGACGTCTGGAACTGGAAAAAATGGACGGGGTGACAACTTCCTATGTCGAGGCAGTTGCCGAAGGCCCCGACTCAGAGCGCGTCATGCTCAACATGGCCCGCAAGGGATATGATGTGATTTTTGCCACCAGTTTTGGCTATATGGATCCGATGCTCAAGGTTGCCAAGCAGTTTCCCGAGACCATCTTCATGCACTGTTCAGGGTTCAAGATGGCCGATAACATGGGCAACTACTTCGGCCGCATGTACCAGGCCCGTTATCTCTCCGGTATGGTTGCCGGGGCCATGACCAAATCGAACATTATCGGTTATGCAGCCGCCTTTCCGATCCCCGAGGTGATCAGGGGAATCAACGCCTTTACCCTCGGCGCCCAGTCCATGAATCCTGAGGTTACAGTCCGGGTGGTCTGGACCAAGACCTGGTACGATCCCGCCACCGAGAAGGAAGCAGCCAAGTCTCTGCTCGATGTGGGTGCCGATGTCATTGCCCAGCATCAGGATTCCCCCGCTCCGCAGGAAGCCGCCCAGGAAAAAGGCGTCTACTCCATCGGCTATAATTCCGACATGAGCCAGGCCGCCCCGAAAGCGCACCTGACCGCACCGATCTGGAACTGGGGTCCTTTCTATGTCGAGACCGTCAAACAGGTCAAGGAGGGAACTTGGAAGGCCGCATCCACCTGGCCGGGACTGAAGGAAGGCATCGTTGACCTGGCTCCGATGAGCGACATGGTGCCCCAAGAGGTGCAGGACAAGGTAATGGCTAAGAAAGAGGCCATCAAAGGCGGCGAGAAAGTCTTCGTTGGTCCGCTTAAGGACCAGGAAGGAGCTGAGAAGGTTGCTGCCGGCGCGGCCATGAGCGACGAAGAACTGCTCGGCATGACCTGGTTCATCCAGGGAGTTATCGGTACCACCGAATAGTTCGACGGCGAATTCCGACGGCAGAGTCATTTCTGTGCCGTCCATGAAACCGGGGGCGCCATCGCTTTGAGATGCGATCAGGTCGCCAGACAAGTGAGGTGCGCCGGTGAGCAATTTTATGCCTCTTCTACGGGTCGTAAAAAGACAGGAGCCCCTTGGCTGGGGCTCCTGTCTTGTTTTAATTGCAGCAATCTGCTTATCCCTGCTGCTCGGCGGAATAATTCTCTTTATCGGCGGCACCTCACCGATTGAGGGTCTCGTGGTGCTGTTCAAAGGAGCCTTTGGCAATCGCTATGCCCTCGAGGATGCGATCATCAAGGCCACGCCCATTTTTCTCTGCTCCCTCGGCGTCGCCCTGGCCTTCAAACTGCAGGTCTGGAATATCGGCGCCGAAGGCCAGTTCGCCCTCGGCGCCGTCGGCGCCACCTGGGTGGCTTTGTCGCTGCCCGAGGCGCCGTCCTACATCGTCCTTCCCCTGATGGTCGTCATGGCTGCGGCGGCCGGAGGTCTGTGGGGGTTTATTCCGGCCTTTCTCAGACAGAAACTGAAGACCAACGAGATCATCGTCACTCTGATGATGAACTATATCGCCATCCTGATTCTCGACTATCTTGTCTATGGCATCTGGAAGGATCCGGCCAGCTACGGTTTCCCGATGACGGCCGAGTTTTCCGAAGCGGCCATAGTCGGTAAGATAGGTGCCACGAATTACAGTTGGGGCCTGGTGCACTGCCTGGTATTGGGGCTCATCTTCTGGGTATTTCTGAAGTACAGCAGGCTGGGCTACGAGATCAAAGCCAGCGGCGACAATGTCAGGGCAGCGAAATATGCGGGCATTCCTTACGATCGGCTGGTTATGCTGGTCATGGTGTTGAGCGGCGCGCTGGCTGCCTGGGCAGGATTCCTCGAGGCCTCCTCAACCATCAATAGACTGCAGCCGAGCATCATGGCCGGCTATGGCTATACCGCGATTGTCGTTGCCTGGCTGGCCCGGTTGAACCCATTCTATATCGGGGTCGCTTCTTTTCTGCTGGCCGCTCTGCGGGTTGGCGTGGAAGGCTTGCAGCTCGACCTGCAGGTTCCCGCCGCCTTTGGCGGCATTATCGAGGGGCTGATACTGTTAACCGTCCTTGCCGGCGGACTGTTCACTTCCTATCGCATCGTGGTGGCCAGGAAAGCCCATGAACATTGAGATCCTGATACCGCTTCTGGCGGCCGCAGTGCAATCCGGTACGCCTATACTCTATGCGACCCTCGGTGAGATTTTCACCGAGCGCTCCGGCATTCTCAACCTCGGGGTTGAAGGAACCATGATCATCGGCGCCTTAAGCGGCTTTCTGGTCGCCAAGGCGACCGGCAATCCCTATATCGCCTTTGTTGCGGCCGGTTTGGCTGGCACCTGTGCGGCCTCAATTCATGGCCTCGTCTGCCTTGTATTCCAGGGCAATCAGGTGGTTTCAGGACTGGCCCTAACCATACTGGGGGTGGGCGTGGCCAATTACCTGGGCACCCCTTATGTGGGGTTGACCGCACCCGGCTTCGATCCACTGCCGATCCCTCTGCTTTCGGAACTTCCAATAGTGGGGGCGATTTTTTTCAGTCAGGATCTGCTGGTCTATCTGACCTACATCATTCCCGTGCTGATATGGATCTTTCTCTACAACACCAGATTTGGCCTCAGCCTGAGGGCTGCGGGCGAGTATCCGGCGGCGGCGACGGCGGCCGGACTCAAGGTAGTGGGCTATCGCTGGCTTGGCGTCCTGGGCGGCGGCTTTTTCATGGGGTTGGGCGGCGCCTATCTATCGCTCGCCTATACCCATTTGTGGACCAACAACCTCACCGCCGGACGCGGTTGGATTGCCGTTGCCCTGGTCATCTTCGCCTTCTGGCGACCGGGCCGGGCCGTGTTCGGTGCCTACCTGTTCGGCGGCATCATGGCCCTGCAGCTCCGCCTGCAGGCCTCGGGTACTCAGATACCGTCCTCTCTGCTGCTGATGCTCCCCTATGCACTGACCGTGGCGGTTCTGGTCCTTTCTTCCTGGTGGCGCGGAAAAACCGATGAACCCGGGGCCCTGGGAACCAATATTTTACCTGCTGATTAATACTATGAGTGTGACCTATTACCCACTAAACGAGGAAGTACAATGAGCAGCAAAGACTATCGACGCACCTATCCCATTTCCTGGGAGCAGCTTCACCGAGACTCGAAGGCTCTGTCCTGGCGTTTGCTCGACATGAGCTATTTCAAGGGGATTATTGCCATCACCCGCGGTGGGCTGGTTCCGGCGGCGGTAATTGCCAGGGAACTGGATATCCGCCTGGTCGAAACGGTCTGTGTGTCAAGTTATGACTGGCAGGACACACAGGGCGAGGTCGAAATTCTGAAAAAATTTGAAGGAGACGGCGAAGGATGGCTGCTGATCGATGATCTGGTCGACACCGGTCGTACCGCAAAGGTGGTCAAAGAGATGGCGCCGAAGGCCCATTTTGCCACCATCTATGCAAAGCCTGCCGGGCGTCCTCTGGTCGATACCTTTGTCACCGAGGTAAGCCAGGATACCTGGATCCTCTTTCCATGGGACGCTGAGTCACAGTTCGTTCAGCCTATTGCGGGACAGCAGACATAGCACTGCAGCAGCGATGAGCGACGCACCTGTCATAAGGCTGGAGAAGATATCCAAATCGTTCGGCGAGGTCCGGGCCAACCATGATATCAGCCTCGACATCCATGAAGGGCGCATACTTGCACTGCTGGGTGAGAACGGGGCCGGCAAGTCGACGCTGATGTCGCTGCTAGCCGGCCAGTCACAGCCGGACAGCGGGACCATCTATTTTCACGGTACACCGGTTTCTTTTTCTTCGACGGAGAAGGCCATTGAAGCCGGTATCGGCATGGTCTACCAGCACTTCAAGCTGGTCGAGGCGATGACGGTGGCCGAAAATATCTTTCTGGGCCGCTCGGACAGGGTCTGGCTCAGCCGCAAGGGGCTGAACCGCAGCGTTGCCGAAATCGCCAACCAGTATTCCATGCAGGTTGATGCGGATACGCAGGTTGCCGATCTGTCGATGGGTGAAAAGCAGCAGGTCGAAATCCTCAAACTGCTGTTCAGACAATCGAACATTCTCATTTTCGACGAGCCCACTGCCGTGCTCACCCCGCATGAAGCAAACAACCTGTTCGAGACCATGCGGCAGATGAAGGCCGACGGCAAAGCCATCGTCTTCATCAGCCACAAACTGGAAGAGGTCATGTCGATAGCAGACGATATCGCTATTCTCAAAAGGGGAAAAATTGTCGGCCTAATGGAAGCCGCCCGCGTGTCTTCAACCAGGGAACTGGCCGAGATGATGGTCGGTCGGGAAGTTCTGCTGGAAGTGGACCACCAGCCCATGGAAACACGCCAGCAGGTGCTTAAGGTCTCAGGACTCAATAAAGACGGGCTTAAGGATATCAGCTTCGAGATCCGCCAGGGCGAGATAGTCGGCATCGTCGGCGTTGCGGGCAACGGGCAGAAACCGCTGGTAGAATCGGTCTGCGGGCTGCAGAAAGTGGACACGGGGGTAATCACCCTGCTGGGCCGGGATAGCCGGGATTTCTTCGCCAGGCGCTCGTGGGACAAAGCGCTCAGCTATATCCCTGAAGACCGGCAGGGACTAGCCACCTGTCAGGGGCTTGATATGCTCGATAATTTTCTGCTCACCACCCGGCAGGGGTTTCAATCCGGGCCGTGGCTGCCGAAACACGAAGCCCGCGAGAAACTGGATTACCTGATCAAGGAGTTCGATATCAGGCCGCCCAATGCTGCCCTGCTCGCCTGGCAGCTTTCCGGCGGCAACCTGCAGAAGATGGTGTTGTCGCGAGAATTTTACCGCAAGCCGCGGCTCATAGTTGCCGAACAGCCCACCCAGGGACTCGATATCGCTGCAGCAGAGGATGTCTGGAACGTGCTGCTCACGGCCCGTGAGCAGGCGGGCATCTTGCTCATCACCGGCGATCTGTCCGAGGCTCTGGAATTGTCCGACCGGATCGGGGTGATGTATGACGGCCAGTTGGTGAGTTTGTTCAGCCGCACTGACGAAGAAATGATAGAGGCTATTCCGCAGATGATGGCCGGACTGGCCTGAACCATATAATCGGCATAGAGTTAATGGAAGAATTTAAAGACATGAGCAGAGCTGGCGCGTTGAGCAGGATATTGCTTCCCGTCGATGATGTGGAGGCCTTCAGAAGAGCTGCTCGATTCATCGGGACCCTCCTGAGAGCAGTGGATCTGACTCCGCAGCGGGCAGATCTACTCCATGTGGTGACGGGTACCTTTCTGGGCGATTTGATGAAAGGGCTTGACCTTGTCTCAGGTGAGACGCCGACCGCAGACGAGATGAATGAGCGGCGTCGCCACCATCTGGCAACCACCGTCAAACCGCTGGTCGAGACCTGTGGTGAGCTGCTGCGTGTGGAAATGGGCCGAGAACCTTCGCGAACTATTGTCAAGGATGGGAATCCAGCCAGAATAATCAGCTCATTCTGGGAAGAAAACGACTATTCGAGCCTGGTAATCAGCCGACGAAATATGGATGAACAGTCAAATAGCCTGGTCGGCAGCATTGCCGCCGGTGTTCTGCATCGTTCCACTCTGGGTACCATCTATCTGGTCGGCGATCGCACCACGGCTGAGGCCGGCACCCTGCTTTCACGCTGCCTGATTGGTGTGGACGATTCCCCGGCCAGTCTGAACAGTGTGGCGGAGGCGGGGGTGTTGCTCGCCAGGGCGGACGACCAGGTTGACCAGATCTACCTGGTTCATGTCCTTGATCAGTCCTGCTATTACGATGAAGACGGAGAAAACTGCATGGATGCGAGCCTGACAGGTCAAAGGGCCCTGGAGGCCTCGGGCAATCTGCTGGTCGATCTCGGTGTCAATCGCCAGAAGATAAAGACGGTAATCCATTTCGGCAAACCGGGCACCATTCTTGCCGAGGAGGTGCGGAGCTGTGATGCAACCCTGGTCTTTCTCGGCCGTCGCGACCGCTCACGGATGGCTCAGGTTTTCCCCGGTTCGGTCTGCACCGAAATCATCCATAACTGCCGGGACCGGACCCTGGTTCTGACCAGTTAACAAAACTCCCCAAAACTGCTATTATGCAACCAGGTGATTGCGGCCTGTGCTCTGGCTGCGGTGTGCAAGGTGATGTGCGATCAGAGGGTCAATTTGGTGATGCATGGATAAGCATCTGAGTTTCGTCAAACCGTCGACACGCAGATTCTTTAAAGAGTCGCAAAAACTGGGCAGGTACCGGTTTATTGACTGGCTGCATGGCTATGTGTACGGGCGCTGGGCTTATTTTTACATCGGCATAGGCACCGGCGAGCACCCACTGGTGAAGCGGTTCAAACCGGCGGCACGGGCCATCTTCCGGTTGTTCAGACTTCTCACCGGGACTGGCAAGAAAGGTGATTCTGCCACCGGGGTGAGCTTTGCCGATACCTATCACGGCAAGGTGGTGCCCCTGGAAAATGCAAGAAAACTGGTGACGCTGGATAAACCCATCGAACTGCCCGACCTTGAGAAAGTAATTCCGTACAAGCGGGCCCGTGATCTCATTCTCCATAATCCGGATCATATCGTTGCCCTCGAATGTCCCTGCCGGTCGGTGAGAGAGCACCCCTGCCTCCCTCTGGACGTCTGTCTTATCATCGGCGAGCCGTTCGCCTCCTTTATGCTCGAACATCATGGTCCCCACAAGGCCCGAGCCATAAGCCAGCATGAGGCGCTGCAGACTCTCGAAGAGGAAAACCGCAGAGGCCATGTAGCCCATGCCTTCTTCAAGGATGCGATGCTTGATCGTTTTTATGCCATCTGCAATTGCTGCAGCTGCTGCTGCGGCGCCATGCAGGCGCAGAGAAACGGGACTCCCATGCTGGCTTCGTCCGGCTTCGTCTGCAGACTCGATGAGCAGCAATGTGTCAGGTGCGGTGACTGTGTGACGAAGTGCCAGTTCTCGGCGATCGATATGAACCGCCAACAGCGGATCGATGAGCAGGCCTGTATGGGCTGTGGGGTCTGTGTCAATGTGTGTCCCCATGAAGCCTTGTCCCTGGTCCGTGATCCCGCCAGAGGGGAACCCCTGGAAATACATAGATTGATGGAGGAGTATGGCGACCGGGCCATGGCTGAGCACAATGCTCAATAAAAAAGGTATCCCAGTTCTAGCAATATTGCTGGGCGGTCGCGGGAAGGCCTGGAAAGGCTTTGTTATACTGATGCTTTCCTGTCTCTGGGCAGGGACACCGGCCTTTGCCGAGAAAATATCCTTGCGCTGGGCGATTCTCGCCGATTCCACCGAGGGCATGAGAGCACTCGATTTCAGCGGTTCACCGATTGTCTTTTCCGGAACCGCGCTGCAGCTCTATATCGAGCATCTGAATAACTGCCACGTATACTTATTCCTGCTTGATTCAAGCAACAGGTTGACCCCGATCTATCCTCCCCAGAAGGGCTACTATGATTACGGCTTTCCCAGGGGGCCGAAACTCGTACCGCCCGGTGATCAGAGCTTCACTTTTGTGCCCCCGGCCGGAACGGAAACCATGTTTCTGCTGGCCTCAGCCGAACGTCTGTTTCAACTGGAAGAATTGACCGAGATCTTTACCCAGAACCCTGATCAGGAGGGGCAGCAGAAGCTTGTGCTCCAGGAGATTGAAGACATGCTCGGGGAGGAGGAAGACAAGGCTCGGGCAGCGGAAAAGCTGGAAAAGGTAGTGGTGAAATACAGCGGGGCGGACGGCATCAAGGAGAGAAAATTCCAGGCTGTCAAGGTGAGAAGTTCCGATTTTTATGGTAGGAAACTGTTGATTGATCACCGTTGAGGCACCGTGGTGGGGACACAATACCTATCGTGTCCCTATATGATTAGTGCTTTGCAAATAAAGGACATGAGAGAAAGGGGACACGATAGGTATTGTGTCCCCTTAACCAGGCGATGAAATTTCTCACCACTCCAAGAATTGACCGCTGCATCGGCTGTCACTCCTGTTCACTGTCCTGCGCCCGCTTGATTCATCAGCAGATTTCCTGGTCCAGTTCCGGAATCCGCATCCATTCGGCCGGTGGACTGTCCACCGGTTTTGTGGCCCTTGTCTGTCTCGCCTGCGACCCGGCTCCCTGTGTCGCCGCCTGTCCCACCGGCGCGTTCAGCCAGCGCCAGGGAGGCGGTGTGGTGGTGCGCAAGAAACACTGTATCAGATGCGGGGAATGCGTTGCGGCCTGTCCCGTTGATGCGGTAAGTCAGGATGTCCATGGAGAGGTGTATGTCTGTCTGCACTGCGGCCGCTGTGTCAAGTTCTGTCCCCACAATTGCCTGGAGTTCGGCGAGCTGGACCAGCTGAGGAGGAGCTTGCACGATGACTGATTGCTTCACTGTCCTGGTTGTCGATCTCGAATCTGGAAAGAGCAAGGTCGAACTCGTTGATGAGCGGGCCCGTGTCGCCGGCGGCAGCGGTCTTGCTGCCCTTCTTTACAGCCGCTTTGGCCAGGCTGAGCGGGCCTGGGATCACCCGTCGCAACCCTTCATTTTGGCGGTCGGGCCGCTGACCGGATATTTTCCGTTGATGAGCAAGACGGTATGCGCCTTCCGCTCGCCCTATCACGAGCAATACACCGAAAGCCACGGTGGCGGGCGATCGGCTCTTTCCCTCTTCTTCGCAGGTTACGACGCCCTCGTCGTCACGGGCCGCGCCAGTGAGTTAAGCTGCCTGTCGTTCGGCAGCCGGCATCTGCTGATAAAGGAAGTCGGTTTCATGAAGGGCTATGGCGTGGCGATGACCGGTAAGCTGATACGGCGCATGTTCCCGAAGTCGTCGGGACATCGTTCCATACTGCGTATCGGACCTGCGGGTGAGATTGGTTCGGCCATGGCCTGCGTGAACATCGACTCCTATCGTCATTTCGGGCGCCTTGGCGGCGGTGCCGTGATGGGCGCTAAAAATCTCAAGGGGATCGTCATCAACGGCGATTCAAGCCACCGCCTTCCCGATAACCCCGAATACCGCAAGGTTTACAAAAAGGTCTATGATCAGGTCACTTCCACCGATATGATGCGCAAGTATTATCACCTGGGCACGGCCGTCAATCTACAGGGACTGAACGACATCGAGGCGCTCCCCTGGCGCAATCTCCAGAAAACCTGCGATCCCGGCGTAGCCCGGATAAATGGTGATGTGTTCGCGGATCAGACATTACTGCGCAACGCGGCCTGTTCCGGCTGCCCGGTGGGCTGTATTCACCTGGGATTTTTCCGCGACAAGTTCAAGCAGGATGCCCGCTACCTCTACCACCAGGTTCCCTACGACTACGAACCCATCTTCGCTGCGGGCACCATGCTCGGAGTGACCGATTGTTTCGATGTGCTGCGCATCCTCGAGGACTTTGAGCGGGTGGGGCTCGATGCGATGTCGGCCGGCGTGGCGCTGGCCTGGGCAACCGAAGCCGTCGAAAAAGGGCTCCTGTCCGAAAAAGAAACCATCGTCGCCCTGAAATTTGGCGATGCCCCTGCCTACCAGGAGGCTGCTGGGTATCTTGGCACCGGCTACAACGATTTCTACCGTCTGCTGTCCGGCGGCACTCTCAAAGCTGCGGCTGTGTACGGCGGCACCGAGTTTGCTTGTGTGCTCGGTCAGGAGATGGCCGGTTATGCTACGGGCCCTCTTTATTTTGCCGCCCAGTCACTGGGGTTCAGGCATTCGCACCTGGATACCGGCGCCTATTCCTACGAGCAGAAGCATCATCAGAAGGACGTGGCCAAAGCGGTCGATTTTCTGATAGATGACGAACCCGGCAGAGTTCTTCTTACCTCGATGGTCGCCTGTCTCTTCGCCCGCTCGGTCTATGGCACGGAGACGTTGGCCGAATGTTTATCGGTCACCGGTTTTGAGACGCTCGCGGCCTCGCTCACGGAAACCTCAGAGCGGATCAGGCGACTGCGCTGGCAGGTCCGCATCGCTACCGGATTCAAGCCTGAGGACGTTGAAATTCCCAAAAGATTCTATTCGGTTGCCACAGTTCACGGTGCCGTTGATGGTCCCTACCTCGATCAGCTCAAGGCTGAGTACGGCCGCAGAATCATGGTCCTTGGGCGGCCAGATTCTGAGCCGGAATAGATCTCAAACCCGAGCCTCAGGCACCGCCGTTCAACTGCTCGGCAATCAATCAGGAATAACGTTAGTCAAAGCGTGCTAGAGCGGTAAGAAATTAGAAGACAGCAGAAAATAGAGCCAGGGAAGCACAGCGATCAGTGCCAGGGTGGTAACCAGCCAGTAGGAGTTGGCCATGTCGAGGTCCAGGTCATAGATCGAGGCTGCCACCAGCGCGTTGAACGCCACCGGCATGGAGGTGAGGATCAGCACGACCTTGAAGACCAGACCGTCGCTGAGCAGATGCAGATCGAATAGAGAGGCCAGGGTACAGCCGAAGACCGGCACGGTGATGAATTTGATGAACCCCACCAGGACCGACTCCTGCACATAGCTGGCGACACTGGAAAATCGCGTGCCGAGACCGATGGACACGAGCAGGATGAACGTTCCTACCGGAACGAAAATTCCGCTGATGGTCTCGAAGGCAGGCGGTCTGGGAATCCCGCTGAGATTAAGAAAGAGGCCCAGGAAGAAGGCGGTGAAGGCGGCCGCCACGAAGGGGTCGGTTAGTATTTCGAGGCTGACTGGGTATCCTCCGAACTGCCGCTCAGAAAACGGACCGATAACATTAGTTGCCGGAGTCGTTTTCCTCTTTCATGAGTTTATAGTTGACGCTGTCAATCATGGCCTGCCAGCTGGCTTCAATGATGTTGATCGATACCCCAACGGTTCGCCATTGACACTTGCCGTCGGTACTCTCGATCAGCACTCTGACTTTGGCCTCGGTTCCATATTCGCCGGACAGGACCCTCACTTTATAGTCGGTGAGCTCCATTTCCTCGAGAATCGGATAAAACCGGGTGAGAGCTTTGCGCAGAGCACGGTCCAGGGCGTTTACCGGTCCATCGCCCATGGAGGCAGTGTGTACCTCGGACCCTCCCACATACAGCCTGATAGTGGCTTCGGTCAGCGGCGGCCTGTCCATCCGGTACTTGTTGTTCATCACCCGAAAGCCGTCGACCCTGAAAAACTTGCGCTGGATACCTAGAGCATTGCGCATCAAAAGCTCGAAACTGGCTTCGGCGGCCTCATACTGATAACCCAGGTTTTCTTTTTCTTTCAAATCACTCATTATCGAAGCCAGCAGCGGGTCGTCGGGCCGCAGCTTGATGCCCCATTTTTCGGCCTTGTGGAGGATGTTGGAGCGGCCTGACTGGTCCGAGATAAGGATGCGTCGATGATTGCCGACCTTTTCCGGCTCGATGTGCTCGTAGGTCAGGGGATTTCGCTTGACGGCGCTGACGTGGATTCCACCCTTGTGGGCGAAGGCGGAATCTCCCACATAGGGTTGATAACGGTTGTGCCGCAGATTGGCCATCTCGTTGACCAGACGTGAAGTGGGGAAGAGGTTTTCGATGTGGTCCTTGGCCTGGCACTCAAGTCCCATCTTGAAAATCATGGCGGGCAGGATCGAAGTCAGATTGGCGTTGCCGCAGCGCTCCCCGAACCCGTTGATGGTGCCCTGAACGTGATCGATGCCGTGACCGAGGCCGATCAAGGCGTTGGCCACCCCGGTTTCCGAATCGTTGTGGGTGTGAATGCCGAGCTTGATCGGAGTTTTCGATTCCAAATATCTCTGCCTGACGGCATCAAGTATTGCGGGCAGTTCGTGGGGCAGCGTACCTCCGTTGGTATCGCAGAGTACCAGGGTTTCAGCTCCGCCTTTGACCGCCTGGTCCAGGGTCGCCAGGGCATATTCCCGATTGTTTTTATAGCCGTCGAAAAAATGTTCGGCGTCATAAATCACTTCATCGACGCGACTTTTAAGATAGTGCAGGGTGTCTTCAATGATTTCGAGGTTCTGTTCAAGGGTGATCTTCAAGGCATCGGTTACATGCACATCCCAGCTCTTTCCGAAAATCGTAATGACCGGTGTCTCCGACTGAAGCATCGCCTGAGTGTTGGTATCCTTGTCGGCGCTGTTGTTGATCCGGCGAGTGGAGCCGAAGGCGCTGATCTTCGCATGCTTGAGTTGCACCCCCCTGATTTTCTTGAAGTATTCCACCGACATCGGATTAGAGCCGGGCCAGCCGCCTTCGATATAGTCGACCCCGAGATCGTCGAGCGCGTGGGTGATACGTACCTTGTCGTCAACCGAGAGGTTGAAATTCTCGGCCTGGGTACCGTCTCTAAGTGTCGTGTCGTAGATTTCTATGGCTCGTGCCATGACCCTTGTCACACCTCCAGGTTGAAACCAATGGTGCTTCATTCCGAACAGACGAAAATGAAGCCCTCGAGTAAACCGTATACCTTAAGAAAATTAAGCGAAATTGCAAATACTTTAGAATTCAAGCGATTCAGCGCAGGTGTCTTTCAGCCTGCACTTAGGTGGGGGTGATCAGAACTGCAGCGAACGATCGCGGTGCACCGACTGACAGCTGGCAACCGCCTTTATCTGCTCAGGGGACAAGCGGCGCTGCAGCCGGAGACCGATGGATCCCTTAATGGCCTGATCATAAGACGCCAAGGCGGTGGCCAGTTCAGCTGCTGCCCGACTGCGCCACTCGACTTCAGCACTAAATATCCCTAAGCCGTCTCTTAGTTCCGTAACCGCTTTGTCAGGATCTGGATTCTTTCCCCTGAGGGCTCGGCGCGCCCTGGAAAGCTTGGTCCTGATGGCGTCCGCGCCGGCAATTGTACCAAGGTCTTGTTCTGATTCTTTCAGCAGCGCCATACCATTTTCTGCCGAACTATTGAGAATAGCCGCCTCCAGGGCTGTCAGCTGCTGTTCAAGAGCGGCCAAGTCTGCAGCGCTGTCAAGGACGCCTCTCAATTCCGCTATCGTTTCGTAGACCTGGTCTACATTACTCCGGTAGCCGCGACGCGCGACCTTTTCGGCCTTATCCAGTTCTGTATAGATTTTGTTCGCCTCAGTCCAGCTCTCGGGGATCTGTTTTTGAAGATCCTCTATCTTGGCTTTGCTGTCCTCTATTTCGCCTTCAATACGTTGGAGAGCATTTTCATCAGGAGTATCACTCCGGGAAACTCTCATCATATCCTGTTCCAATTCCTCGATTACCTGTTCGAGTCTGCGTTGTTGTGACTGCAGCCCGCGAACCTGGTGATGCAAGGGACGGTACTCGGGTTCATAGCTGCTGCGGTCTGCTTCAGCCTGGCGAACCAGGGCAACCAGATTGAAGGTGTCCAAAGTGCGGTCCAGACTTTCATGCAATGCGTGTTGCCGTTCTTCGGGCAACACGGAGAGATTCTCTGCACGCAGGGTATCGACATGGCCGCGAAGTTCATCACTGTGACTATCATAGAAGTCGAATAGATGCTCTTCGATGCAATACTGCAGTCGCGGGTTGATAGGCGGAGGTGCTGTCTCAACCGATAGAGAGACACGGGTTGGCAGGTAGTTCACCAGGCTGGGGGTCAGGGCGACGATAACCAAGGCAACCAGTTGCAGGACGATAAAGGGTATGGCGCCGCGATATATCTCCAGCGTTTTTACGACTGCCGGTGCAACGCCCCGAAGATAGAACAGGGAAAAGCCGAACGGCGGCGTCAGAAACGAGGTCTGGAGATTAAGTCCCACCATGACGCCGAACCACACAGCCGTCACATTTGCTCCTGGATCGGCAAGCAGTATGGGGGCAACAATGGGAACCACGACCACGGCAATTTCAAGAAAATCGATGAAAAAACCAAGAACGAACATGACCAGCATGACGACAATGAACTGAACCCAGAATCCGCCTTCCAGGCTGGTGAGAAAATGCTTGACCAGTTCTTCACCGCCAAATCCCCGAAAAGCGGCGGTCAGCATGGCCGCGCCCAGAAGAATAATAAACACCATGGAGGTGGTTTTGGCTGTTTCCACCATGACCCCGTGGAGGGTGTCTTCGATTCTGTAGATCCGCCAGATGCTCCAGACAATGGCAATCAGTAAACAGGTAGCGGCGATTGCTGCCAGGATAAGGCCCGCCCCATCTCCGGGTTTGATGCTTTTCACATTCAATTCGTAGAAGGAGAGAAGCAGTGCCAGAGCAATTGTTGAAGCGAGTGCGATAAGCGCCGGATAATAGGCACTGCGTTGCCCTTCGGCAAGACGATACCCGCCCATGATCATGGCCCCGATCGCCCCCACCGCCCCTGCCTGGTTGACCGTGGCCACGCCGAGAATAATGGAGCCGAGCACCAAAAGAATCAGGGTGAGGGGCGGGGTCAGCGCCAAGGCAACCCGTTTAGCGAAAATTCGATCAAATTTGCCTTCGTAGGGTACGGGCGGTGCTGATCCCTTACGGAACAAGGCGACAAAGAGGATATAGGAGATATAGAGGCCGACCAGGACGAGGCCGGGCACCAGCGCACCCATAAACATTTCTCCTGCGCTGGTAGATGTGACATCCAGTACAGAAGGGATGCTGAATTCACCGGTTACTTCCTTGTACGCTGCTTTACGCATCGTACTGGCCTGATCGGTCGCACCCGCTAACTGATCTGCCAGAATAATAAGGACAACGGAGGGGGGAATGATCTGGCCCAATGTACCCGAGGCGCAAATGGTGCCCGTTGCCAGGGGTTTGCTGTAATTATTTCGCAGCATGGCTGGGAGCGAAATCAGCCCCATGGCGATGACCGTCGCCCCGACAATACCGGTGGTTGCGGCCAGGAGTGCACCAACCAGCACAACGGAGATACCCAGCCCACCGGGAACCGGCCCGAACAGCTGGGCCATGGTAATCAGAAGATCTTCAGCGATCTTGGAGCGCTGAAGCATGATCCCCATAAAAATGAACAGGGGGACCGCAATAAGCGTATCCCGATCGACATCCCAGTAGAGACTGCGAAAATTTGTGACGCCGGCACTGAGCCACTGAAAGGGACCCCCTTCTATGAAGAAGGCACTGGTATCTTCAGCAAAAAGAAAACCACTCAGCGCCGCAGCTCCGATGGTGAGAATAGCAGCTCCCGGCAGTGCAAAGGCGACCGGATAGCCAGAAGAGAGGGCAATCACCATCAATAAGATGAGAATCGCAAGGAAGAGAAGTTCCATGTCGTGATTTCCTTTTTGCCCTCGATTAGGAATTGTCGGCTAACTGATCACCGCCAGGCTCATCACCAAGCTCGGCGACATGGTAGAGCAAATAACTGGAAAACTGCACAATCATGGACACGGCATAGACGGCCAAAAAACCGACCATCAGGTACTTCACATACAGTCCATAGCCGGATTGTGAGACTTCGAAACTAAAGAGCGGGCTGTTGATGCTGCTGGTTTTATCCCACATGCCGGTCATCAGGATAATCCACCCCAACGGCAGCCCCAGAAGCAGGGTCCCGACACTGTTGACCCATGCCTTGGCTGGTTTTCCAAAACGCGAATAGAGCACATCGACGCGGACATGGCCTTCGTGAACCAGCGTATAGGCGCTGGCGAACAGAAAGAGCGCCGCGTACCAGAAGCGAACGAGATCCCCCATGAAGGGTTGCTCATAGGAAAATACAAAGCGGGAAATGACAATCTGAAACTGTGCCAGTACGACCAGAAGAGTCAACCAGACAAACCCCAGGGATCGACTAAAGAAAGCAATCACGCAGGACAGCAGGAGCAGCGGATAGTGCACATAGATAATTCGATACTGCGGTCGCCCTAGAGCCTCGGTCAACTGCTCACCGACCAGTGGCGCCAGCAGTTCCTCCACCCTGAGAAACGAGATGATGATATCGGCAAGCCCGATAATCAGAACGATCCAGAAGGAGGCTCGAATGATATAAGCAGCAAACCTGCTCAATAGATCAGAATCGGCGCGCAGAGACCGATTGCTCGTCGCTATGACGTAGAGCGCTGAAACCGCTATCGCACCCAGGTAACTCGACAGCTGCAGCCACCCTTGAGTGACCTGAGACTGGCTCAGAGGGTCACGCAAGGCCTCCAGACCAAACCAGCCCTGGTGGGCAAAAAAAGTTGGCAGCCCGGGCCATTGGAGCCCGAAATTCAGATAGTTGTTGATCAGAAAAACGAGCATCACAGCGACAATCGATACTGCAAGTGTGCGTATAACAAGAACCGTGACCTTCTGTTTTACTGTATGAGGCAACGCCGTGTCGGCCGAAGTATCTGTATCGATCGTATTGGATGCACTCATAAGTGGTGAACTGGGTTTCAAATGGGGGCGCAGCTACTATGACTATGGCAGTGTGAAGATGAAAAATAGCGCTAGTTGAAACGTCGTCTGCAGACATACGCTACGGTACCCCGAGGGGTACCGTAGCGTGATCACCGCAGTACTGCCGATTACAGGTCAAGCACCAGGTTGCGCTTGTTGAGATAAGCCTGATCCGAGATCTTCATCCAGCTTCCGATTTCTTTACGTGCTTTGGCAAAGCTGTCATGGATACGTGCCGCTAGATCGCTGTGTTTTCTCGTCTCTTCGTATACTTCGGCGGCTGCTTCGCCGAAAGCGTCATAAACATCATCGTTGAATTCGCGGAGTTGTACACCCTGCTCGGTGACCAGCTTGTTGAGGGCCTCTCCGTTTCTAGCATTGAATTCCGCCATCATGACATCATTTTCCATGGATGCCGCGGCTTCTATGATCAGCTGGTCGGATTTCGATAGGCCGTCCCACCACTTTTTATTGATGCCTAAAGCCAGCATTGATCCTGGTTCATGCATGCCGGGATAGTAGTAGTATTTTGCCGCTTCATAGAACTTCATAAACCCGTCATTCCAGGGTCCGACCCACTCTGTGGCATCGATCGATCCGGCGATCAGGTTTTCATAGATCTGCCCACCGGGAAGGGAAACAGGGGAAGCGCCCAGTTTGGCCATGACATCGCCGCCAAGGCCGGGGATACGCATTTTCAGTCCCTTCAAATCGTCAGGTGAGTTGATTTCCTTGCGGAACCAGCCGCCCATCTGGGAGCCGGTATTACCGCACATGAGTCCTTTGACACCAAATTCACCAGCCAGCTCATCCCATAATTCCTGGCCGCCGCCAAAGCGGATCCAGGAGTTCATTTCGGCATAGGTCAAGCCGAATGGCACACTGCAGAAAAATGGAAACCCGGGGTGCTTGCCTTTCCAGTAGTATTCGGCGCCGTGATACATCTGGGCATTGCCCGATGCCACTTCATCAAAGGAGTCAAACGCTTTTACCCGCTCGCCTGCAGCAAAATAGTTCACCTTCATCCGGCCGTTGGTCATATCAGTCAACCGTTGGGCGAAACGCTGCGCCCCGGTGCCAAGTCCTGGAAAATCACGAGGCCAGGTGGTCACCATCGTAATTTCAATTGTGTTTTGTGCACGTACGGCCGGAGCTCCGGCGAGCAAGGCTCCAGCGGCAATGGCTCCAGCACCGGCTGTCTTGATAAACTCTCTTCTTTCCATGGTGTTCCTCCCTCTTGAAGGTTGATAGATCAACAGAATTGTTGATTAAGCTTTGCTCCAGGTTACTAATTTTGCAGGTAAGACTATAATTTGCAACTTTTTTACGGTCTCAGAAGCTCCTTTTGTTCTGCTCTTGCTCTCGGGACGGATCCAGATGGTACTCCGTAACCTTCAAGTTCACTTTCGCTCCCTGCTGGGTTTGCTTGCAGCCATGGCTATTTGCGCAGATTGTTCCAGAGATTGACGATAAAGTCCTGGGCGTTGGTAAGGATCGCCTGGGCTTGAGCTGAGCCCCGGTTGGCGAGTTTATCGGCGCTGAACTCGGACATGTCGACAATGAAGTAGAAAACCGGTCGGACCGAACCGTCCGGATTGATTTTGTAGCTGGGCGTCATATTGCCGAAGGCAATGGAATGCAGCTGGGTGGCCATGGCGATGACCGTTGTCGCCCTGCGGGCATGGCTGCGCATCTTATCCTGCGCCTCGTAGGCGTTGCCTGCTACTCCGGGCAGCGGGCCGTCATCGCGGATCGAACCGGCCAGGACGTAAGGAACACCTTTTTTTTCGCAGGCGTAGATGATCCCATCCGCAACCCCTGTCTGGCTGATATAGGCACCGATTGATCCACTGGCGCGAACAGCATTTATCACGTCGAGATGGTTGTAGTGACCGAGCGGCACCAGCTGCTGGTTATAGATGTCTTGACCGAGCCCGGTCCCAAAACGGGACGCTTCCAGGTCGTGCGTTGCCAGAGCGTTTCCAGCCATCAGGCCATGACAGTAGCCGGCCTCGATCAGTCCCTGCATGGATTCCCGGCTATCCTTGTCAAAACTGACAGCAGGCCCCAGTACCCAGACGATGTGGCCATGGTCACGGTCATACCTGAGAATGGCATAGAGATCGTCGTAGGAACGGGAAAAGGGGGTCTCTCTGGTGCCCCGGGAGCGAAAGGTAAACTTGTCTTCAGATTCCTCGGGCTGCACGAAGCCGTCGGCATGAACGAAGATGCCTTGCTCTCCGTTTTCGCTACGGCCAACCACCACCTGGTCGTCTTTACTGAGGTTGCGTGGTTCGACCACCCGAAGTTGACCCTGGTCGACAACGAGAACGGCGTCCATCCTGCTTTCCGGGGCAAGTACCCAGCCGTATCCATCAAGCTTTACGTATTCGGGGAAATTGGAGGTGGCGTGAAACTGCTCCGGGGCGATGCCGTCGGCGGGCGCCGGAACGAGTTGAGCAGCGGGGCTGTCTGCAAACGGTGCGGTGTCGAAATCGGGTGGCTGATAGCTGGTAAGCGGATGCATGGCTGTCTCCAAGAATATGGATTCTCTTCTGTCACATGATAGGTAATCTGCGGATATTTGACAACAAGTGCCCTTTTTCATCTGCAAAAACGGCCCACATGACAAGGTCGGTCTTCAGCTACACCTCATGTCTGTACTTTTTGAAGATGGCTGCCATCTGACAAGGTCACAACGAGCACCAGGCTCAAGGTCCAAAAAGCAGTTGCGGCAGCCAGGCGGTCAGCGGTGCGTAGAAAGTGATAATCAGCAGATCCACCAACAGGATCAACAGAAAGGGGAGGATTCTTCGGCTGATGGCTCCGATCGATGCTCCTGATATCGAGGCGGAAACGATCAGACAGATGCCCATCGGCGGGGTAAGCATGCCGATGGCCAAATTAGTGACCACGATGACCCCAAGCTGCACGGGATCGATACCCAGCGAGGGCACCAGGGTCATGATCATCGGCACCAGCAGAATGAGGGCTGCCGTGGTTTCCACAAAGGTGCCGGCAATCAGCAGCACCAGATTGATAAGCAGCAATAATACAACCGGATTTTCAGATACGTTCAACAACCCTCCCGCCAACCTTCCGGGAATGTCGTCGATGGCAGCAACCCAACTGAAAATAGAAGCGGTGGCGATGATGAACATGACGATCGCGGCTATCACCGAACCTTCGATAAAAATCGGGCTCAAATCTCTGAGGGCAAGTTCCCGGTGGATGAAAAAACCAACAGTCAGTGAGTAGAACACCGCCACCGCGGCCGATTCGGTGGCGGTGAAGATACCGCCTAAAATCCCGCCGAGGATGATACACGGTGCCCCCAGCGCCGGAATGGCGGCAACAAAATTACTAAAAAGGTTTGTCCAGCTGAATGACAGGGCGGCGCCATACCCGTATTTCCGTGAGAGCATCGTGGCAATGGCGATCAGCGACAAGCCGATCATGATGCCGGGCAGAATGCCGGCGGCGAAAAGCCTGCCGATCGAGGCCCCGGTCAGAAAGCCGAAAATGATCATCGGTATGGACGGGGGAATGATTACCCCGATGGATCCGCCTGCAGCCTGAACCGCGCCGGCAAAGTCACTGTCGTACCCCGACTTTTTCATGGCCGGAATGAGCAGGGCCCCAACCGCCGCGGTATCGGCCGCTGCAGAGCCTGAGATACCGGCGAAAAACATGGCCGAAACCACCGTGACTGCAGCCAGCCCTCCAGGCAGCCAGCCAACCAGTGCATTGGCCAGGTCGATCAGCCGTTTGCTGATCCCCCCTTTCTCCATGATCAGACCGGCATACATAAACAGCGGCACAGCCATCAGATGAAAGGAGTCGGCGCCGCCGAACATCTTCTGGATTACCACCATCAGTGAATGGTCGCCGGTGATCGCGATGGCGCCAATGGAGGCAACCCCAATGGCGATGGCAATGGGGGTGTTGCAGAGGAAAAGAACCAACAGCAGAACGAGAAGAATCGCAGCGCTCATGGTTTACCGCCAGAGGAGGGGGGCTCCTGAGGTTTTCTCCACAGAAAGGCGACGCCGTGGAGGGTAAAAATCAGACCGCTGAGTGGAATTATCGAAAATATCAGCCACTTCGGCAAAGACAGCGCGGGGGTGGTCTGCACCCTGATAAAATAGGCAAAGCTGCAGCCATACCAGATCATGACCAGAAAGAATATGAGGGAAACCAGGTGCACCAGCCGCTTGATTCTCTGCCGATTCTTGCGCTCCAGCCGTTTAAAAATAACATCGACGCCGGGGTGCATGCTGCGGTGATAGGCGACCGTTGCGCCGATGAAGGTGAGCCAGACGAGCAGGTAGCGGGCCAGTTCTTCCGACCAGAACAAAGAGTGATTGAGCACATAACGGCTGAATACCTGGAGGATGACGGTTGCCGTCATGGTGATACCGAGCAGGAGCAGGAACCATTCTGCATAGCGGTTGCAGGCGCTGCTTAACCGTTCGATGGTGCCTGCCGTGTGACGCCCCATGGCGCTACCTGGTCTGTTCTAGCACTTTTTGCAGTAGATCGTGAACCTTCGGGTCGGAAAACAGATCGATGTCTTTGAGGTCGGCCACCTGTTTTCTGAAGGCATCGATATCGGGGTGCTCCTCGACCTGCATGCCTTTTTCTTTGAGCAGCGCCAGACGGGCCTCATTTTTCGCCCGGTTGTCGCTGCGCTGAAACTTGGCCGCTTCACACATGGCCTCCTGAACAAGCGTCCTGGTGTTTTCATCGAGTGACTTCCACCAGGTCAGCGAAGCCACGTCGATGTGAGCCGAGTAGACGTGGCGGGTGAGGGTCATATATTTCTGGATTTCGTAGAACTTGTATACTTCGAGAACCCAGAGCGGGTTCTCCTGGCCGTCGATGACTTTCTGTTCCAGCTCGGTATAGATGGGCCAAGGCATGGGGGTTGGGTTGGCACCTAAGGTCTGCCAGATCGATTTATGCAGGGCGGAGGACATGACTCTGATTTTCAACCCTTCTATGTCCTCGGGTCTGGCCACCGCTTTTCTCGAGTTGGTAAGGTTGCGGAAGCCGTTTTCAGAAAAGCAGAGCCCTTTAAAGCCTGAGCCTTCGAGACTGGTCAGGATTTCCGCGCCGAGGGGTCCGTCAAGGATCTGGTCGGCCTGCTGGTGATCCTTGAACAGAAACGGGTAATCGATGACCCTGACGATCGGATCAAAACTGTCAAACGGTCCCGAGGTGATTACTCCCAGCTCTACTGTCCCGAGTTGAATCTGCTGGAGAATTTCGGTTTCGTTGCCAAGGGAGGCGGAGTGAAATATTTTTACCTCGAGTTCTCCGTTCGAGCGCTGTTCGATGAGCTCTTTGAATTTTTCGGCGACGATGTTCTGGGCTGATCCCGGTTTGGTGACGACGCCAAGTTTGATCGTCGCCGCCTGGGCGGCGCTGGTGGCAATACAAAAAATGAGCAGGCTGAGACAGATAAGAAACCGCTTCATCTGGGCGTATCTCCTGGTGATGGTTGGGGTATGGCTGTGATTTGAGTGCCCTCAAACTCTGCCTCTAAAAAACTTCAAAGTCAACCGCTAATTTGGCTTTCTGGGAATGGTCTGCGGCGGGCGAACCGCCTCTGTTTCGGGAATTCCCCAGAGCATCTTTCGCCGGCTGCCAATATAGCGGTAGTGATCGCGGGGACCAAGAATACCCAGCGCGCTTTTCCTTCCCCAGATCTGACTGTCGGCGATTTCCGGATAGCGGTGCCAGTATGCTTCGGCCAGAAGCCGTTCCCGCTCCGGATCTTCCCCTGCGGCAACCGGAGCGTAAATTCGTCCTTCCCGGCGTCCGTGATGCCGGTAATGCTCGCCGGCGCCAGTTATACCAAGAGGGCCGTCTTCTCCGTATATGGGGTGGGTTCGGATGTCTTCATATCTCAGCCAGTAGGCCCGGGCCAGCTCCACTTCGGTGGCGCGCTCCGCCCCTGCGTCCCTGGCCAGGATGGCAGCTGTTTGCTTGGCAAGACGCACCTTCGGGTCATAAATCTGCGAGCTGAGCAGGCCCTGCAGCCAGAGGACAATGCTCAGAGCAAGTACCCCGGCAACGAGCCATCCGCGGTATCTACTTTTGGTCCTGTTCATCACATCCATCGATATTGTCGCAGCGCTTGTATGTGTTCATCAATAAAAGATGATCCCAGGCACCCTGGTCAGCAGCGGGTAGGCGGCGAGGACGACGGCAGCCGCACCGAGAACGGTAATGCCATGGATATGCTCCCCGGTAAACCTTTCCTGGAAGAAGAAATAATAGACAGGGGCCGCCAGCAGCGGCAGGGTGACCCAGATCTCGACCACCAGGCCGCGATAAAATACCACCGGCCAGACCAGCAGCAGCACAGAGACAGACAACCAGCAGAGGAAAAAGGCGTCCACTCTGCCGCAGGATGATCCTCTGTTGGGGGAGAAAAGATGGAGTCCGTGCCAGATCAGTCCTCCTCCGAAGCTGCCCAGCAGGTTCACTGCCATGTCGCGAAGCCCATAGGTGCGCGCCGGATGAAAACCTTGCAGAAATTCGTCGTGGACGCCTAGGATTGTGCTGAAACCCGCAGAGAAAAAGAAGAGCGCCGAACCGTGGACAAAATGGGACATGGCGTAGCGGGCAACCAGGCAGAGAAAGGCATATTCGGCAACATGAATGCGCTTGACAGGAAATTCGGGATCGGTACTCAACAGCCCAAGGCAGCAGAGCAGAATCCCTAGAGTTACACTTGTCTTGTGTATCGATGGGGCAGCTTTGCCAAATTTGTAATGCACAAGAAGACTGAGGCCAAAAAAAAGGAATAGAATAGCCGCCGGCAGGAAAATAAAAATAGGGTCTCCGAACCTGGACGAAAGATATTTCCAGATTGGAAACATATTCACGTACACAGGCACCAGCGCGAGGCACAGGAGATAGCCGGCAGCGGCTCCGACTCTGGGTGAGGGGCTGCGAATCTTCATCTATTCATCAATGCGATTCTGAACGGCAGGCTGGAAGTGAGATTGCTGCTCATCAAAACTATCCTGTATTATCCTCATTGACAAGAGCGGCAAACAAAGATAAGACGCACCGCGGTTGATCAAATAGGGGTAAAATAAGGCCGCACTCTTGCCCCGCCACGCACCTTGTTTTAGGGTTCTGGTGTCCAAACCATATCCTGGAGCACCATTTACAATAATCTCATAACCGGAGGATGGGCCATGACTCGACACACCCCGATTCATCTCTACCTGGCATTCTTTACAGCTGTATTGGTGCTGCTCACAGGTTGCTCCAACCCCTATTACAGCGCCATGGAAACCGTGGGAGTCCACAAGCGCGACATTATGGTTGATCGGGTTGAGAATGCAAGAGACGCCCAGCAGGATGCCCAGGAGCAGTTCAAATCGGCTCTCGAGCAGTTCGATTCGGTGGTGTCGCTGGAGGAGACCGACCTGAAAAAGGCGTATGAACAACTTAATGATGAATACGAGGAATGCGTGGCCATTGCCGATAAGGTCAGCGACAGAATTGACAAGGTGGAAGCAGTCTCCGAGGCGCTTTTCGATGAGTGGGCAGACGAGATCAAACTCTATGACAATAAAGAGTTGGCGCGGGCCAGCAAAGAACAGCTAAATAATACCAGGGCCCGCTATGAGGAGATGCTGTCCCACATGCAGGAGGCCGAGAAGAGCATGGAACCGGTGTTGCGTATTTTCAGGGACAACGTGCTTTTTCTCAAACACAATCTCAACGCCCAGGCCATCGGCTCATTGCAGGATGAGTTTGCCGGCCTGGAACTGGAAATCGACAAACTGATCGGGCGCATGAATGAAGCGATAGAATCGTCCAACGCCTTCATCGCCGATATGCAAACCAATTGATTTCTGTCCCTAGACTTCAGTAGCAGTCCTGAAGCCCCTGCTTTGCCAGAGGCGGGCAGGGACTTCGTCTGTCATCGGATTACGATGTCCAGAACCTGCATCTGCTTGTTATCTTCATTGATTACTTTTAATATGCAGACGGGTTAACTGGAGAACAGGGAGGCTATGAACAGAGCTGCCTATTTTACGACTGAACTTGGCCTTAAAACGCTGGCCAGGATAGTCAAAGCATCAAGCAGGATGCACAACGATTTTCACCTCCCAAGCGGGCCGGTCATTTTCGTAATCAATCATTTTACCCGTTTGGAAACCCTTCTACTTCCTTACTATCTCTATCAGTTGACCCACAAACCGATCTGGTCGTTGGCCAGCGACGCGCTGTTTCAGGGAGCCCTAAAATCGTATTTCGATCGCGTGGGGGTGGTGTCCACCCGGAATCCCCAGCGCGATGAGTTGATAATCAGAACCTTGATCACCTCCGAAGCCAATTGGATCATTTTTCCAGAAGGGAGAATGGTCAAGAATAAAAAGCTTATCAGGGGCAAGGAGTTTGTCGTCGGTGACGGCGATGAGGCCCGTGCCCCTCACACCGGGGCGGCGATGCTCGGCCTTCGTGCCGAAATAATCAGACGAATCCTGATACTTCATCACCTGGACAACAATGGTGCAAATCATTGGCTCTGCCGACACCTGGGATGCAGTGAAGCAGACGAAATCGACTCCGCTAGCGTCAAGGTCCTGCCGGTAAATCTTACCTACTACCCCATACGGGCCCATGACAACTTCTTGTCGGAGCTGGCCGCACGATTCGTTAAAGATCCATCTGAGCGTATGCTTGAGGAATTGATGGCTGAAGGGACAATGTTTCTGGAAGGCGTTGATATTGACATACGCTTCGGCAAGCCGCTCGATACGGCTGATTATATGCACCACGGCGTCGTCACTTCACTTCTTGAAAACCCGGTACGGCAGGGTTTTGATAATGATCCTGACCTTATAGCCTATTTGAAAAACTCTTCCCGCCGGATGATGCAGATCTATATGGAAAGGATCTATTCGGCAACCACGATAAATCATGATCATATCCTGGCCTTTCTGCTGCGGAAGCGGTCCTTTTCCCCGTTTGACCGCATTGATCTGGCGCGCCACGCCTATCTGGCGGCCCGCGCGTTACAGGAAAATCAGCAACTTCGCACCTCGTTACACTGCTCGCTGGCTGAAGATCAGGTGCACCTGCTCAGCGATGATCGTTACCAGAAAGTCAGCAGTTTCCTCGATCTTGGCTTGGAATCTCAATGTCTGATAGCTGAGGATAATCGGCTCAGGAAGCACAAAGACAAATGGTTTGAGTCCGCCGCCTTCCACCAGGCCCGGATCGCCAATCCCAGTGAAGTGATCGCCAATGAACTCGAGCCGCTGAAAGAGGTCCAGAAACTGCTTACCAGAATTGGTTCAATGCCGGATTGGCTTGTCCGTCTGCGGATAGCGAAAATCCTCTATTCCTTTGATCAACAGCTTTTCAAAGAAGAACTGGCCGAGTGTGAAGCGGGGAGCGAAATCGACCAGCGCTTGTCCACTTCTTATCTGCTGCCGGTTCGTTCCCGCCGGGCAGGGGTTGTGCTCGTCCATAGCTATCTTTCTGTCCCCCAGGAGATGAGAGAGATGGCAACACTGTTGAGGAAAAAGGGCTTCTGGGTTTACGGTATCCGGCTGCCGGGACATGGAACGGACCCGGCGCTGCTCTCCCAAAAAAGCCTGTCCGACTGGCGATCCGCCGTCGAAAGGGGCTACGCGGTTATGAGTGCACTCTGCACCCAGGTGGCTATGGTCGGCTTCTCGGCGGGGGGAATGCTGGTACTGGAACTCGGATCATATGTGCACCCTTTATCGGCAGTGGTCGCCGTATGCCCGCCCTACGTTTTACAGGATTATTCCAGGCGATTCATGCCGTCCAAGGATGTCTGGAATCGATTGCCTTCCCCTTGGAAAAGAAATCAAGGCAGCCAGAAGTTTGTTGATTTCGAACCGGAAAATAGTGATATAAACTATCACCGCAACCCGATCGCCGGCGTCGCTCAGGTTGGCGCGCTGCTTGACAGGACGCGGGACAGACTCAAACATCTGACGCACCCGGCGCTCATAGTCAGCGCCGATGAAGATCAGATAATTGGCCCCCGGAGCAGCATCAAAGTGTATGAGAAAATCGGGAGCGAAAATAAGGAACTGCTGAGGTTTTCCAGCGCCAGGCACAATATTATCACGGGAGATAGCTCCTCCGTGGCGCCGCGGGTACGGGAGGTCGTTGCCTCTTTTATCCTCAGTCACACCAGTTAACTAACCATGCGGCAGGTGCTGCCAATCCCCTGGTGGAATAAATTGCCGTTGGGGCCGGTCCGATTGTGTATAATAATTTTTGTTTTACAGTGCTAGAATATCTCATAGACGTGGAGAAAGTCTTATAACGACATTCTAGGGCAACAATTGCTCAGTCATCAGAGGATGAATTCTCATGATCATGCCGGCTTACCAAATTTGGGGCCGTTGGTGACAGGCAGAAATTGAGGCCTTCTGCTCCGCGGCGGCCGATGAGCGGCAGCGGTACTATCTCAGTACAAAACCGAGGAGATACTTGCTGTTATGAAACTGAATAGCTTGGTTGTGGCAGCTCTTATTCTGCTTGCCCCTTCGCTGACCGTGGCAGCATCAAACCCATGGTCCGCTAAACTGCCGTTTGAGCAAGCAGTAATAACCTATGAGATCAGCGGCATGGAAGCAGGCCGCGAAGTGCTCTATATAAAGGATTTTGGCGGCCACACGGCGCGGTATCGTGAGACCAGCAGGACGATCCTCGGCCTTATCCAGAAAAGCAGCTCGATCGAAATAACCACCCCGGATTGGGTATACTCGTTCGATCTTCAAAAAAGGACGGGCAGCAAATCCATCAATCCGCAGAAACTGATGAGCGAGGAATACGATAAACTGAGTGCTGCCGACAAGCAGAAAGTAGAAGAAAATGTCCTCCATATGGGCAATGTCTTCATGGGCGGTCTACAGGGCAGCGTAGAGCAGAACGTAGAGGAGATATTAGGCTATTACTGTGATAAAACGACGGGGCTCGGGTCGACGGTGTATTCCATTCACGGCACCGGGATAAGCCTTCTGTCGGAGACCGATCTGATGGGGATCAAAATAAGAAGTGTGGCCACTTCGATTGAGAAGGGTGGGGCTGATAAGACATATTTCGAGCTTCCTCAGGGGATCGCTGTGCAGCATGACAAGGAAGCCGATCAGATGGCGCAGATGATCGCCCAGCAGACCATAGCCGCCCTCAAGGATCCCGAGATCATGAGAAAGAAAGAGCAGGGATTCATGGGCGGGCCGTCTGGCGGACAGCCGGCGATTCCTGAAGAAGACCAGTTGGAGATGGAAGAAGCAATGAAGACCATCAGGGGACTGCTGGGAAACTAGATCGAGGATGGAAATGATGAAACGTATTTCTCTGGCGCTTTTGTTTGTAACCGTTTTCGGGTGTACGCAGCTGCAGACCGGCAGTGAGATTGACAGTGCCGCAGACTTTGGCGCACTGAAGACTTTTGGCTGGCTGCACGATGTTGACAAATCGGCTGAAGATGTCAGGTTAAATGATCCCAGCGTCAGAAAAACGGTGCGCACGGCGGTGGAGCAGTCACTTTCAGCGAAAGGGTATGAACTGGCCGAGCACCAGCAGGCCGATTTTCTGGTCGCCTGGTTCGGTGCCATAGAACAGAAAATAATGAAGGAGAACATAGATCATTTCTATGCTCCTTATGGATATGGAACCTTGTACCGGGATCCGGTATTAAACACCGAGTCCCCGCGGCAAATTCTCGAATATGAAGAGGGCACAATCATCATCGACATCGTCGATCCAAAAACCAAGCGCCTGATCTGGCGCGGCAGCGGCAGCGGCCGGATCAAGGAGGACCAGCCCGAGCAGACCGCCCTGAGGAACCTGAACCGGTCAGTGACTAAAATCATGGAGCCCTTTCCCGCGCGCTAGCATCCTCGACCGGGTAATCTTTCAACCTCAATGGACTATTTTTCGATTCTCGTCATAGCCGTCGGCTTGGCCATGGACGCCTTCGCGGTGTCGGTGGCTTGTGGTGTAACCATCAAACAGATGGGCCTGCGCCAGACCCTGACCATTGCCGCCTCATTTGCCCTGTTCCAGGCGCTCATGCCAATAATCGGCTGGCTGGCCGGTCTTGGCTTCCGGGACTATATCGCCGCCTATGATCACTGGATCGCTTTCGGGCTGCTGGCGGGAATAGGGTTTAAAATGATTTATGAAGCCGGCCGGCTTGAAGAAGACGAGGAGATCGACGCCATGTCCGGCGGCCGCCTGCTGCTGCTGTCGCTTGCAACCAGCATCGATGCTCTGGCTGTTGGCCTGAGTTTCTCCTTGCTAAACATCACGATACTGACCCCGGCATTGATAATCGGATTCGTGACCGGCGGATTGTCTCATGGCGGTATCATCCTGGGACGAAAGGTCGGTCATCTTTTTGAAGGTAAAATAGAAATTATCGGCGGTATCATTCTTATCCTGATCGGCCTGAAAATTCTTCTCGAGCACACTATTGCATAGGCAGACGGGGGGACCCGGAGGGGGAAAAATAAGTTGACAGCTATGGTCTCACAAGATATATTCCCCTCCTACTTTACGGAAACCGATTGTCGTAAAATCAACCACTTAGGTGCAGGATCGGCTCCGTGATATTATCACGATCTTCTGTGAAATCAGACGGTTGTGAGACAGTCGAGATCCTCGGTAGCTCAGTTGGTAGAGCAGGTGGCTGTTAACCACCCTGTCGGCGGTTCGAGTCCGTCCCGGGGAGCCAAAATGGAATAAGGGCGTTTTTCTTCGGAGAAACGCCCTTATTTTGTTGGGGCATGATGTTTTTATCTGCCAGGATGTCAAATGGTTGCCTGTAGTTCGGGATGAGGCGGCCTGCCTTCCAGATCGACTTCGAACACACGGCATTGATGATTTGCCGCTCTGGAGATAGTAGTGGACAGTAGTGATTATTTTTTCATTCTGCTCGCCTATATGATCGCCGCCATGATTAAAGGCGTGACTGGGCTCGGATTCAACACCTCGTGTCTGCCCATAATGGCGTTGCATTTGGATCTGAAGCTGGCCATTCCCCTGGCGATAATCCCCTCGATCGTGAGTAATGTCGTAATCATGTTTCAGGCCGGGGCTTTTTTAAAGGTGTTGCGCCGGTTCTGGGTTCTCTATGCGGCAGCGATCCCCAGTCTCTTGATCGGCCTGTCAGTTCTGGTCAAAGTCAATGTCGACCTGGCCAAAACCTTTCTCGGCCTGGTGCTGATTCTCTATGCGCTGACGGCACTGCTCAAGAAGCCTTTCACCGTCTCCAAGATTATGGAACAAGGATTAAAACTGCCGGTCGGCTTGCTCACTGGGTTCATCAATGGCCTGACCGGTTCCCAGGTAATGCCGGTACTGCCGTATCTCTTATCGTTGAACCTTGACAAAAATACCTTTATCCAGGCGATAAATATCTCTTTTACCCTGTCGAGCCTAATTATGCTTTTCCGTATGAACCAGTTAGGCTATCTGTCTGCCCATGCCTTTTTAATCGCCCTGGGCAGTGCAATTCCCGTAACCGCCATTGTCTTTATCGGTGGGAAATTGCGAAATCGTCTTTCGCAGAGCTTTTATCGCAAGCTGGTGCTGGTTTTTTTGCTGGTATTGGGCGTCACCCTGTCTGTGAAATCACTAATCTGACCGCTGAAACGAAGATCTTCTGGCATCGTCCTCACGCTCCAGGTAACCGGTGCTTCCCTGGGGATGACAGAAGCGTCACTAAAATACGATCTGAAAATTCCCACTACCAGTGCAAACGCTGTGGAAACAGCAGCGAGAAGCGGGACTGCACCACTCAGGCCCATGTCTACCCGGAAAGGAGTCCGGTTATCCTAGCCCGACCAGTACAACTCCTGCGAAGAGCAGAACCACCGCAGTAATTTTCGGGCCGCAGATGAGTTCTTTTAGAAAGAGAATTCCGAAGATCAGGCCGATGGGTATGCTGAGTTGGCGAAAGGCGACCACATAACTGACATTGGTTACATAGCCCATGCTGATGAGAACCAATGCGTAGGTTATTAGAATCCCGGCTCCCTTGATGATTGAGGATGCGGGATGAACAATCTGCTGCATGAAAATCCGGCGTTCTTTCCCGTTTGGCACAACGACCAATCCCTGCCAGAAAATGGTGGTCATCCCCTGGAGGCCGATATAATAAAATGCCATCAGGAAATTTTCACGAAAAGTCACCGGCCGGATCCCTCTGATGGTACCCAGGGCGAAATCGTCCGTCAGAGAATATCCGGCGGTTCCTGCTGCGGCCACCAGGGCTGCGACAACAGCAACGCTTTTATATTTTTGCAGAGAGAAATCCCTGAACGAGCGCAGGGGAATCAGGAATGCCCCGGCAATAATAAGTGCTATTCCAAGGAGAACCGCATTTCCGATTGATTCACCGCGGCCGATCAGAAATACCACAGTTGTGACCATGAGTGCCGGCAGAGATCGGGCCAGGGGATAGGCAACCGATAGCTCTCCCTTTTTATAGGCATAGGCAAGGCCAAAGAAATAGAGTGCCTGGAAAAATCCAGTCAGCAATAAAAGTGGCCAGAGCTGCTGAATTATTTCCATCACCTGGCTTCTTCCATGGATCAGAAGCGGCATGACAAGAAGAGTTCCGAACAGGTTGGCCAGGAGAAAAGACGCGGTCGAAGGGTGATCCTTCTTGCTGAAAAGATTCCACCCGGCATGAGTCAGGGCGGACGTTATCAGTAATATTGCCGCGGTCAGTGTCATTCTGGGGCTGTAAGTTTGGTCTGTGATATATAGATTATGTACGGACCTGCCGGCACGCGCACAAGACCACCCCCGAATACAAGATCATGTGCCTGAAATCAAGAAATCTTTTTCTCTGGAGCTAATCACTGCCACCTCCAGTAGAGTCCTGACCAGTTACCGGGGCGGTGTGCCGTTCCTGGCGCAGTGCGTTGCGGGTCGAGATCAGTAAGAAAAATGTTCGGCTGGCGACGCCTTGTTGAACAAAGATCGGCAGGTGGGGAAACAGAGATTTTGAGGCCATCGTCTTGAAGCGGGCTCTGGGTTACTCCGTCATACGGACCCGGCTGATCAACCGCTCAAGAGACGCATCAATTGTCGGTTTTGAATGCCAGGGGATAAAGTGATCAATATGTTTCAGCACCAGTTCTTCGAGTTCAGCGTTTGTCAACCTGCGCCGGAGGTAACTGACGTTCGCTACAGGGACCAGCGGATCCGCATCCCCATGCACGATGGTGACCGGAATGCTGATTCTGTGCAACCTTTCTGACTGGGCAATAAGGCCGCGCTTCAGTGACAGGAGTTCATGGTTGGCATTGTTGATCGGTCTGGACAGCAGTTTCGAAATGGGTTTGCAGGTGCCGATGGTTTGCAGCCAGATCGCCTCCTCCAACTCCGGGTCGAAGGCGCCGGCGAGCAGCAGCAGACCGCCGACCCTGTCCGGATTATCCAGAGCGGCCTGCATGGCGATGGAAGCACCCGATGAGTGACCTACCAGGATCGCTTTTTTATTGCCCACTGTCATCAGAAGCGGTGCAACAGCCTGCGCCTGGCGTTCGAGCGATACCACGGCATGTTCGGGTTCACTAAGACCATATCCGGGGCGGTCCAGAGCTATATAGGTAAGTCCGGCCGGGACGTCGAGCAGATAGTCCGCCCAGCCTCTCGCGTTTCCGGGTGTGCCGTGTATGAAGATGACCCGTCGCCCTTCCCGGGAGCCTGTGTGCAGGAAACTGACACGATCCGGGCTCGGTAATTTCGCTCTGCATGAATGTCTATTGATGCGGGCAATCTGTTCTTGGCTGGCAGCTATCTTAAGCGGCGCATTTTTACCGTAAAGACTGGAAAAAAACACCTTTACGGCATGCAGTGGGGGGAGCAGACGCATGCGGGGGCGTACGCTCTTCTTTGAATTTATGTCTACCATGGCCTCATTTTCCTGGCTGTCGAACCGGTCAGTGGACGGATCACTTTATCGGTTCCACACGTCCGAAGATCTCTGCATATTCTATAAGCACTTTTGCCAGCGGGCCGCCCGGTAATCGGCTAATATTTTATTGAAACAGATTTTTTTATGCATGGGTGCCGCCCGCTTTTCCCCACCCACTGCAGGCCGGCAAAACGACCCGGACCTGGGGCAGGTATGTATTTGATATCGAATGTTTTTTTACATATCGCCTGGGCACCCTATGGCAGACTGTTCTCTCATGTAGATAATTTGGAAAGGTTGCGCAGAATTTGCTTGACAGGCTACTGATGTGTGATGTATCAGATACCTTAGGAAGGTAAATTATCTGCTGGAATGATGCTGACCCGATTCCCTTCTGCAAAAGAACCAAACTACAATCCAAACATTGGAGGTTGAAAATGGCTGCGATGAAAATGACCACCGAAGAGGCTTTTATTAAAGTTCTGCAAATGCATGGTATAGACAACGCGTTTGGTATTATCGGGTCGGCGATGATGCCGATCTCTGACCTGTTTCCCCAGGCCGGGATCACCTTTTGGGACTGCGCCCACGAATGTAACGCCGGGATGATGGCCGACGGCTTCAGTCGGGCTTCCGGTAAGATGTCCATGATGGTCGCCCAGAACGGGCCAGGAATTACAAATTTTGTAACCCCTGTCAAGACGGCGTATTGGAACCATACCCCCTTGCTTTTGGTAACGCCGCAGGCAGCGAACAAAACGATAGGTCAAGGCGGATTCCAGGAAGTTGAGCAGATGGCTGTATTCAAGGATATGGTCGCATATCAGGAAGAGGTGCGCGATCCGTCGAGAATAGCAGAGGTCCTGAACCGGGTTATCATGAAAGCAAAACGAGCCTCTGCCCCAGCTCAGATCAATGTTCCGCGTGATATATGGACCCAGGTAATTGAAATTCAGCTCCCGGCAATAGTCGATTTCGAGAGGCCTTCAGGCGGCGAGGAAGCGATTGCCCGGGCGGCGGAACTACTGGCCAGTGCCTCTTTCCCTGTTATCCTGAACGGCGCCGGCGTTGTTCTCGGTGATGCGGTCAAGGAGACCATTGCCCTTGCCGAAAAGCTCGATGCTCCGGTATGCTGCGGCTATCAGCACAATGACGCCTTTCCAGGCAGCCATCCGCTCTACGCCGGACCGCTTGGATACAACGGTTCAAAAGCAGCAATGGATCTAATCGCCAAGGCGGATGTGGTTCTGGCTCTCGGCACGCGCTTGAATCCCTTCTCCACGCTACCGAGCTACGGCCATATAAATTACTGGCCTGAAAATGCAGAAATTATCCAGGTTGAAATCAATCCTGACCGCATAGGGCTGACCAAACCGGTAACGGTAGGCATAGTCGGCGATGCCAAAAAAGTCGCCGCCTCCATCCTCAAGCAGTTGCCCGGGAATGCCGGAGATAATGGCCGTGAAGAGCGCAAAGCATTGATCGCCACGACCAAGTCAGCCTGGGTCGCCGAACTGGCTTCGATGGATCATGAAGAAGATGATCCCGGCACAACCTGGAATGAGCGCGCCCGCGACCGCGAGCCGGGAAAGATTTCGTCTCGCATGGCCTGGCGTGCTATCATGGAAGTTCTGCCCAAAGATGCCATCATCTCATCTGACATCGGTAATGCCTGTGCCATTGGCAACGCGTATCCAACTTTTGAGAAAACCAGGAAATATTTGGCTCCCGGTCTGTTTGGCCCCTGTGGTTATGGCTTCCCTGCTATCTGCGGCGCTAAAGTGGCCCAGCCCGATGTCCCGGTTGTCGGATTCGCCGGAGATGGGGCTTTTGGTATTTCAATGAACGAAATGACCGCCTGCGGCCGGGACAACTGGCCGGCGATCACCATGGTAATCTTTCGCAATTACCAGTGGGGGGCGGAGAAACGCAACACCACCTTGTGGTTTGACGACAATTTCGTCGGCACTGAACTGGATACCCAGGTTTCCTATGCCGACATCGCCAAGGCCTGCGGCGTTGAAGGTGTTCAGGCAACCACAATGGAGGAGATAAGCGAGGCTCTGAACACGGCCGTTAAGGCCCAGATGGAAGAAGGTAAAACCACCTTCATCGAAATTCTGCTCAACCAGGAACTGGGAGAGCCCTTCCGTCGTGACGCCATGAAAGCACCGGTTAAAGTTGCGGGTATTGATCCGGCTGATATGCGTGCCCAGAAAGTTTAGCAAGAGGGGTCATCTGGTATTCTTTCCTGGTGGAAAACGTATCCGGAGAGCCCCATGGAAGAGTTGCTCTCCGGTTGCGGCCTGGCAACACCAGATTGAATAGTTTAATTAGAGGAGAAGGTGAACGGCCCGTGCATAGTAATCTGATCTCTAAAGCAGGTAGTGGCATCACTGGAAGGCGGTAAAATAGCACTATAACAGTGGCAAATTGGAGGACTAAATTGATGAAAACAGACAACGTGCTGGAATATGACACCGAGGAAATAGTTGCCGCGGACAAGAACTGCCTCTGGCATCACCTGAAGCCGCATAAGCTTTTTGAGATGCAGGAACAAATGGTGATTGTCGAGGGCAAGGGGCTGATGGTCACCGACATTCGGGGAAACGAATACCTGGACGTTACCTCCGGCGGCGTGTGGAGCGTCATGGTCGGCTACGGCCGGGACTCGATTGCCGAAGCGGTCTGCGCCCAGATGAAAAAAATGCCGTATTTCGCAGGCGCTTACGGAACAATTCCAGCGATCAAGTTTGCCCAGAAACTGTTAGAAAAACTACCGCGCCATGACAAAGTTTACTTTTCCAATTCCGGATCTGAAGCCAACGAAAAAGCCTTCAAGCTTGTTCGGCAGGCCTCACGGATCAGCCCGGAGCGCAAGGGCAAATATAAGATTATGTATCGGGACCGTGATTATCATGGATGCACCTTTGGAGCGATGAGCTCGACTGGGCAGGCGCAGCGCAAAGAGGATTATGGGCCGTTCCTGGATGGGTTCGTGGAGTTCCCTCACTGCTGCTGCTACCGCTGTCCCTACGACAAGACCTATGGTGAATGCAATATCGAATGCGCCCGCAAGGTTGAAGATATCATGCTCGAGGAGGGCCCGGAGACCATCGGCGGCCTCATCGTGGAGCCTATTACTGCCGGTGGCGGAATTTTAAAACCGGTGCCCGAGTATTTTCCGATACTTCAGGAAATATGTAAAAAATACGACGTCTGGCTGATCATTGACGAGGTTGTCTGCGGCTTCGGCAGGACCGGCAAATTCTGGGGACATGAGCATTTCGACGTTGACCCGGACATCATAACCATGGCCAAGGGGCTGGCCAGTTCGTACGAGGCCCTTTCGGCGACGGTGGTTAAACAAAAAATCTACGACCTGTTTCTCTGTGATCCGTCCGACCCCGAAACACGGCTCAACTATTTCAGGGATATCAGTACTTATGGCGGCTGCACCGCACCGATGACCGCGGCCTTGGAGAGCACCAGGATCATAGAAGATGAAGACCTTGTCGAGAACAGCAGGGTGGTGGGAGAGTACTTGCTGGAGAAACTAAAGGGTCTGGAGCACTTTGACAGCGTTGGCGATGTCAGGGGCCAGGGGCTCTTCGCGGGCATCGAATTCGTCACCGACAAGGTCACTAAAGAGCCTGTCACCGAAGCCCAGATGGCGGCACTTATGGCCAATCTCCTCGCCCAGGGAGTAATTGCCGGGAGAACAAACTCGAGCTTTCACGGGCTCAACAACGTCATGAACTTTGCCCCGTGTCTCATCATTACCAAAGAACAGGTTGATACGGTAGTCTCAGCGGTGAGTGCCGCCATCGAGAAAACATTCAAATAAGCAGGAGGCATAATAATGATTGTTGGCATATTAAAGGAAATCAAAGTCGCAGAAAAGCGTGTAAGCATGACACCTGCCGGGGTCATCTCCATGATCAGTAACGGCCATGACGTGCTCGTGGAAAAAGCTGCAGGTGAAGGTGCCGGATATCCTGATGCAGAATACATTGCCGCGGGGGCGGTTATCGTTGACACGCCTGCCGAGATCTATCAGAAATCGGACATGGTGATGCACGTCAAGGAACCGCAGCCGTCCGAATACGATATGATCAGAGAAGGCCAGATAGTCTTCACCTATCTACACCTGGCCGCAGATGAACAGCAGACCCACGCTCTCGTCAAAAGCAAGTCAGTGGCGATTGCCTATGAGACCATCGAAAAGGACAACGGCTCCCTGCCGCTGCTGGTACCGATGAGCGAGGTTGCTGGCCGCATGGCAGCCCAGGAAGCCGCCAAATATATTGAAATGCCCCAGGGGGGGAGGGGCATCCTGCTCGGCGGGGTGACCGGTGTTGCCCCCGGAACCGTTGTGGTGATCGGCGGCGGCGTCGTCGGGATCAATGCCGCCAAGATGGCCTGTGGGCTCGGTGCCAAGGTGTATGTGCTCGACACCAACCTGCAGAGACTCGCCTATCTTGACGATGTGATGCCGGCAAACTGCTTCCCGGTCATGTCCAATCCAACCGTTCTGAGGGAACTGGTGAAAGAGGCCGATGTGGTTATAGGAGCAGTGCTGGTTGCTGGGGCCAAAGCGCCCAAGCTGCTCACCCGGGATATGCTCAAAGAAATGAAGAAGGGTGCGGTGATCGTTGATGTTGCCATCGATCAGGGCGGCTGCTTTGAAACCTCTAAACCGACAACCCACGACGATCCGATCTACGAGGTTGATGGGGTTATTCATTACTGCGTTGCAAATATGCCTGGCGCGGTTGCCCGGACATCTGCGCGGGCGCTGACCAATGCAACCCTGCCCTACGCAATAGAAATAGCCAACAAGGGCTGGAAAAAAGCGATGCAGGAAAATAAGGAAATTAAGCTCGGCGCCAATGTGGTCAATGGCAAGATTACCTATAAAGCCGTCGCCGATGCGTTCGATCTCCCGTACACTCCCATCGAGACCTTTCTGTAATATGAGGCTTTATCATAACAAAAAGGACCAGTGAGATGGATGAAAAACTGGAGTTTTCATCTTTAAGCGAACAGGTATACTCCTACCTGAGAAGGCAGATGAACCAGGGCAATCTGGTCCCTGGTTCAACCATCCATATAGGAGATATTGCCAAGCAGTTGGGTATCAGCAAAACCCCCCTCAGGGATGCATTGATTCACCTGGAGCTCGAAGGGTTTGTGGAGATTCTTCCAAGAAGAGGCGTTCGGGTAAAAAAACTGCTGATCGAAGATGTAAAAAATGCCTACGATGCCATCGGGCTGGTGGAGGCATTTATTGTTTCGAGCTGCATCGACAAAATCACCCCACGCCATATCGACAAGCTGGAAGAACTGAACGAGACGATCATCTCGGACATCAAGAAAGGTGATTTCTCAAAACTCTTTTCAACCAATCTGAAGTTTCACAATGTTTACCTGGAGATCTCGGACAACGAACCCCTGAAAAAATTCATCCTGCCCATAAAGCATCGCCTCTATGATTTCCCCAGACAGAACTATATTAGCGAGTGGGAGTTGAGAAATTGTGAAGAACACAGACAAGTGATCAGTTGTCTGAAACAGGGTGATGGGGATGGTGCCGGGAGCATCCTCCAGGAAGTGCACTGGTCGTTTGAATTCCAGAAAGATTTTATCTATTCCTTCTATGGGGTTGATAATTAACCGGGCACCTATCTATTCGCCGCATTTTCTCAGGTAAGTTGTTTACGCGTTATTCTGTTCCGCGCCGGTTCTATTCGTTACACGAATCTCCCTCGCAGTTCAAAAGCTGACGTAAGGGAGCTTCATCCAGCCGAGACTGATAGCATGCAATCAGAAATTCTGGGGAGCGGAAGTATCAGTTCCATCAAGAATATAGCCACAGGCCTCAATGCCCGGAAAATTCTGCTTGTCACGGGAAAGCACTCCTTCACTTCAAGCGGAGCCGAGGCAGCCCTGTATCGACACCTGGCACACCTGGACATCGAGCGCTTTAGTGAGTTTGATGTCAATCCGCGGCTGGAGGATGTAGGTCGAGGTGTCAACCTCCTGCGTTCCTTCCGGCCTGATCTCGTCATTGCAGTCGGCGGCGGCAGCGTCATTGACATGGGCAAGCTGGTCTCGGTCCTGTCGGCCCAGCCCGATGAAGACTATAGAGCAATTGTAGAAAAATCCATTATCACAGCCAAGGGCGTTCCCCTTGCGGCAATCCCTACCACATCAGGAACAGGCAGTGAAGCAACTCATTTTGCCGTGGTGTACATTCACGGCCAGAAGTTCTCGGTTGCGCACCGCTATATGCTGCCCGATTTCATGATCGTCGATGCCGAAATGACTTACAACACCGGACCTTATCAAAGTGCGGTCAGCGGCATGGACGCATTATGCCAGGGGGTTGAATCGTACTGGTCGGTTCATTCGACCACACGAAGTCGGGACTTTGCCTCAAAAGCAATCAAGTCCATTCTTGCCTCCCTTAAAAATTCCGTGCTCACAGGCAGCAAGGCGGCAAGGCGGGAAATGGCGCTTGGCGCTCATTATTCGGGCCAGGCAATAAATATTACCAAGACGACGGCTCCCCATGCACTCTCCTACAGTTTGACGAGTCATTACGGAATTCCCCACGGCCATGCAGTGGCCCTGATACTGGGCAAGTTTTTCGCTATCAATGAAGAAAATCGAGAGCGCTCGATAGATAGGCGCGGATCGGTGTACTTCGGTCAGATCATGGATGATTTGTACACCATGTTCGGCTGCAAAAATGCAGTTGCCTGTAGTGACTGCTGGTATCGCCTGATGGAATCAATCGGCCTGAAAACAGAATTTGCCAGCCTGGGAATCAAGGATGCCAGGGATTATGATTTTATCATCGACGGGGTAAACCTCGAGCGGCTGAACAATCATCCGGTGCCGCTCAGCCGTGGAGGATTAGCCATGTTGTTCGATTAGCACCTCAGAGGATGGTGACTTCTGGAGAGAGGGAAATTGTCGCTGAAAAGACAAAGGCGGGCCTGCTCTTCCCGTGAGGGAAACGCAGGCCCGCCTGGTGTCGAAACAGCCAATAAAAATCAATTAACGTTCACGACTGGTTACAGCTCACCAATGTCCGTCAGAAACTGTGTCCACAGTTCGACACCCTTGGCGTTGCGATCGGATTTTTCCGCAACTTTCGGCCAGATATCGCTGATGGCCTTGGCGCGCATGCGCTTGAGCTCGTCCTCGGACATGTAAATGACCTCGCCGCCGGCCTTCTTCAATATTTCCAGGGCTTCCTCGACGCCTTCGGCGTGCATCCGGCTGGTTTCGAAGTAGGAAGACATGAACACTTCGTTGATGCGGTCGCGCTGCCACTGGTTCAATGCTTTCCATTTATCCAAATTGACGTAGATCTCCTGGTGCTGGGCCGGACACCAGCCGGGCTGAATGGCATATTTGATGACTTCATGAAAGGCCATGTCGTCGATGCCGCCGGTATCCCAGTAGGTGCCGTCGATGGTGCCCAGCTTGATGGCGGTGTAAATGTCACCGGCACCCATGGCTACGGGAGCGCCGCCCATAGCCTCATGGAACAGGGCATGGGGCCCGCCGGCACGCATCTTCTTGCCGGCCAGGTCTTCCATCTTGTTAACCGGGAAATTGGTGAACATGGCGTTTGGGCCCTGATCGGTCCAGCCCACCCACTGCAGATTGCGGTCGTTGGCAGCGGCCTGCACCAGGTCGCCGATACGATATTTCGGATCGCCCCACATGGCCGCCCAGGCATCACGCCAGTTGTTGGCTCCCATGGCCAGACCAAAGGCCAACATACCTTCGGGCATGTCACCGCCATACACGGTCGCCCAACCGGCATAAACGTCGATCATACCGGCACTGGTTGCTCCAAAGGCTTCAGAACCGCTGGTAATCGCCCCGGCAGGCTGAAGTTCAATCTTTATGGTACCTTCGGTAGCTTCCTCGACCATCTTGATCCAGGGCACGATGCCATTGGCCCAGCCGGCATCCGATGAATCAAAACACGGCTGGAATACCCATTTGGTCACCTTGTCCGGCTTTCCATAGGCTTCTTCGGCGCTCGCGCTTATCGGTTGCACCAGCATGCTGCAGGCAAGTACTGCTGCAGCCAATCCATACGACAGTTTCTTCATAGTCTCTACCTCCTGGTATTGCTGTTTGTTCTTGGTGAGAAAGCCACGGTGTCCAGCGTGTGGTCCCACTGCTTTCTCTGTGGTCTGGAAACGGGATAAATCCCGTTTCCACATTCAATTTCAGGGTTTTGGCGGGTGCTTACCCGGATTCATCAATGTTTTGATATCATTACCTAATTTTTTTATCACCACAAGCATGACAATGACTGCAGTGATCGGAATCAGCGTTTTGATCGGGTAGATCGGAATGGGGATTGCATCCGGCGTCACCTGTTTGAGCATAATCGACATCTTCGCCGCTTGATAGCCCTTCCAGATCAGAACTGACAGGAAAAGAAAGGTCAACGAACTAGTGAAAATGTCGCAGATCGCTTTCATCCGTGGTGAGAAGTTTGCGTAAAACAAATCAAGCTTTACAAAGGCATCGGCGTTGAGCGCATAAACGCCGCCGGTGCAAGCCATCAGCACCAGGGCTGCCTGAACGGTCGGGGCAATCCACAGCGACGGTGAGTTCAGGACATAGCGCAGGAACACATCGGTCACTCCGGCCAAAGTGCAGTAGAGAATCAGGACCCAGCCGATTCTTCCCAATAATGCCGAAATCAAGTCGATCGCCTTTTCGTATCTCTGCCACAAACTCATATCACTCTCCAACCGATGGTTACTGTGAGCATACAATAAGCGTTTTCATTAATTTTGTCCCCCTGAACGTATCAATTCATCAGGCTTGGCAGCCAGGTGCCGATCTGCGGGAACATAAAGATCAGGGCGAGGCCAAGCAACTGCAGGAGAATAAATGGTCCAACCGACCGGTAGATATCCCCCATGGTCACGTCAGGAGGCATCACACTCTTGATCCAGAATAGCACGAAACCAAACGGCGGAGTGAGGTAGGCGACCTGGATGTTGACGATGAACAACACGCCGAACCACAGCTTGTCCACTCCCAGTTCATTGAGGATCGGCACGTAGAGAGGAGTGCAGAGCATGATGATGGCCCAGTCGTCCATGACCATGCCGAGCAGCAGCACGATGAACATCATCATAAGGATGATGCCGGTTTCCCCGCCCGGCATGCCGAGGACCATCGAAGTGACCAGCTCCTGGCAGCCCAGCGAGTTGAAGATGTTCAGATAGATGTTGGCGCCGATCAGGATCCAAAACCCCATGCCGCTGAGCTTGATAGTGGTCTCCAGCGCGTTCTTCAGCACCTGCCAGGTGAGCTTGCGGTAAATGATGTTGATCAGCAGGGCGCCGGTAGCGCCGAAGGCGGCGGCTTCCGACGGCGTCGCAATCCCGCCCCAGATGGCGCCAAGTACCAGGAAAATCAACACCAGAAAAGGCCAGATGTTAAACAGCGCCCGAAACTTTTCCCCGACGGAAAACTGCTCGTCCGCTGGTATGGCCGGGCCGATATGGGGTTGCAATTTGCAGCGGATACCGATGTAAGTGATGTAAAAGAAAGCCAGCATCAGGCCCGGCAGCACGCCGCCCAGAAAGAGACCGCCGATCGAGACTTTGGCCAGCAGCCCATAGAAGATGAACGGCACACTAGGCGGAATAAGCGCTCCAAGCGCCCCCCCTGAGCCGATGGAGCCGATGGCGATCGCCTTTTTGTACTTGTATTTCATCATCGACGGATAGGCGATCTGGCCCATGGTAATGGTCGCCGGTGGAGTAATGCCGGTGATTGCCGCGAAGATCGTGCACACCACCACGGTTCCCATGGCCAGGCCGCCGTGAATGTGACCGATGAGTTTATAGACTGCATCGTAGGCGGCCTCGGCAATGCCGGAGAAGCGGATCAAGCTGCCCATGAACAAAAAGAGCGGCACGGTGACGAGCACTTGGTTCCAGGGCGTGTAAAAGAAGGCACTGGGAATAGCCAGCAGGGATCGGGGCTCATAGATCGCGGCGAAGATGACGGCGGTGCCGCCCAGGCCCAGTGCAACAGGCAGGCCGAGGAACAATCCCAGAAACAGGGTCACAAAATAAAGGAAGGTGATCAGCTCAATACTCACGTCTTCTCCTCAATTCGTCCTTCAGTGGCCGGGCCCGCGAGAGGTATGCTCGAGCCCGTGGGTCAAGGTATAGGCATGTGACTTCTTGCGTGGAGACAACGTAGGAAACCACACCCGCGCGATTTCCGCTATAACAGATTTTGTCCCCCGGCAATTTTTGAAAATCCCCTCCCGTCTAAGTTTCACCCCGCTTAAATGCGCTCACAACCCTCATCGTTTATGGCGGGCACTTACGAAGCGACGCAGCTCCGAACTGCGGCCTTTTCTTTCGCTCCCACGCCCTTTTCTGCCGCAGCGCTGCTGTAGTGGCCCGTTGGAGGCGCAACCCGGATGGTGGCAATCTTGTTCTGGACAAAAAAGTCAATGCCGTCTTTGCCCTGGACTTTATTTGTTCCGAGGTGGGAGTCTTTGATCCCGCCAAAGGGCAGGTAAGGATGGGGAGCGCAGACACCGACATTAACGCCGACCATGCCGGCGTTGGCTTCCGAGATGAACTTTTCGGTGTAATACTGGTTCTGGGTAAAAATACAAGCGCCGTTGCCAAAAGGTTGAGCCCGAATGATTTCGAGGACATCGTCGAGATCCCGGATTTTCATCACGGATACAACCGGGCCGAAGATTTCTTCCTTGGCGATGGTGCGGCACGGCGTAACACCCTCGAAAATGGTTGGCGCCACGAAATAGCCGTGCTTGTTTTTTTCGGGCAGTTCAGGATTACGGCCGTCCAGGACCAGGTTGGAGCCTTCCTTGATGCCAATTTCTATGTATTCTTCGATCTTCTTTTTCGCTGCAGCAGAGATAACCGGACCCATGTAGACATCCGGGTCAAGAGCATCGCCGGTCACCACCCCTTTGCCCGCCTCGATCATTCTCTCCAGAAGAGAATCATAGATTTCGGGCACGGCCGCAACAATCGACCCCGCCAGGCAGCGCTGGCCTGCTGAGCCGAAACAGGAATGGATGAAATTGTCTATGAAGACGTCCGGCTGCAGATCTTCCATGGCGACGAGGATATTTTTCGCCCCGCCGAGCAGCATGCTCCGTTTGCCACCGCGTCCGCAGGCCTCCGCCATCTTTTTTGCAGTGGGGGTCGAACCGACCAGGCAGACTCCGCTTATCTTGGGATTCTCGTACCAAGTGCCTGGAATGGTGCGGTTTCCATGGATAATATTTACGACGCCTTTGGGAAGACCGATGGTATTAAAGATATCACCAATTTTCTGCATGAAGAGCGGTGACTGGGTCGAGGGTTTATAAATGAAGGTGTTGCCGACTGCAATGGCAAAGGGAACGAACCAAGCGAACACCAGGGCTGGAAAATTGAAAGGGGACACTCCCCCAAACACGCCTAGGGGCTCCTTGACCACCCGGCCGTTGATATTGGCCGAGATCCCCTGGAGGTTTTCACCCTGCAGCAGGGTGGGAACCGAGCACGTGGTCTCGATTATCTCAATGATCCGCCGGATCTCACCCCGGGCCTCGCTGATATGTTTTGCCTGATCGACGGCGATGGCAACGGCCAGATCTTCTTCCTGGTCTATGATCGTCTGCCTGAGATCGAAAATGTAGGACATTCGCTTGGACAGGGGCAATTTTCTCCAGGAATCATAGGCCGAATAGGCCGAGTCTATGGACTCGATAGAAGATTTTTCGGAAGACAGCGGCACTTCGCCTATCTGCTCGCCCGTGGAGGGGTTGTAAAGAGGTACCATCTCGACGTCACTCTCTTCCACCCATTCGCCGTGAATAAAATTTCGAATTTTGAAGTTTTGCTCATGTGATGACATAGTTTAAACTCCTTTGCTTGGATTTTTGTGAAAGAGATAAGCCTGAGAAATTACCTGATGTGTGTTCCCCCTGAAGCCGTGTCCCGAAAAAGCTGGACCTGGGAATAGATGGGCTGCTGATCCCTAATATATCAGACATCAGGTCTATGTCAAGCGTCTTTTCCCTGCCGCTTTTCGTCTGCCCTTGTGATTTGATAATAAATTGAATTTAAACAGATAATTTTTCCTAATTATGAAGAATCAGCACCCTGCTTATGGAAACAACCACCTCATGATAAGAGGATGCTCTCATTTAGGGAGGATGTTAACACTACAGCTGACACACGCTGTTGCACCGAGGCTTATATAGCTTCATGGCAGGATGATTACCTCTATCACGATCCTGCCTGGCAGAGCGATCAGGCCTTTTTTGCGGTTGCTGCGACGATTTGTATTGACTGGATTGGGCAGTGAGGCAATTATCAGGAGAAAGTTCAGCTTGAGAGTATACGGGCGGCGTTTTCTCAAAACCAGTTTTGATAAAATTTCCTAACACGAACTAAGCGAGGCAGCAGGTGATGGTCAAAAACACTAGTGAAACAGTCGTTGGATTTATAGGGATTGGGGTGATGGGTAAAAGCATGCTCTTAAATCTCCTCCAGGGTGGGTATGAGATCCATGTTTTTACCAGGACGAAGACCAAAGCCCAGGAGTTGCTCGATAAAGGCTGCGCCTGGCACACATCCCCAGCCGGTGTTGCTGGCGCCGCCGATATAATTATCACCATGGTTGGATCTCCACGGGATGTGGAAGAGATCTACCTGGCTGAGGACGGGGTGCTGGCAAAGGCCAGGACAGGGGCACTTGTCATTGACATGACCACCTCGAGTCCCCAGCTGGCTGAACAGATATACAAACAGGCGAAGGGCCTCGGGATAGCGGCGCTTGACGCTCCCGTTTCAGGCGGTGACATCGGGGCGCAACAGGGAACCCTGTCGATCATGGTCGGCGGGGATCGGGAAGCATTCGAACAGGCCCGGCCGCTTTTTGAGATCATGGGCAAGAATATTGTCTATCAGGGCGTCGCGGGTAGCGGACAGCATTGTAAGATGGCTAATCAGATTGCCGTTGCATCAACCATGATGGGCGTCTGCGAATCCCTGCGCTATGCAGAGAAGGCAGGGCTCGATCCCGCCACCGTGCTTCAGAGTATTGAAGCCGGGGCGGCAGGCAGCTGGACGCTGAGCAATCTCGCTCCGCGGATGATTAAAGGGGATTTCGGCCCGGGATTTTATGTGAAACATTTTATCAAAGACATGGATATCGCCCTCGAATCATGCGCTGATATTGGACTGCAAGCCAGGGGACTGCAACTGGCAAAAGAGTTATATGACCAGATCGCTGCAGAGGGTGGTGAGTACCTGGGTACCCACGCCCTCTATAAACAGTATAAGTAGAAGCGGCAAACCGGCGGAAGACCAGCTAAGTCGCGGGATACTTGCCTCCTTTACTACTAGGCGGCGGATGAGATCTGTTTATCAATGGGGTATCACAAATAATACATCAGAGAGGAATACATGACTATTTCCCACACAAACGCTTCCCTCCAGGAACTAAGAAACACATTCATCGCCAAAGGAATTTCCAGCGCTACTCAGAATTACATTGTACACGGTCAAGGCGCGATTCTTGTTGATGTCGAGGGCAACGAGTTTATCGATTTCGCCGGCGGCATCGCGGTAATGAACGTGGGACATTCCCACCCGAAAGTCGTCAAGGCGATCAAAGACCAGGCGGACAAGTTCACCCATACCTGTTTCATGGTCTCCCCCTATGAATCATCCGTAATTCTCGCAGAAAAGCTGTGCAGAGCGGTACCGGGGGATTCTCCGAAGGCGGCCATGTTTGCAAACAGCGGTGCAGAAGCCGTTGAGAATGCCGTAAAGATTGCCCGCTACCATACCCAGAGGCCTGCGATCATAGCCTTTGACAACGGTTTTCACGGCCGAACATTGCTGGGCATGACGTTGACTTCCAAGATTAAACCTTACAAATATTGCCTCGGCCCGTTCGCGCCGGAAGTTTACCGGATGCCTTTTGCGAACTGTTACCGCTGCCCTTTCAACAAGGAATATCCCGGCTGCGGAGTGGCCTGTGCAGATCACCTGGAGTATTTTTTCATCAACCATGTGGCCGCCGAACAGACCGCCGCTATCATTATCGAACCAATCCAGGGAGAGGGGGGATTCATCACCCCGCCCAAGGAATATTTCCAGAAACTTAAAGCGATCTGTGAAAAGAACAATGTTCTGATGATTGCCGATGAGATCCAGACGGGCATCGGCCGAACCGGGCACATGTTTGCCATGGAATATTATGGCGTGGAAGCTGACCTGACCACAACGGCAAAGAGCCTTGCCGCCGGCATGCCGCTTAGTGCTGTGGTTGGTAAAAAGGAAATCATGGATTCGGTGCACCCCTCAGGGATCGGCGGAACTTATGGCGGTAACCCCATCGCCTGCGAAGCGGCCCTGGCCGTGTTTGACATTATTGAATCCGAGGACCTGCTGGAGAGAGCAAAAGGACTTGGCAACGAGCTCAATAAAACCTTTCTCTCGTTCCAGGAAGAACATGAGATCATCGGAGATGTGCGCGGTATCGGGCCCATGATAGCCATGGAGTTGGTCCAAGACCGTCAAACTAAAACGCCTGCGTCCGCGGAGACAAAAGCTCTGGTTAATTATTGCTACGAGAATGGATTAATTGTTCTGGCCTGTGGAGCTCATGGCAACGTTCTGCGTTTTCTCATGCCACTGGTCATTACCGATGAACAACTCCACAAGGGAATCAATATCATAAACGACGGACTCAGTGCGATCAAAGGGTAGGGAACCTTGTTTATAGATCCCCCCTCGGTCTGAAGCTTTGATCTCATGAGTGATTCAGTTGATGATCGACTAACCCATAATGGAAATGGATCCGATCATTGATCATTTCTCACCTCGTGCCAACCGGCGTTTCGAGATCTTCCATGAGCTCATGCGTCGGAAAGTCAGGGAAATACTATTCGTCTCAAGCCCATACGATGCATGGGTTATGGAGAAAGACCGAGGTTTGTCGGAAGCGATTGTTCTCGAATACCGAGGACTGAATCTTAGCCATCCTCCACGACTCAACTGGGTGGCATCGGTTGATGAAGCATCTGCAGTCCTTGAGAAAAATACGTTCGACCTGGTAATCATCATGACCCAGGCTTCTGATTTACACTACCCGGAAGTTCACAAACAGATTAAGCGACTCTCCCCCGCCACTCCCATAGTCAGATTTTATCATAGGGCGCCGGGGCAAATGGTCTCCTGTGAGGAATTAGATACCCAATTCACCCCCGACCGCACGTTCATGTGGAGCGGGGACACAAAACTCTTGCTAGCCGCAATCAAAAGCATTGAAGACCAGCTTAACGCCAAACAAGATACTGACCTTGCCGCTATTCGGGTAATTATCTTTGTCGAGGATTCACCTGAATATTTGTCCTCACTGCTGCCTGTATTTTACCAGGAACTGGTTAGACAGACACAGGCGGTTATGGAAGAAGGGCTTAATCAGGAACATCGAATGCTCGCCATGCGAGCCCGTCCTAAAATTCTTCTTGCTAATTGTTATGAAACTGCGCTGGAACTTTTCAAGTCTTTCGAACCTTGCGTTCTAGGCGTTATCTCCGATGTTCGTTTTCCCCGAAAGGGGACGATGGATGGCGAAGCGGGCGTTCACCTTTTGAAAAAAATACATAAAAAGAGATTTGACATCCCGCTCTTATTGGTCAGTTCCGAGCAGCAAAATGAAGCAAAAGCCAAATCGATTCCGGCAGCGTTTGTCGATAAAAATTCACCAATCCTTCATGAGGAGGTTCATGCCTTCTTCCTGGAGAAGCTGGGTTTCGGCCCATTTGAGTTCCTAAATGAAGACGGAAAGTCTGTCGCCCGTGTAACAAATCTGCTTAGCCTTGAAAATGGTATGCGCCACCTGCCGGACCATATTTTCTATAATCACTGGATAAGAAACGACTTTTCACGATGGCTGTTTACTAGAGCCGAGACCATGCTGGCCACCGAACTTCGTAGCGTGACTGCCGAAGATTTTGATAATGATCTTACCAGAATGCGTCAGTACCTCTATGAAAGGATCCGCAACCACCGGATGCAAAGGCAGCAGGGTGTGCTGGTGGACTTTGAATCAGGTGATTTTGATGTGGATGCGGATTTTATGAAAATCGGTGATGGCTCCTTGGGGGGCAAAGCCCGGGGGCTTGCGTTTTTCTCATCCTGGCTCTATCAGAGGACCAGCCTGAAGGAGAAGTTCGAGCAGGTTGACATCTGCATTCCACAAACTCTTATAGTTACAACTGAGTGCTTTGAAGACTTTCTCCATGACAATAACCTGGATGCGATAACCAAGGAGGATCTCGATAACAAATCGATTACTGGACATTTTCTGAGAGCCGAATTTCCAGACCAAACCCGCACACAGCTAAAAATATTCCTCCAACGTGTTCGTGCCCCGCTTGCCGTGCGCAGCTCCAGCCTCCTGGAAGATGCCAAATTTCGTGCTTACGCCGGCCTTTACAGAACTTATATGCTGCCCAACAACAATGAAAGCCTTGATTACCGTCTAGCTGATCTTCTCAATGCCATCAAAAAGGTTTATGCCTCTACTTACTACCGAGAGCCTAAATCGTTTTCACACCGAATCGGCAATCGGACTGAAGAGGAAAAAATGGCGGTTGTCATTCAGCAGGTTGTCGGCGAGCAACACGGTGATTTCTTTTATCCTGCTCTATCCGGCGTCGCTCAGTCCTACAATTATTACCCCTTTTCAATTGTGAGGCCGGAGGACGGAGTTGCAATCATTGCCCTCGGCCTTGGCAAAACGGTTACTGAAGGTGGAAAATGCCTGCGTTTCTCGCCCGGTCACCCGGAAGTTCTCCCTCAACTATCGACGGTAGACGACGCCCTTAAGAACAGTCAGCGATATTTTTTCGCTTTGAGGCTGGATACCAAGAAGGCACCTCTTGAAAATTCATCCATTGATGATTCTGCAAATCTGGTAAAAAGGGAAATTTCTGACGCGATCAGCGAATATCCTGTTTCTGCACTGGCAAGTTTTTATGACCCCCAGGAGCATCGTATAAGAGAAGCGTTTAACAGGTATGGGGCACCAGTCATGACCTTTGCTTCAATTCTTAAATACAAATCCCTTCCCCTGGCAGAGATGCTACAGGAAATTCTCCTTGCTGGACAGGAAGGGATGGGCGGGCCCGTAGAAATTGAATTTTCACTGACTCTTGCCAGCAAAAACACACAGAAGCCGCAGTTGGCGATTGTGCAAATTCGGCCTATGGGAGCCCATGAAGATCTGATGACGGTGGACATCGATCTTCAAGACACCTCTACCTATTCTTGCGTTTCCCATCAAGCACTGGGAAATACCATAAACAACACGATACGGCATGTAGTCTGCGTCAAACCTGATGCCTTTGACCCTGCCAAAACTATTCAAATCGCACAAGATGTTGCCCATTTAAATGCAGTTCTCAAGAAAGCTGGGCATAAATACCTCCTGATTGGGCCTGGTAGATGGGGTTCAGCAGACCGCTGGCTCGGAATTCCAGTTAGCTGGAGTGATATCTGCGAGGTGGCGGCCATTATTGAGACGTTTCATCCACGGATCAATGCAGAGCCTTCCCAAGGGTCACATTTTTTTCATAACATCGCATCCCTTGGCATCAATTACCTCACCATAGAAAACAATCAGAGGGACTTCCTGGACTGGAAATGGGTAAATAATCTTAGAATTATTAGTGAAACGGATTTCACTATCCATTCCTGCAGTGAAAAACCAATAACGTTAAAAGTTGATGGGCGACAAAGTCTTGGGGTTATTAGCCAATAACGTGCATGCCATCTGAAGAGAAGTACACGAGCTGAAATAAACTTTACCAGGTGCTGAGGCCAGATCGTTCCCGCCCAAAGATATTTCATTCTCCACCGTGGCCGATACCAGATCTTGGTTCATTCTTCTCTCAACCGAAATAGTTACAACCTCCTCGCGCCTTCAAAACAAATGGTTTTAATGGTTAACAGGTACACCTTTAGTGTCCCAGCCTCTTAACTCATAATAATCCTGCAGCATGTATTCCATGTCTGCTTCGGTGAGTGATCCGCCTTCGGGCAAGGCCTCGCGGTGCAGCCTTCCTGGCAGCTTGTCGTCTTTGGCTTCAAGTCCTTCCCGAATATTAAATATCCGGGTCATCGTTGCGATCTTTGCTGCTATTTTATGCAACTCTTCTTCAGTCCTTCTCATTCCCGTGACAAGTTCCAAAATCTCTACTAATTCCTTCCAGGTGTAGAGATCCCGATAGAAACGGCACAGGGTCAAGGTATCAAAAATGTTCAGTCTATCCTCGTAATCGACCAGCATTTCGGCCTTTTTCTCAATCTGATCGGGAGGGATCAGGCCGGCAAGTTCAGGTTTATAGAACGTCGTGCGAAGATGGCAGGCACCACGGGGCGATGTCGCGAATGCCAGCCCCATCCCCTTGAGAGTGCGTGGGTCATAACCGGCCGGTTCCAGCCCTTTCACATGAATGGCAAGGTCCTCGATATCAAACTTTTTTGAGACGGCGATGATGCCATCCGCAAGATCATTGCCTATCCCGTCTCTCTGGCAAATTTTCTCGATAAGCTCAATGACGTGGTCGGCATTACCATACTCAATTTCATATTCAATTCTGCCCTGCTCTTTCGCTTCCATAAGCAGAGCGCAGAGATTGCCTGCGGTAATTGTGTCAATTCCCAACCGGTCACATAGATCATTGAGATTCGCAACTTCTTCCATTTCCTTGATCAGGCAAAGGCTGCCGAAGGAGTAAATAGTTTCGTACTCAGGCCCCTCAAGTTTGAGCCCCTGGTGGCGGCCCTTACTGATCGTGGTCAAGCGCCCACAGGCCATGAAACATTTGGCACAGGCATGAGGTGTTACCTCCTGTTCCTCATGATAGGTTTCACCACTGATCCGATCTGCATATTCCCATGTCCCTTTACTCCAGTATTTGGTCGGTAATGCTCCGGTATGATTCATCAAAGATACCATCATCGTGGTTCCCATCTGTCGATATGCTTTAACTCCGGGTTGGTCGAAGTTTGTTTTGGAAAAAGCTTTCGCATATTCGGCTACAGCGGCTGGATCATGGTACTCGCGAACCCTGTCACCCTGAAAGACGAGGGCTTTGACAAGCTTGGCGCCAAGTACTGCTCCAACGCCTGTTCGGCCCGCGCATCTCCATTTGTCATTGGCAATAATGGCGAATTTAACTAAATTCTCGCCTGCCGGGCCTATGACTACTGCACCTGGCTTCCTAAATCCAGGAGTGTCGAGGGCAAATCGTTTTACCGCCTCTTCTTCTGCCTCAAATGTTTCCATTCCCCATAAATCAGCTCCATCATAAAATTCAGCCCCCTCGGGATGAATGGATAAGACCGTGGGTTTCTCTGATTTCCCGTGCAGAATAATTGCGTCAAAACCTGCAGAATCGATTGATTCGGGAACTTTTCCTCCGGAATATGACTCTGTGTAATAACCGGTGAGGGGGGATTTTGTATACACCCCATAACGACTGCCGCCCCACAGGCGCCCCCCGCAGAACGGGCCGGTGGCAATTATGAGGTGGTTGTCAGGTGCGAATGGGTCCACTCCTGGGGGATTTCGTTCAAGAAGAAGATGCGTTGCCAGACCCTTGCCCCCGAAGCATTGGCTAAGAAGCATGTCTGAAATTGGTTCGATAGTGAAACTTCGGGCCGATAGATCGACAATCAGGATTCGATTATAAAAGCCATACATACATCCACCTCGCATCGGTATGGTTGGGCAGGCCGGGAACCTGGGCCACGATTACCCTAAAAAACAGGGGCATTTGATCAGCAGGTCTGTCGTTTGATACCATTCATCCATAGTGGTAGCAACCCCGAATTGTCCCTGATGAATGGGAAAGCAATTTGTTCTGGGCATGCGCAGAGATGTCCTGCCCGCGCTGCCGTCTCGCCAATTTGACTCCGACCCAAAGAATGCAAACCATTATAGTGGTAGATCCGCCAGGCAGATAATTACCTCACTCTCACTATTGGATAGACAGGTACGAATGAAACACCTAACCATCATCTCCGCATTTATTGCCGCACTCAACGCTGCACCGTCAATGGCGGTGCAGCGCTCGGGAAACGATCTGCTTGTCGACTGCACCAATCTGATCAAAACCGAGTCAATCGAATCCGTCTCGACAGATCAAGCGCTGGGGATGGGCTACTGCATTGGCCTAATCGATGGCATGGTCACCTTCAACTATATCTATGAATCCGTGTTTCAGGCAGAAGGAAACAGCGACCCCCTGCAGATGTGTTTACCGCAGCGCATATCGACGAGAATGCTTGCCGCAGTCATCGTCAAACACCTCGAGGCCCACCCCGGCCAGTTGCACCAGTCAGGTCAGGCACTTGCTGCCCAGGCGCTCGTCACTGCCTATCCTTGTGACAAAGAAACGCCACCATGAAATGTCTGGCTGCCGCAAGCTGGTGATGACGCCAGCTCCCCGTCAGCCTGATTTGGCTATGCGAAAATAACCATGAAGGGAGAAACGGCTGTAGGATATGACGGCGTCGTCCAGAATGACACCGCAGCGCTATTCAGCGCGCAGTCTCCGTCGGCTTGAGGTGAGCCTTAACCGATGAGGTGATGCTGGAAGTGAATTTGATGCCCCTTCTGTGAGTCAACTAAGCATTGTCTCCGAACTAATTAATGATCGTGGCCGGGTAGTGCGAATTCAGGCCTTATGGGGAAAATTCGTTTTATTGGCTTCCTGTCTGATGAGAAGAATAATGGCCGGCATCATTGCAATAGCAGACATCTGGTGAAACTTCTTCTGAACGCCACTGCAACTACCGTGCAAATGCGGGTGCGGCAGCGAAGGAGCGAATCTTCCGGCAGCCCTCTTTCGCTTGATAATGGCTGACAAGAATGGTACTAATGATGTCCCTTGAAGGGCCAACAGCCAGGGTTCGAACATCAGCCTGCGTGGACACGCAGGCTGATGTATCCTGCTCCGCATGCCTGGGCCGGCTCATCTCGGAGTATCGGGGCGTAGCGCAGCCTGGTTAGCGCGCCTGCCTTGGGAGCAGGAGGTCGCAGGTTCGAATCCTGCCGCCCCGACCAATTTTATAAAGGGTTTCCGGTTATGGCCGGAAGCCCTTTTTGCTTTATGGGCGCATTATGGGTGTATCAGATGCGCTTCACTGCTTGAGACATGTAAAATCACCGCTGAGGCGCCTGTCTGTTCGAGTAGCCATTGCTCGCCAACATTCTGCTACGCAAAGGATCTTAAAAATCAGGATCACGTTGCGGAAAACGAAAAAGAGTAATGTCTTGACACAAGTCTGGTCATGGGACCAAATTGGTGATCGTGGAAAAAATTCACAGCGACTGCGCACACGCAACTAAATTTGGCGGTTGCATAACCACCGATCATGCGGACCTATTGCGTGGTCGGTGGTTTTATTGCGTTTCGTCAGCGCACTGTTCTTCAGGTGTGGATCAGTAACCGGAGGCTTTTGAAGACGGGGTGACATCGGCACCATACTTTGCCATTCTTTCACCAGAAGAAATGTAGTGTTCTCGGAGAACCTGCTCTACAGTTACAGGATTTCTCGTTTTTAATGCCTCAATAATGGCTTTGTGTCTCTCAACTACTTCCTGAGGGGTGTAAATTTTAACCCAGTGCCTGTATAACAAGAACTTTGATATGCCCTGGCAAGAGCGTTTGCAGAGCTCTACCACTAGACCATTATCGATGCGTGAAAATAATATGTCATGGAACTCAGTGTCTAGAGGGACCTGGTCTGAAATCGAACCATCGTTTTGGGCAATCTCACTCATATCCCTGACAATCTTTTTTAGTTTGCCAAGGTCTTCCTCTGTATATTGATCGAGAGCATTTGCGACAGATGCTGCTTCCAATACGCCGCCGGCAAAATAACTGTTCTTTATCTGTTTTGAGGTCAGCTTTTTAACATGTTTTCGCTTCTGAGGGTGGGCGTCGATCAGACCTTCACGAACTAAAACCTGCATCGCCTCCCTGACAGGGGCACGGCTGATTGAGAGCTTTTTGGCAATCGCTGCTTCTTCTACTGCAGATCCGGGGGCCAATTCTCCGCTCAGAATAAGGCCTCTTATATAGTCAGCTACTTGTTCGCTATAGGTCTGTTTTTTAAATTCATTCATCGGACGAAATGGTGAGTGACCTAGAAATTTATGCCTGAACCAAACCGCCCAATATATTTACATCAAATTGATCTCTGCGCTTGATATATTTTTCTAACGATTGAGAATCCTTTGACATCAGCTCTATGGCTTGAACGATTATGTGTAAATAGCTGTCAATATCTTCGGGTGTTATTTCGGGTATCAGGTTTTCTTCGATATATTTCTGCGAAACAGCAATTGACAGGACAGCAGCTAAACCAGGAACCAGGCCGCCACCCGCAACTATTTCATGCAACTTGTCTGTCATGTATGTTATGCCGCCGGCATCCTGGCTGACCAGAAGAGCCAACTCCGCTATTAGTCTTGCTTTCTCTTGGGAATGTGAAGCCGCTTCAATCTTTCTGCCGATATCAATTATTTTCTGACCAAATACCTTTGTGGTCTCCTTCATTTCACCGGTGTATCGGGGATACGCGGTAGTGGAGCTGAGGCTTGTTACCGGACAGCTGGCGGCAGCCATGATCAGCGCGTCCCCCACGGCTGGGTTGTCGAACTCCTCATTGAATCGAATCCAAAACGTATTGTGTTCCAATGTGGAGCTAAATGTCGGCACATACGCCTTACCCTCGATGATTATAGTCGGGATCCTGTCTAAGCCAATTTCCTCCATCAAAGCGCCCTTGCCAGCAAGGTAAATATTGCCCTCCAAATCTTCCACAGGGCCAATACCACCGTGGCTGGCGTTTACCACAGCCATCACGGCAACACAACTTCCATTGATGTCAACCAGAGCCCCCATACACTTGCCAACATTGCTTTGCAGGCCTTCATCGGAGATTTTGATCTGCTCGGGGTATTTCTTCTGAAACGTGTCAATTACGGCCAGACAGGTTGCAGTCTGAAAAGCAACGGGTGCTTCCAATACTCCCTGACCGTATATTCGCCCGAAACACCGGCATGCTAATGGTTGACTAAAGATTCCGTCCATCCCCAATGATCTCTGCACCAGTTCTTCTTCATAGCGGGTAAATCCCCTTCTTGCGGTTGCTCTGCCAATACCGCCATCGGCTGTTTCAACTTCAACCACATCCTGCCTGCATGACACTCGATGAATCGAGGTATCAGCGGGATAGGCACTTCTGATTAATGCAGTTGCAACAGCAAAGCCACCGGAATCGTCTTGAATGAAACCTTTATGACTGTGGACATGACCTGCTCCAACATGGCCGCTGACACCGAAGATCGGTTTTGCATATGGGTTTGCTTTGATGTGCATGGAGGGATCTTTTCCAATCTACCTTTTAAAGATTAAGAGAGACCAGGTAACCATAAAGCTATACCGGGTATAAATGTGATGAGCATCAATGCGATAAACATTGCAATCAAAAAAGGTATGACGGCAATGCTCAACTTTTCGATACTTATTTTGCCAATACTGCAGCCAACAAACAAATTCACCCCGACGGGCGGCGTCAGAAAACCCATGGATGCACAGATGATCATGACAATGCCAAAATGGATAGGATGCATACCCAGTTCAGTTGCTACCGGAAGCAGTAACGGTGTCAGAATCAGTATGTTGGCCAGAGCGTCCATGAAGGTCCCCATGATGAGGAGAAAAATGAGGATAATGGCAATTAAAACATATTTATTTTCCGATATGCTTAGCAAAAAGTTAACGAGCATATCTGGTACATTATTAAAAAGAAGTATCTGACCCAGAGCCGTAGCGGTGGCCACCACGAGAAATATCGAAGATGTTGTCAACGCCGTTCCTCGCAAAATCAACCACACTTTTTCAAATGTCAGGGTCCTTAAAATAAATCCTTCCACAACAAATGCGTAAACTACTGCAATTACACCAGCTTCAGTCGGCGTGGTAAAGCCTCCATAGATGCCGCCCAGGACAATAATAGGCACCATCAAAGCCGAAATAGAGTTCTTAATTGCTCTGAGAATTTCTCCTAATGGCGCTCGTTGACCGCTTCCTGTATAGCCATATTTTCTGGCTAATATATAGCTGCAGGCCATTAAGAATATTCCTATGACCAGCCCTGGAATTATGCCTGCGATGAACAGATCTCCAACTGAAGCTCCTGCGGTGGTTCCATAGATGATCAGAGGTACGCTCGGAGGAATGATAACTCCCAATGATCCAGCTGAAGTATTGACTGCTGTGGCGAAGGATCGTGAATACCCCTCCTTAACCATTGAAGGCACCATAATCCCTCCAACAGCGGCTACTGTTGCAGGGGACGAGCCGGACAAAGCCCCATAGAACATACTGGTAAGGACCGATATGTGCGCCATCCCCCCTGTAATGTGTCCGACCAGAGCCCGTGAGACCTCCAATAACCGTTGTGCCATGCTGCCCTTCTGCATGATTTCACCGGCCATGACAAAAAATGGCACGGCCATCAGGGGAAAGACATCCAGAGAGGTAAACATCTTCTGGATTAAAAATGCACTTGGCAAGATACCGCCAAAGACAATCCCTACGGCCACGGACAGGCCAATGGCGATTCCAATCGGTACGCTGAGAATCAGGAAGGTGGCAAGAGATACAAATATTAAAATAATTGAGGAATCCATGGTTGTTACCTCCTAACCCAAGCCACCAAGAGGATCGATTTTCCCTGATAAGAGGAGCCATAGCCGTTCGCATGTTCTCAGACACATGAGCCCCATACCAAGTGGAATGGCAATGTATATCCAGAACATGCTGATCTCGAGAGCTTGTGTTTTTTGGCCAGTGTTGATGAGGAAAAAAACCATCTGGGTTCCCCATACTGTCACAAGACCACAGAATATTATGGTGAGGCTATAGGCTATCGTAGTGATCGGCTTCGCCCATTTCCCTTTATTGACGTGTCTCAGTATGGTTACCTCGAGGTGTCGATCTTCCTTGGTGGCGAAACTGCATCCGATGTAGACTGCCCAGATAAAAAAGTAGCGTGCCAATTCCTCAGACCAGTCCAGTGAGCTTTGCAGAACATAGCGTCGGAAGACCTGAACTGAAATGATTACGATCATTGCACTGAGGCAAAAACTGGAGACTACTTCTTCAATTCTTGTGATCAATGATTTGGCTTTTATCATAATGCATGCCCTCTAGTGGCAACCGGGCAATGGTAGTTGCATCACCCGGTTACCCTCGGTTCACATCCTATTTGCCGGCTTTAATAGTTGCCTTGACCTCTTCTATCAGATCTTTGCCAATCCGGTCTTCGAATTGTTCATAGACAGATGCGGTTGCTTCGGCCCATTTGGCCCGCTCTTCATCGCTCAGCACGGTCACACTGACCCCTTTATCAGCCAACTTGTCCATGATCATCTTCTCGCCATCACGGATGAGCTTGCGCTCGTAGAGTTTAACCTCTTGAAAGGTATCCAGAATCATTTTCTTGTCTTCCGGCGAAAGGCTATCCTGGAATTTTTTCGACATCATCACCAGATGAGGACTGTAGAGGCTGTTAACAATCGTCAGGTTATTGTTAACTTCCGGGAAATTGTTGAACCAGGCAAGGTTCAGATCGATATCGATTCCATCTACGGTCTTTTGCTGCAGCGCGGTATAAACCTCACCCCAGGAAATCGGTGTGGGATTCATACCCAGTGCCTTCAGAGTGGCAATGTGTGCCTTTGAAGGGGTAGATCTGATTTTCAGTCCTTTGGCATCGGCCATGGTTTTTACGGTCTTTTGATTGTTCCAGATATTTCTGAAGCCAATCTCGATGTACCCCAAACCAATAATTCCGCTTGACTCAAGTGCTTTGGCTGCACCCATTCCTATTGGGCCGTCAGTGATCAGATCGGTTGATTCATAATTGGGGAACAGAAAAGGAAGATCATAAATCAGAAATGAATCAGAGAATGGCGACAGGTTGGGAGTCGATGCAGAACCCATTTGCAGCATGTTATACTGCAATCCCTGAACAACACTGTCAAAGTTTCCGAACTTCGAACTGTCGTAGATATCTACTCGAAATCTGCCATCTGATCTCTGCTCTACCAGTTCTTTGAATTTCTCAAAACATTGTCCCATGGGGTGCTGTGGGACATTTGGGTGGGCGATTTTAATAACTGTGGGTGCTGAAAAGGCGACTGGGATAGCCAGCGCAGCCACCATTGCAGCTGCTGCAATTAAGGTGAAACTTTTTTTCAACATGACGGAACTCCTCCTCTGGAAGGTTGGGCGCGGTACCGTGTCTTAGTACCGGCTATTTGGCAGGATCTGTCAAACCTGCGACTGTTTGGTTGCGAGTTTCTCATTCTTATGTACCCGCGTTGATGCTCACCGAAATGTATCAAGATAGGCATAAAGGGCTGGGGATCCCCCTGTATGGAGAAACAGAATATTTTCGCATCCTGCAAAATAATCCTTACGCACAAGATCAATGCATCCGGCCATTGTTTTTCCCGAATAGACCGGGTCCAAAAGAATTGCTTCAGTTGAAGCAAGCAGTTTTACTGCTTCAATCATTGCGTCGGTGGGCAGCGAATATCCTGGGCCGACATAGTTGTCGAAGCAGACTACTGATTTTTCTGGCACTTCTTGTTCGACACCGACCCTTTCGGCGGTGAGCACGGCTAAATCATGGACAATCTTTTCTTGCAGATCTTTGGGGCGGCTGACATTTATTCCAGTTATGGGAATGTGGGCATTGTTGCCTACAAGACCGGTTACCATGCCGGCATGAGTTCCGGCAGATCCGCTTGGCACCACCACATGATCGATGCTCAGGTTCATTTCAAACAGCTGCTGTAGCATCTCCTGGGCGCAGGCCACGTACCCAGTTGCCCCTATTGCATTAGAAGCTCCTCCGGGGATGATGTAAGGTTTTTTCCCCGCAGCGGATAATTTGTCGGCTACTTTCTGCATCTCTTGCATCATGTCAGAGCCTCCCGGCACGACAGAGATGCTTTTTGTTCCTAATACCTGAAAGAGAAAATTATTGCCTGAGGCATCGGAGTGATAACTGCCTTTGACTCGTTCTTCTAATACGAGATGGCAGTCCATCGATTCTTTTACAGCCCAACTTGCCGTTAACCTGCAGTGGTTCGATTGCACCGCCCCACAGGTAATGATAGTATCCGCGCCTTGCTCGATTGCATCCGCAAAGGAAAAATCAAGTTTTCTCGTTTTGTTGCCGCCACCACAGCCAGGTAGCAGATCATCACGTTTCATCCAAATATTTACTTTGTTACCGAGCGCCTCTGAAAAATTGGCAAGTGACTCGATCGGTGTTGATCCTTGCAGATACCCTCTGCGCGGGAATTGAGCTAAATTCATAGCGGCACCTTAACTGAGAGATTTAGGGAAGATATGCGATAGCTTCTGCCTCGATATTTGAACCTAGTGGTAGTGCTGAAACTTGGACTGCACTTCGAGCAGGATACGGAAGTTGAAAATGTCGACTATAAACCTCATTGACTTGCTGAAAGTCGGCCATATCGGTCAAAAAAAGAGTAACTTTAACAATATCGGCCATTGACCCGCCAGCCGACTTTACAATTGCTGAAAC
>JAHEER010000163.1 GCA_024640625.1 Desulfobulbaceae bacterium
TCGGTCAACATGAACAGGCACGTATGCAGGTCATCGACGATCTCTTTCTCGGCAAGCTCATCAAGCGGCACGGCTATCGGCAGGAGTGTATGGATGGCCGTGGATTCGTAGAAGTGCCCTGGTATTGCTCGGTCAATGAACTGATAGCAGGGCTGATGAAAAACGTCTTTGCCTTTTTCAGCTACAATTTCTGGTACATGGTTTTTGGTGTCGTGGCACTGGGGGTGGTCGTGGTGCTTCCTTATTGGGGAGCATTCTTTTGCGAAGGTCTGGCTCGACTGTGCTTCTTAGGTGCCATTGCTGTCCGGGTTCTGGGAATTGGCCTCGGGCTGCTCTCCTCGGGCGTTGAAAAGCAAGCGATCGCCTGGCTGCTGGTCACCCCCTTTTTTCTTCTCTATATTATCCTGCGGGCTACGATGGCTGCATTGGCCCAGGGAGGCATCTCCTGGCGGGGCAGCTTTTATCCCATGCAGGAGCTCAGAAAACAGGAGTGGGTATTATCCGGATTGTTCAAAATGTAAAAACCAGGGACACAATACTTATCGTGTCCCTCGATTAACTGACTTATTGGTGGACATTTTTTTATCTTATAAAGATGAACGAGCCTTAATCTAAACGGTGAGCAAGGTGAACAAAGTGGACCTGGGAATTGACAGAGAATTTATCTCTGCCGAGGAGATAGCCTCAACAGTTGCTCGACTTGGGAAAGAAATCAACACCCACTATTCCCGCACGCAGGATCTCGACCTGCTGGTGATCGGACTGCTGCGCGGCTCCTTTGTGTTTATGGCCGATCTGATACGCCATCTCAAGCTGCCGCTGACAGTCGATTTCATGACTGTGTCGAGCTACGGCGATGGTACCGCAAGCACCGGCAACGTCAAGGTGGTGATGGATCTGGATGAACCGGTGGAGGGCAAGGATGTGCTGATGGTGGAGGATATCATCGATACCGGCAATACCTTCAATAAGGTGCTCGGTCTGATCAGGTATCGAAAGCCCCGCAGCCTGAAAATCTGTACCTTCCTGAGTAAACCGTCACGGCGCCAGGTGGAGGTGCCGATCGACTTCTGCGGCAGGGAGATCCCCGACGAGTTCGTCTGCGGCTACGGGCTCGATTACGCCCAGAAATACCGAAACTTACCCTATATCGGTATCGTAAAGCAGAACCACTGAAGATTATTTCTTTCCAGGACCTCCTAGTGCCAGCAAGACCCAACCGAGCATAAACAGCAGACCGCCCAGCGGGGTGATATAGCCGGCCTCCAGCGGGGTAAATGTCATCACGTAAAGGCTTCCGGAGAAGCAGACTATGCCGCCGATAAAACAGCTTGCGCCACCGATGATCAGGGTCTGAAATTTACGCCTGTGGGCCAGAGCCAATCCGGCCAGCATCAGACCGATGGCGTGATACATCTGATAGCGGGCCCCCTTTTCGAGCCATAAAAGCTGGACTTCGTCAAAGGTTGAGCTATGGGTGCTGTAGGCGCCAATGGCCACGGCAATCCCTGCCAGCAGTGCCCCGAGAAAGAAGAAGAAATGGGCCATAACGGTCTCCCTGGTTTATTACTCTAATCAATTTTCGGTTTCGATTGATTTAAATGGAAATAATGGATATTCACATCTTTCAGGATGAAATGAAGAATAGTCGCTGTCAATATATTTATGGGTTACGAGATGATTAAGTCATACCAGGGCCACGACCCTCAGCTGCATGAGACGGTCTATATCGCCCCCGGAGCCTGGGTGATCGGCCGGGTTGCCATGGGTGAGGATGGTTCGGTCTTCTACAATACGGTTATTCGCGGTGATGTCAGTACCATTACCATAGGTGAACGCACCAATATCCAGGACAACAGCACCCTCCACGTAAACAAGAAAGACCCCCTGACCATCGGCAGCGATGTGACCGTTGGCCACAATGGTATCGTACACGGCTGCACGGTAAAAGATCGGGTGATGATCGGCATGGGTGCCATTATCCTTGATCGGGCGGTTATCGAGTCGGACTGTTTCGTGGCTGCCGGCAGCCTGGTCGCACCGGGTAAAACCTTCCCCCCCGGTTCAATGATCATGGGCAGTCCTGCCAAAGCGGTGCGGCAGCTCAGCCAGGAGGAAATAGACAATATCGTCAGGGTTGCGGCCCATTACGTGGAGTTGAAAGACTCTTACCGAAAGTGAGGTGACACAATACCTATCATGTCCCATAGGGACATGATAGGTATTGTGTCACCGTGCCTCCCTACCCGAACCACTCCACCAGCACCAAACTCAGCCAGGGGACGTAGGTGATCAGCACCAGGGTTATCAGGAGCAGACCGAGAAAGGGAAGGGAAGCCCGGTACAGCTCGAAGATCGGCCGCTTGAAGCGGTAGGAAGCCAGGAACAGGTTGAGTCCCACCGGCGGCGTGCAATAGCCGATCTGCAGATTGGTCAGGAAGATGATGCCCAGATGTATCGGATTGACATCATAGGCCGCGGCAATGGGCAGAATCAGCGGAACCACCAGCACCAGGGCGGAGAAAATATCGAGAATCGCCCCGACGACCAATAAAAAAACGTTGAGCAGCAGCAGAAAGGTATACTTGGAATCAATATAGGCGTTGATGAAGGCAAAGATTTTGGACGGAATCTCTTGATCAATCAGGTAGTTGGTTGAAGCCATCGAGACAGCCAGGATGACCAGGATGCCGCCGAACAGGGTCATCGACCGGCCCATTATTTTGGGGATCTGCCTGAGTTTGATATCACCGTAAATAAACACCTCGACAATCAACACGTAGAGCGCCGTCACCGCGGCAGCCTCCCCCGCCACCAAAAATCCTCCGTAGATGCCGATGATGATAATGAACGGCAGCGGCAGCTCCCAGACGGTCTCTCTGAGAATCCTGAGCGGGTGCTGCTGGGCGAGCTCCTCCCTGGTGTGCACGACTCCGGATCTGAAGGCATAGACACAGAGCAGGATGAGCATCAGAAACCCGGGGATGATGCCGGCCAGAAACAGGTGATCAATTCTGGTTTCCGCGATGACCCCATAGAGAATGAGCGGCAGGCTTGGCGGGAAAAGCAGGCCCAGGCTTCCTGAAGAGGTGATGAGGCCCATGGAGAAGCGTTCGCTGTAGCCGTCTTTGAGCATGGCCGGCAGAAGCAGGCCGCCGAGTGCGAAGATGGTCACGCCGGAGGCGCCGGTAAAGGCGGTGAACGCGGCGCAGACCAGCAGCGCGATGACGGCCAGTCCACCCGGCAGCCAGCCGAGCAGGAGCCTGGATATCTTCAAGATGCGCCCGGGAGCGCCGCTTTCCGAGAGCATGGTACCGGCGAAGATAAACAGCGGCAAGGATATCAGCAGCGGCGTATCGCCGAGCCTGGTCATCTCGATAATGACCACCGAGGGGTCGATATCGACTGAGTGAAATGAAATGAGCGCCAGCGCACCAATGACGATGAAAAGCGGGGTGCCAATCAAGGCAAAAAGAACAATGATCAGTTTTGCTGTCATCGCTTGTCAGGCTCTGGGGGCTGCAGGAGGTTCCAGACGGTGGCCGCAGCATCAATGCTGAAGTGCAGCAGGATCATCCCGAAAGCGATGGGAAAGATCAGAAACCAGAGCCAGGTGTCGAGTCCGAACAGACCGGGGCCGCCATACTCGATCTCGCTTTTTATGAAGAGCAGTGTCGCCCTGAAGAGAAAGACGGAGACAAGCACGCAGAAAGCATCAATCAACAGGTGGACCCAGAGTTTGAGCTGCCGCTGCAGGAGGTAGCTGACGGCGTCCAGGGCGATATGGTTGTCCCTGGCGGTGGCCAGGACCGCGCCCAACAAGCCGCTCCAGAGCACCAGGTACCTGAGCAGCGGGTCGATCCAGGCAAGGCCGCCCGAAGTGAACCAGCGCAGCCCGATCTGATAACAGGCCAGCAGGATCATGACCGTGAGCAGTATAGAGAGCAGCACCTCCTCAAGCTTGATGATGGCGTTCAGGGTACGGCTTGCAAGAGACGGCGTGGCGTCTGTTTCAGTTATCTCCATCTTTTTGGCTGCGCAGTGCGTCCAACGTTTGGCTCATGACCAGGTATATCTCCTCTGAAAAAGCTGTGCCGGTTACCTGTTCTATGGTCTGATCACGATATTTTTCCAGGGTCGCCAGTTCCTCGGGGGTGGTGGCCACGAATTTCACCCCCTGGGAAATCAGCACCGACCGGGACTCTTCGTTTGATGTCCTGGTGTTCTTGATCAACTCTGAAAAGTGTTTTTCCGCCGTTTCCTCGACGATGGTCAATTGGGCGTCCGAGAGCGCGGCAATAGCCTTGCCGTCCATCACGAAGGCACCGTAAGCATAGCCATAGGGTGCATCGGTGACGAACGGGGCCTTGGTGTACCACTGCAGAATAATGGATCCGTAAAGGGAGTTGAAGGCCGTGTCGATCAAACCGGTCTGCAATGATGACAAGACATCGGGTATGGTCAAGGCGATGGGGCTGATCTCGAGGTTCTGCAAAAATGCCGAGGTGAGAGGGTCGTCTGTTGGAGCCCAGGTCTTGGCCTGCTGCAGATCACCAATGGTGATCCTCGGCTTGTTTGAAAAAGTATAGATGAATCCCACCTCGGTCATGGCCACCAGATGCAGCCCTTTCTCGGCGAACCGCTTTTTGAAAAGCGGCTGCAGTTTCAGGCTCACGTGATCCATTTCCTCGTAAGAGCGGAAAAGAAAGGGGATTGCCATCACCCTGAAATCGGCGACGATCTCGGCAATACCGGTCATGGTAAAACCGCCGCCGTGCAGCTGTCCGACCCGCAGTTTTCGATACATGGCTTTGTCATCGCCCATGATGCCGCCGGGATAGATGCGGAAGCCTACTTCTCCATTGGTTTTTTCAGTGACCTCGGCGGCAAACTCTTTGAAAGCGTCAACCCAAACCGAACCTTCCGGCGCCAGGCTGGCTATTTTGAACAGATGCTTTGGCTTGGCCTGCAGATCAGGAGGCGGAAAAAATATCCAGGAAAATATTAGAAGAGATAGGGGCACTATTTTTAACATTGTGGTCTCCGTGGCAATTGAGTAACAGCCATAAAAATACTCATCAACCCAGATTCACGCCACAAAATAGCGGGGGACTATTTGGCAGATGTATGAGCAGGCACCGCAGCGAGTGACACAGCCAGCGGGGATGAATAGGATTTAAGTCGCTAGGTATTATTAGTCGCCAAAGAAATTCTCCTCGAGCAGTTCCTGCGCCCGTCGTTTGGCAATCTGATTTACGAGTCGGTTGTCAGGGGCCTGGTCGAGATCGAAGGCGAGGACTTCCTCGAGCAAACTGTCGTGCAGTTTCTTATCGAACACCATCCTGCCGTAGGTTGAGGCGTAAAGGACCTGGGCCATGAGGAAGGACCGGTTGGAAATTTCCAGGGCGCGCTCGAAATGAAGACGGCTGCGGTCGGGATCGCCGCCGATCATCTGCGGCTTGGAACCGTATAGAGTGCCGAAAAATAGGTGCGGGCCTCCCTGTTCGACCGTATCATCCAGTTCAAGCAGGCGCGCCATGATCTTTTCAACGGTGACCAGATCAGCCATGGCAGCCGGGGACCCCTGCTGCTGTTCGATCCAGGCGAGCCAGCCGTAGGTTCCCCAGAAAAGATAATCGGCATCTCTTGCCGAGCGCTGGTCAAGCGCACCATCTATGAGTTCCTGGTTTCCTCCGTCTATCGGCAGCATGGTTGAGAGCAGGTCTCTGCCATAGCGGGCACTCTTGTCGCTCAGGGTCTTGAGCCGTTCCCGTGCAGTGTTGCAGGCCTGAAGCGCAGCGATACTGCCGCTGTAGGACTGGGTCCCGATCTTCAGAAGTTCCCTGCTGTCGGGATCTGATTCGATCAGCGAGTCGATCATCAA
>JAHEER010000056.1 GCA_024640625.1 Desulfobulbaceae bacterium
GCACCGATCCCAGTTACCAGGTGCAGGTTGAGGTTATCGAGGACGAAGAAACGGGTGATATCGACGTCGAGGTCGAAGCCCTGATGCGAACGGTCCGGGAGCAGACCGAAAAGATCATGTCGCTGCGCGGCATCCTGTCCGCCGACCTGATGATGATCATCAACAACATTGAAGATCCCGGCCGCCTGGCGGATCTGATCGGTTCCAATTTGCGTCTGAAAATTCCTGAGTCCCAGGCCATACTGGAGGAAATCAATCCGATACAGCGGCTGAGGCTGGTAAATACCCTGCTCAGCAAGGAACTGGAAGTATCCACTTTACAGGCCAAGATCCAGAATGAAGCAAAGGAGGAGATGAGCAAGTCCCAGCGCGAATATATCCTCCGTGAGCAGCTCCATGCGCTGCAGAAGGAACTTGGTGACAGCGACGAGCGCAGCCAGGAGATCGACGAGCTCGAAAGGAAGCTGAAGAAGACCAAAATGGCCAAGCCCATCCGCAAGGAGGCTCGCAAACAACTGCGCCGTATGGAAATGATGCACCCCGACTCGTCGGAGGCCACCATCATTCGTACCTACATCGACTGGATCCTCGACGTGCCGTGGAAAAGGAGCACCAGGGATCTTCTCGATCTGATTCGGGCAAAAGAGGTGCTGGACGAGGATCATTACGGGCTCGATAGGGTCAAAGAGCGCATTCTGGAGTTCCTTGCCGTCCGCAAGCTGAACCGCTCGACCAAAGGTCCGATTCTCTGTTTCGTAGGCCCTCCGGGGGTTGGCAAAACTTCCCTCGGTCAGTCCATCGCCCGGGCCATGGGCAGGAAATTCCACCGCATTTCGCTCGGGGGCATGAAGGACGAGGCAGAGATCCGTGGCCACCGGCGCACCTATATCGGTGCGATGCCGGGTAGGATCGTGCAGGGTCTGAAAACGGTGAACTCGAACAACCCCGTTTTCATGATGGACGAGATCGATAAAGTCGGCGCCGATTACCGCGGCGACCCGTCATCGGCGCTGCTCGAGGTGCTCGATCCCGAGCAGAATTTTGAATTCTCCGATCATTACCTGAATCTGCCGCTGGACCTGTCCAAAGTGATGTTTATCACCACCGCCAACATGGCCGATACCATCCCCGGTCCGCTGCTTGACCGCATGGAAGTGATCAGGCTGTCAGGCTACACTCTTGAAGAGAAGCTGGTTATCGCCAACCGCTATCTGCTGCCCCGGCAGATCAGCGAAAACGGTATCAAAAAACGCCAGTTGAAGATAACCGACGCCACCATCACCCGCATAATCACCCACTATACCCAGGAAGCCGGGCTCCGTAATCTGGAGCGGGAGATTTCCAAGATCTGCCGTAAGTTGGCCAGAAAAATAGCCGAGGGCGGCAAAGGGCCCTATTCGGTGTCGACCAGAAATCTCGACAAGTATCTGGGGCCGCCGAAGATAATTCCGGAATCAGAAATTGAGACGCTCGATCAGCCGGGACTCGTTACCGGGCTGGCCTGGACCGAGGTGGGGGGGGAAATTCTCCACATTGAGGTTAACCTGATGCCCGGCAAAGGAAAACTGATCCTTACCGGACAACTTGGCGAGGTAATGAAGGAGTCGGCCCAGGCGGCGCTGACTTACTGCCGGAGCCGATCAAAGGATCTCGGCGTGGAGAAGGACTTTTTTGACCAGACCGATATTCATATCCATGTGCCGGCCGGGGCCATCCCCAAGGATGGGCCCTCAGCTGGGATCACCATTGCCACGGCTCTTTATTCTGCCATCTCGGAAAGGAAGGTGAGAAGGGATCTGGCCATGACCGGCGAGGTTACCCTCAGGGGCAGGGTGCTGCCCATCGGCGGTTTGAAGGAAAAAGCCCTGGCCGCTCTAAGGGTGGGCATACCCAACGTTATAATCCCCGAGCAGAACAAGAAGGAACTTGTCGAAATTCCGGAAGACATCAGGCGGCGAATGAAATTCCATCCGGTCAAAGATATGGATGAAGTGATCGGGCTCGCTTTCAAAAAGTCTGAGAAACTGAAGCGCCGCAAAATAAGACGACGTGCAACCGCCTGATAGTCCGGAACCGTCGGCAGACGATCGAAAAAACAATTCCTTGCTGAGGGGCGTCCTGTGGGCGTCCCTTTTTCTTTTGGCGGCGGCTGCCGCCCTTATCGGCTGGTTCGCCCACTATGCGTTGAGTCCGGGACCCCAGGTCGAGGTCTCCAGCCGCACAGTGGTTATTCCCAGGGGGGCATCGGTCGAACAGATAGGTGAACTGCTCGAAGATGCCGGGCTGCTTGATGCCGACCTTCGCTTTCTACTGTTGAGCAGAATACTCGGGGTCGCCTCCACATTGCCCGCCGGCGAATTCATACTCGATGCCAACCAGAATCCGGTGGATCTTCTCAACCAACTCGTCTCGGCCAAGCCGGTTCAGCATCAGCTCACTGTTGTCGAAGGGCTGAGGCTGGAAGAAATCGCCGACATCTTCGCGGCAGACAACTGGATTGACAAAAACCGTTTTATGGAACTTGCCGGCAACACTGGCTTCATAGCCGAATTGGGTCTTGGTCAACTCTCCAGCCTGGAAGGGTATCTTTTTCCCGATACCTACCTGTTGGTCAGGCCGTCCCCGGGAGAAGAGAAAATCCTTTCCCGTCTGGTCAATCGTGCGCTTGAGGTGTACCGCTCCCTGGAGCCAGGGGACACTGCTCTGACCAGGCACCAGGTATTCACCCTGGCTTCGATAGTCGAGAAGGAAACCGGCAGGGCAGACGAACGTCCGCTTATTGCCTCGGTGTTTCACAATCGCCTCGGCCGGCGCATGAAGCTGCAGTCCGATCCGACGGTAATCTACGGGAGCGAAAATTTCAGCGGCCCCCTGACCAAAAAGGATTTGAAGACGCCGACCCCATACAACACCTACGCAATCAGCGGTTTACCGCCCGGCCCCATCTGCAGTCCCGGACGGGAGTCGCTCCTGGCTGTGCTTGCGCCGGCAGCCACCAACTATCTCTATTTTGTCTCCAGAAATGACGGTTCCCATCATTTCTCCACCAGCCTGCGTGAGCATAACCGCGCAGTGCGGAAGTATCAGCGATAAAATCCACCCAAAGGCCATGGATTAGTGGAATTTTTTTATAATTCTGCTATCCTTTATGGCCACTTTTAAAATTGTTTTTTCGCTCAATCTCTGCGTTGTGCGTGAAAATTTTATCCTGGAAATATTACTTATATGCCTGCGGATAAATTTCCCCGCTCGCCTTGATCTTGAACGAAAATCCTAATTTTATCAGGTACCCTTGCGGTGTGGGTGAGAGGATTTCCAAGATGGATTCAAGAGTCACTGGGCAGCAGATGTTACAGATATGGAGTGCAGGTAGTTGCAGATCGCGCTTATCCAGTTAAATCCGATTATCGGCGATTTTGCTCACAATTGTGACAAGATCATTCGTTATGCGCGGAAGGCCGCTGCGGCGGGCTGCCAACTGGCCATCTTTCCGGAATTGGCCGTATCGGGTTATCCTCCCCTCGACCTGCTGGAAAGAAGTTCTTTCATAGACGACCATCAGTCAGCGGTGGCTGCTTTGATCAATGAGCTGCCGCCGATCTCGGTAATGTTCGGCTGTTTTGAAAGACGTCCGGAGAGCACTGGCAAACCGCTCTACAATTCCGTGTTCGTGGTCAATGACCGCACCATTATCCATAAGACCAGAAAGCAGCTGCTGCCCGAATATGACGTCTTCGATGAGAACCGTTATTTTGAACCGGGATCCTCCGGGGAGCCTTTTTCCTGCGGCGGCTTGACCATTGGGGCGACGGTCTGTGAGGATATCTGGCACTATGCGGTCGGTGATTACCGCAGCCGCCCGGTGGCTGATCTGCAGGAAAAGGCGCGGCTGGAAGGGCGATCTCTTGACCTGCTCATCAATGTCTCGGCTTCGCCGTATCACCGCGGAAAAACCCGGATCCGCCAGTCGATTTTCTCCTCGCTGACTGCCCAGTACGGGATACCGTTCATCTATGTGAACCAGGTGGGGGGACAGGATTCGCTGTTGTTCGACGGCGCCAGCCTGGCTCTGGACGGCTCGGGCGCGACCATCGCCAGGGCGGCGCACTTCAAGGAAGATATGGTCCTCGTCGACAGCGTTGATTGGAGCGGTGAGATCAGGGTCCCCGAGGACATCGAAGAAGTTGAGCTGGTGCACGATGCGCTGGTTATGGGCATCCGCGACTATGTCACCAAGAGCGGCTTCAGCCAGGCGGTGCTTGGGCTCTCCGGCGGCATCGATTCCGCCCTGACCGCTGCCTTGGCAGTTCGGGCCCTGGGACCTGAGAACGTGCTCGGCATCGCCCTGCCGTCTCCCTACAGTTCGCAAGAATCGCTGGAGGACGCGGAGGCTCTCGCCCGCGGTTGCGGCTGCCGCTTCGAGGTCTTGCCCATTGCTGATCTGTTTGACGGTTATCGTAATTCCCTGAGCCAGCTCTTTGCCGGCCGCGAGGAAGATGTCACCGAGCAGAATATTCAGGCGAGGATACGGGGAAACCTGCTGATGGCTTTGTCCAACAAGTTCAATCATCTGCTTTTGACCACCGGCAACAAAAGCGAGATGGCGGTCGGCTACTGCACCCTCTACGGTGACATGAGCGGCGGCTTGGCGGTAATCTCCGATGTTCCCAAGCAGCTGGTCTACGAACTGGCCCGCTTTGTAAACAGAAGCGGCGACATCATCCCACCCCGCATTCTCGAGAAACCGCCGTCGGCGGAGCTGAAACCGGACCAGCGCGACCAGGACGATCTGCCGCCCTATGAATTGCTTGACCAGATCCTGGAACTCTACCTGGAAGAGGGCTGCGGCAGGGATGAAATAGTCGGGCGGGGATACGATCCTGAAGTGGTTGACGATATCGTCCGCCGGATCAGGATGAACGAGTACAAGCGCAAGCAGGCCCCCATGGGCTTGAAGGTCACCAGCAAGGCCTTCGGCTTTGGCCGGCGTCTGCCCAACGTCCAGAACTACCGGGGTTGAAAGGCGCGGTCCATGAAACATATCCTCTCTTTTAAAGCCTTATCGACACTACTGTCGCTCGCCATCATTTTGGTGCTGGTGGCTGTCCTCGTCTATAGGGAATTTCGGCTCGAGCGGCCGGAGCAGATCCAGATCACCACTTCCGGCCGGGTCGACATGTGTCTGCAGTGCCATACCAAGGAAAAGCTCGATCCTGCCCATGATGTCAAGGTAATAGGCTGTACCCCTTGCCACCTGGGAGACCCGCTGGCCATCGACAAGGACAAGGCGCATCGGGGGATCGTTATCAATCCTGGAGATCTGCGGGTCGTTGAAAAGACCTGCAGCATCGAGGGCTGTCATCCGGCTGATGCGCAGAAGGTAAAGAATTCTCTGATGGCCACCAACCGGGGCATACTGGGCACCCTGCTTTACTACTGGGGTGAAAGCGACAGCCAGGATACCGAGATGACGGTCAAGGATCTGATCGACAGCGGCGAAACCTCGCTGGCGCTCGATTATTATCGCAAACTCTGCGCCACCTGTCATCTCTGGAAGCAGAAGAACGATCTGCCCGACGCCCCGGCTTTTTTCAACGACAAGGGCGGCGGCTGTTCGGCCTGCCACTACATCATGCCGGCCGGGTCGGAGCGGCCCTCCGTGATCGAATCAAGCGATGACTACGACGAAGACGAGGAGAAGGAGAACATTCACCCGCTGGTCACCAGCAAGGTCATCGACGACAATTGCATCCGCTGCCACAACCGTTCGGGCCGGATTGGACTGGCCTATATCGGTGTCTTTGAAGCGGAGGGGTATGGCACTCCCTACGAGGCCGGGCAGCTCTCCTCGCAGCGCATGCCGGGTGAGCGCTTCTACCTGGAACTGGCCGACGATATTCACCACCGGCGGGGCATGGCCTGCATCGATTGTCACACCAGAGAAGAAGTCATGGGCGACGGCACCAGTTATGCCCACTATGAGGATCAGCTGGAGATCTCTTGTGAGACGTGCCATGGACCAGAGCCGGGAACAACCAGGAAAAACAATGAATTGACCAATGTGGACAAGGTAGACAATAAGTATCATCTGTTCGGCAAGAACGACGACAAAAAATATGAATTGCGGCAGCCCAAGGCCGGGGTCTGTGATTTTGAACCGCACCAGCGGGTGACCTGTGAGGCGTGCCACTCTACCTGGGTGCCTCAATGTTACGGCTGTCATGCGAAACGGGACAAATCGGCCACCCACCTGGATAAATTGAGCCTCACCCAGACTGCGGGACGCTGGGAGGAAGGGCGTTCCTATATCCGCTACCGCAAGCCGATGCTTGGTGTCTGGAAGGACGAGGTGGTCATCGTCACACCCGGCTGTCAGGATATCGTCACCCTGTTCGATGACGAGGGTAAGCTGGAAGACAGTTTTAACCGCTTTACCATGGCGGCGATCAATCCTCACACTACCCAGGAAAAGGGACGGGAATGCAACGACTGCCATGGTTCCACCAAAACGGTAGGGCTGGGTGAGGGGACGCTGGCCGTGGTGGACAACAAAGTTGCATTCAGCCCGCTCGATACCGGGCTGCAGACCGAGGCGGGAGAGACCGTGGGACTTGACAGTTTCGTCGCCCTCGACGGTACCCAGCTGCAACATGGTTCACGGGCAGACCTCAGGGCCTTCAACGGGCAGGAGCTCAAAGCTATTCTGCGGGTAGGCCTTTGCGCCGACTGCCACGACAGGTATGACGACCCGATCTGGAAGAATTACACTCAACAGACCATCTGCCCCCGCAAGGATGGCGATAACTCAATGGCCCTGGCTGACTGGCCTGTGCCCGCGGCTGATGGGCAGAAGACTGAGTCGGAGGACTGATCATCGCCAGGGTCTGCGGAAATACTCAGGGACTGAAGAAAAATCACCTCAGGGTGCTCGAGCGGGTGGGCAGCCGACGGGTGAGCCGCGATCTGATCATTGCGCCCGAGATGGCCAGGACGCTCTGCGAGCTCTCCTACGAACTCAACCGGCAGATAGGCGTGCTCATCCACCGGTCAGGCAAAATCGAACAGGTGATCGTCGGTGACCACAGCGGCCTGATGATCCCGAAGTTGAGCCAGATACGAGCCACCGGCGGCAGACTCCGGGGCTTGAGACTGGTGCATACCCATCCGGGCGGCGAAGACCTGACTGACGACGATCTGATGGATCTGCTCTTTCTCCGGCTGGACCTGATGTCGGTCCTGAAGATCACCTCCGAGGGATTGCCGGAGAAACTCTATTCTGCCCATCTGCTTCCCAGCGGAGAGAATGGCCAGATGTGGAGTTTTCTCGATCCGGTTCATCCGGCCCGTCAGCCCGAGGGGTTCGCTGAACTGGTCCGGGCCCTCGAGGAAGAATTCAGCCGTCAGCGCCGCACCGCCCAGCTTGATAGAGACAAAGACCGGGCTATATTGATAAGTGTCACCACCGAATCCCGACAGCAGGCTCACGCCTCCCTTGAGGAACTCAGGGAGTTGGCCCGCTCGGATGATATTATGGTGCTTGGGGAGGTGCTCCAGCGCCGCAACAAGATCAATCCCCGCTTCATTCTGGGACGGGGCAAATTGACCGAAATCGTCATTGCCGCCCTGCGGCTCGATGCCAACCTGCTGATCTTCAACCAGGAACTCAATCCGTCCCAGATAAGATCGATCACCGACTTCACCGATCTCAGGGTCATCGACCGCACCCAGCTTATCCTCGATATCTTCGCCCACCGGGCAATGAGCAGGGAGGGAAAACTGCAGGTCGAGATGGCCCAATTGAAGTATATGCTGCCGCGCCTGAGTTCCCGTGACGATGCGCTCTCTCGATTGACCGGCGGGATCGGCGCCAGGGGGCCGGGTGAAACCAAACTGGAGATCGACCGGAGACGGATCAACGATCGGCTGGCTAAACTGGCCAAAGAGCTGATGGCGGTGGGCAGGGAGCGCTACCGTCGGCGGGCCAAGCGCAGGAAAAAAGATCTGCCGGTCATCTCGCTGGTCGGTTACACCAATGCCGGGAAATCGACCCTGCTGAATTCGCTTACCGACAGCCACATTATTGCCGAGGACAAACTCTTCGCCACACTGGACCCAACCAGCCGGAGGCTTCGGTTTCCCCAGGAGATCGAGGTGATCATCACCGACACCGTGGGCTTTATCAACCACCTTCCCAAAGATCTTCTGCAGGCCTTCAAAGCGACTCTCGAGGAATTGGAAGAGGCCGATCTGCTGGTGCATGTGATCGATGTAGCAAACCCCTCTTTTCGTCATCAGATGGAAGTGGTTGAAGGACTTCTCGAAGAACTCGGTCTGGACAGGATTCCCTGTTTGAAAGTGTTCAATAAAACGGATCAAGTCGACCCGGACGCACCGCTGCTGGAGGTGATTGGTCGAGAGGGGGTGGGAATCAGCGCCCTGGACCGGGAAACCTTCGGCCCTTTTCTGGACAAAGCGCAGCAGTTAATGAAAAAACTTATCGCAGGCTCTACATAGCGACATACGTCCAATCCATCACTGCAGGCTGCGTCACTCGCTGTGGTGCCTGCTCACAGCGCTACCAGGCTGCTCCGCCGGCTCCTCGCTCGTTTCTTACCTGGCAGAGTGCCTTGAACCTATGTCGCTATGTATAAAATGGAGTGGAATGTTCGGCTCAGGTTCTCAAGTAGAATCCCAGGTCTTTCTCAAAAGCCTGGTCTTTTCTGAACTCGCAACCGATCCTGTTCTGGTGTACCGAGCGGACGACGGCCTGTTTTTTAAGAGACGTGTTATTCTTGTCGTCAAGGGCGAAGTTGACCTGGATTTTCTGCCCCACGCTGACGTTGTGCACCCCTGAGATCATGAGACCGAGACCGTTTCTCGAGAGATCCTGAATCAGCGCTCTACCGCCGCCGCCTGCTGACAATTCGAAAAAACCATTGAGACTGGTGGGTTTGCGGTGGGACTGACGAAATTCGAGATCGATGGTGAAGGTCCGTTGACAGCGGCAGCGTATATTCAGCGAATGTTTAGTGCCGCGATAGTCGGCAACAGGAATTTGCTTTGTCATCCCACAGTTCGGGCAGACAATGGCGGCAGTGCCTTCCTCGGTTACAAAAGCTCTCGTCCGAACCCGGTCCGTTTCGTGCAGGGCTTCATCAGAACGCATTGCTGGCCTCTCCCGCTTGTGTTTGCTATCTTATTACTATTGTATGTATTTTCAAGTGAAAGTCCAGGGGGTTAGGAATACTTTTCTGCGAGGAAGACCTGCCGTGATTGTCCACGGCGGCCGCTATTAATCGTAGATAATCACCGGGTAGCCGGCCAGCTGGGATTCGGTCTTTTCATCAAGTTGATCGACCACTTCGTGAATGGCGAAACGACGATCACAACTGGTGCAGCGCATCTTCACCGAACCGCAGGATCTCACTATCTCAAGCGCACTGCCGCATGTTTTACATTTCATGATCAGCTCAACAATGATTCCCGGGTATACAACGCCTTAAGAGGGTAGCCCTTGCCGGCGAGCATTTCCGCTCCTCCTTCCTGGCGGTCCACAACGGTGACCACAAGCCCGACGATAAAGCCGGCCGCCTCAACCCTGTCAATAACCTGCAGCAGGGTGCCGCCGGTGGTGACCACATCCTCGACCAGCGCCACCCGTCCGCCTTCCGGGAGGTTTTTCAACCCTTCGATATAATTTTCGGTGCCGTGCCCTTTTGCTTCCTTGCGCACGATAAAGGCCGGAATCGGCGCTTGTTCAAGATGGCTGACAATGGACACGGCCGACACCAATGGGTCGGCACCCAGTGTCATGCCGCCCACCGCGTCTATCGTCTCGGGCTCCTTTCTGATCATTTCGAAAAGGAGCTTGCCGCACAGATAGGCACCTTCGGCATGCAGGGTGGTCTGTTTACCGTCGATATAAAAATCAGAGGTTTTCCCGGAGGTCAAGGTGAACGTGCCTTTCCGGTAAGATTTTTGCAAAAGGATTTCTTTCAAACGTTTTAAATCGTCCATAGAATAACCGTACTCTTAAGCTTTTCAGGTGGTCTTTCAGATTCGTGTGAAAGTAACCATTTTCTGGCAGTGAGAAAAGAAAAAACTCGTAATAGTTTGTAATCTAATGTTAGGCTATATTATTATTGAATTTTTTGTGAATTATAGGGCACCTGCCAAGGGGTTATTGCTATGCGCCAGAAGGGTACCCTGCACACTTCCTTGAACCTAAAAATCAGCAGGAGCGGATAATGTGCGGAATTGTTGGTTATATCGGCAAGAGGCGGGTTGTTCCGGTGTTGCTGGAAGGTCTGAAGAAGCTGGAATACCGGGGCTATGATTCGGCCGGCATCGTCTATCTCAAGGATGGTGAACTGAAGACCCATCGCTGCGAAGGCAAGTTGTCAAGGCTGGAAGCGCTCGTCGAGGAGGCCTATGGGGAGAAGGCCTATTGCGGGCTTGGTCACACCAGGTGGGCGACCCACGGTGCACCGACCGAGCAGAACGCCCACCCTCACCGCGACTGCAGCGGCAGGCTCGTGGTGGTCCACAACGGCATCATCGAGAATTATCACAGCCTGCGGGAAGAGCTCAAGCAGGTGGGGCATCGGTTCAGCTCCGAAACCGACACCGAAGTGCTTGCCCATCTGATCGAGGAGAATCTGAACGGCGATCTGGCTGCAGCCGTGAGTGAAGCGCTCACACGTGTCGAAGGCTCCTATGCCCTGGGGGTGATGTCAGCCGATTTTCCCGGGACTTTGATCGCCGCGAGAAATCACAGCCCGCTGGTTCTGGGAACCGATGAGCGAGGCAGTGCCTACCTTGCCTCCGACATTCCCGCGTTGCTGCCTTACACCGATCAGGTCATTTTCTTAGAAGACATGGAAATGGCCATACTTTCCGAAGGCCACCGCAGGCTGATCTCACTGGAGACAGGCGAACCAATCCAGAGGGAAACCACCACCATCGAGTGGAATGCGGCGATGGCCGAAAAGGCCGGCTACAAGCATTTCATGCTCAAGGAAATTTTTGAGCAGCCCCAGGCGATCACCAATACGGTGAGCGGCAGGATAAACCTCGAGACCGGCACTATCGTGCTGCCTGAAATCAATCTTGACAAGGCAGAGTTCGACCGTATCGAGCGTATCTTTCTGGTGGCCTGCGGCACTTCCTGGCATGCCGCGCTGGTAGCCAAGTACTGGCTGGAAAAATACGTGAAGATCCCGGTGGAAGTCGACATTGCCTCTGAGTTCAGATATCGTCACCTGCTGGTTGACGAGCGGGTACTGACCATCTCGATTTCACAGTCGGGAGAAACGGCCGATACGCTCGCCGGCATCCGCCGCGCCGCGGAAATGGGTTCCAAGGTGTTGACCATCTGCAATGTGGTCGGCTCCACCATGACGAGAGAGGCCGACGGCACCATCTACACTCACGCCGGACCCGAAATCGGTGTGGCCTCGACCAAGGCTTTCATTTCGCAACTGGCGGCGCTGTATCTGTTTACCCTCTATCTCGCTCAGATGAGAAACACCATCTCGCTGGAGACGCGCATACAACTGGGGCAGTACCTGATTGACAGCGCCCAGACCGTGGAAGAAGTGCTTCCCAAAGTTCAGGAGCAGATACGGGCCTTGATAGAATCGTTCTACGACTGCAGGGATTTTCTCTTTATCGGCCGGGGGGTTAATTTCCCCATTGCCTTGGAGGGTGCCCTGAAACTCAAGGAGATCTCTTATATCCACGCCGAGGGATATGCCGCCGGGGAGCTCAAACATGGGCCCATCGCCCTGATTGACAAGGATATGCCGGTGTTTGCAATTACCCCGCAGGATGCGGTCTACCAGAAGACGATATCCAATGTCGAAGAGATCAAGGCTCGGCAGGGCAGAATCATTCTGCTCGGCAGCGAGGGCGACGACCATTTGAAAACCATCACCGACGATGTCCTCTACCTGCCGATCGTGCACGAGGACATTAACCCGATCCTCTACACCATTCCGGCCCAGCTTCTCTCTTATGAGATAGCGGCCCGCCGGGGCTGTGATGTGGATCAGCCGCGCAACCTGGCCAAGAGTGTGACGGTGGAATAGACCGCGGAGCCGGCGATGGGAACCCAGCAGCTGACCGTATTAGGTATCGACGCCCTGAGCGACGAGGTGATTGTGCCTCTAAAAGGGGCACGCTGCGGACTGCTCTGCAACCAGGCCTCGGTGAACGCAGAACTTGTGCACAGCCGGTTCGTGCTCACCGCCGTCCCCGCACTCAGCTTATGCTGCCTGTTTTCCCCCCAGCACGGATTTGCGGCCGAAAAACAGGACAATATGATCGAGTCGGATCATGGAGTCGACCAGGCCACGGGGCTCACTGTCTACAGCCTTTATGGCAAACATCGGCGGCCCACGGCCGAGATGTTCGCCGGGATTGATGTGCTGTTTATCGACCTTAACGACGTGGGCACCAGGGTTTACACCTTCATCTACACCATGGCCTATTGCCTTGAAGCGGCGGCTGAATACGGCACAAAGGTGATTGTTTTCGATCGCCCCAATCCGATCGGCGGCCTGGCGCTGGAAGGCAACCTGCTGCAAGCCGAGTGTGCTTCCTTTGTGGGGCGCTACCCACTGCCCATGAGGCACGGCATGACGATTGCTGAGCTGGCGCTGCTCTTCAATGACGGGTTTGGCATCGGGGCCGATCTGCAGGTGGTAAAGATGGAGCGCTGGCGGCGTCCGATGTATTTTGAGGATACCGGACTCCCCTGGGTGTTCCCCTCGCCCAACATGCCGACCCCTGCCACCGCGATGGTGTATCCGGGCCAGGTGATCTGGGAGGGCACCAATGTCTCGGAGGGCAGGGGAACAACGCTGCCGTTTGAACTGGTGGGAGCACCCTATTGGGAGATTGAGGCGATACAACGCGTTCTCGCGGATGATGAACTCGAGGGCTGTCTGCTGCGTCCGGTGCTCTTTGAGCCAACTTCGGGAAAATGGGCGGGGCGCCCGTGCTGCGGGTTCCAACTCCATGTCCTGGAGCGCAGCACTTATAAGCCCTATCGCACCAGCCTGGCGCTCTATCAGGCGATATTCAGGCTCTATCCCGAGAAGTTCGACTACAAGGAGCCACCGTACGAATATGAGTTTGAGAAGTTGCCCATGGATCTTATTTTGGGCGACCGCACCCTTCGTGAGCAGGTGGAGGCGGGTGTGTCGATCACCGAACTCGAGCGGCAGTGGCAGGCGGGGTTGGATGATTTCCATGAATTGCGGGCCCCTTACCTGCTGTATGATAATTAGAAAAAATAGAAACACGTAGCTGAATTATGGAGAAAAAACTCACACTCGAAGCCCTGGCCCGAATGGTCGAGGGGGAATTGTCTGGAGACCCCGCTCTGGAGATTTTCGGATTTGGTCCGCTCGATAGTGCCGGACCCGGCGACATTACTTTTCTGGTCAACGCCGCCTACCTCGAGCAGGCCGTGGGGTCTGGGGCAACTGCTATTCTGGTTGGAAAAAACATAGACATCGAGGCAGACAATGTCGTCCGGGTTGATGATGCCTATCTGGCCTCGGCCATCATCCAGAACTACTTTCTTAAACAGCCGTTTAAAACCGGCGGTATCCATGCCAGTGCGGTTATTGGGAAGAACTGCAGCTTGGGCAGGGAGATAACGATTGGCGCCCAGGTGGCTATTGGTGACCGGGTCACCCTTGGAGAACAGGTGGAGATCTGTGCCGGTACGGTTATCGGTGACGACGTCACCATTGGCGATGGGTGCACCATACGAGCCAACGTCACAATCGAGCGGGGCTGCGAACTGGGCCGGCGGGTGATAATCCATCCTGGGTGCGTCATTGGCGGCGACGGCTACGGGTATGCCACCGATAAAAGAGGGGTTCATGTCAAGAGGCCGCAGCTTGGCACGGTGAGAATCGGCGACGATGTCGAGATCGGAGCCAACAGCTGCGTTGACCGGGCTACCTTCGGCATGACCTGGATCAAATCTGGCACAAAAATAGATAATCTGGTACAGGTTGCTCACAATGTGGTGGTGGGAGAAAATTCACTTCTCGTGGCCCAGGTGGGAATATCAGGGTCGACGACCCTCGGTAGAAATGTGGTTCTCGGGGGCCAGACAGGAACGGTCGGCCACATCAGTATCGGCGATGGGACCATGGTGGCCGGCAAGTCAGCCGTTCACGGCAATCAGCCGGCGGGCGCACGACTGTGCGGGGTACCGGCCATCGACGGCAAACAATGGTTCAAATGCGTAACCGTGTTTTCCAGACTGCCGGACCTGCTCAAAGATGTCAAAAGATTGAAAAAAGAGATCGCCCATCTCCAGGAACAAGACGAATCAACCCACAAGGAGGGCTGATTTATGGAAGATATCGTCCAGACGCAAGAGATCGATATTCAGGAAATCATGCGACTGTTGCCGCACCGCTATCCATTCCTGATGGTCGACCGCATCACCTCCCTGATACCCAGGATAAGCGTCAAGGGAATAAAAAACGTGACGGTCAACGAGCCCTGTTTTCAGGGGCATTTTCCCGGACAGCCGATATTCCCCGGGGTGCTTATTCTCGAGGGCATGGCCCAGACCGGTGGCTGCATGGCATTTTGCTCGGTTCCCGAAATGATCGGTGAACGACTGGTCTATTTTGCCGGGATCGACAAGGCGCGGTTCCGCAAGCCGGTGGGGCCCGGCGATCAGCTCGAATATCGTCTGGAACTTATCAAGCATAAGCGGTTGATAATGGTAATGAAGGGGCAGGCCTTCGTCGGCGACCAACTGGTCGCCGAAGCAGAATTAATGGCTAGTTTCGTCTAAACGGCGCTGGCTGGCACACTTAAGAAGAGGTAGCAATGGCTGTACATGAAACCGCAGTTGTTGATAAAACTGCAGAGCTGGACTCCCGCGTCGATATCGGTCCCTACGCGGTAATAGGCGCCGATGTAAAGATAGGTGCCCACACCAGGGTCGAGGCTCATTCCGTGGTCAGCGGGCCGACAGTCATCGGCGAAAGAAACATGATCGGCAGTTTCGCCACGGTCGGTGGCGCGCCCCAGGACGTGAACTACAAGGGCGAACCCACCGAGCTGATCATCGGTGACGACAATCAGATACGGGAATACGCCTCCATCCATCGGGGAACTCCGAGTGGCAGGCAAAAGACGGTAATTGGCAATCAATGTCTGTTGATGGCCTACATCCATATCGCCCACGACTGCCAGATCGGCGACAACGTGGTGATGGCCAACCTGGCCACCCTTGCCGGCCATGTCCAGGTTGGCGAGAAGGCAGCCATCGGCGGGCTGGTGGCCATCCACCAGTTCTGCCGGATCGGCGCCTTTTCCTATATCGGCGGAGTTTCGGGGGTGGGACTCGATGTTCCGCCTTACGTAATCGTGGCCGGAATTCGAGATGCCACCAGGGTATCGGGAATCAACAAAGTCGGCTTGCGGCGCAACGGTTTTTCCAGAGAAGTGATCGGCAACCTGGACTCGGTCTTCAGAACCATCTACCGTTCACCCAACCTGCTGCTCAAAGATGCCCTCGAACTGGCCAGAAAGGAGTTTGGTGACTGTGCAGAAGTTCAGCACATGATCGAATTTTTCGAAACCTCCAAGCGCGGCGTCATCCGCCGCACCGAAGTGTAATTGACTGGACCCTGTTTTTCTCCTTTATGGAAAAAAATCGAATAGGAATCATAGCCGGCGGCGGACAGTTTCCTCTGCTCTTTATCGAGGCAGCGCGCAAGGCTGGTCGCAAAATCTATGTGGTCGCGCATCGCAGTGAAACCGATGAACTGGTTGCCCAGGCCGCCGATGAGGCCTGCTGGGTAAAACTCGGTCAGCTCGGCAAAATGATCAAGTTTTTCAAGCAGAGCCGGGTCGGGGAGACAGTCTTTCTGGGAACTATCACCAAAACCCAGATATTTCGCGATGTGATGCCCGATATCAAAGCCCTGACCCTGTGGAACAAGATCGATACCAAGCAGGACGATGCGATCCTGCGGGCGGTGGCCAGGGCTCTTGAAGAGGAAGGCGTGAAGGTGCTCGAATCAACCCTCTATCTCGAACACCTGCTCTTCCCCAAAGGGGTGCTGACCAGGAAAAAACCAAGCAAAGCCCAGCGCCGGGATATCGAATTCGGCTGGCGCAATGCCAGAGCCATCGGCAAGCTCGACATCGGTCAGTGCGTAGTGGTCAGAGACTGCTCGGTGGTGGCGGTCGAGGCCATCGAGGGTACTGATGCGGCCATAATGCGCGGCGGTGCACTGGCCAAAGAGGAGGCGGTAGTCGTCAAGCTGCGCAAACCCAACCAGGATTTCAGGTTTGACCTGCCCGCAACCGGCACCACCACCATCGACACCATCCGCCAGGTGAAAGGCGCGGTACTTGCCGTTGAAGCGGGTCAATCGCTGCTCTTTGACCGTGCACAGATGATCGAGGCCGCCAACCGCAGCGGTATAGTGGTGGTCGGAGTCGAGGAGTTGGCCGATGGGACTCTCGATTATTAAGCCTGGCTGCTGCCGGATTCCCTGAGCGGTCGGCAGAACCATGCAGGCCATGATTCTCGCCGCCGGCTTTGGCACCAGGCTTCTGCCTTACACGAATTACCGTCCCAAGCCACTTTTCCCCGTGCTCAACACCCCACTTCTGCGGGCCGCTGTTTGCCGTCTTAAAAACAGCGGCTTTTCCAGGATCATCGTCAACTGCCACCATCTTGGCGGGCAGATTGTAGCCTGCCTCGAAGATATCGATGAAGTCTTCATTCAGCACGAGGAGCGGATTCTCGGCACCGGGGGAGGGCTGCGGCGAGCACTCGATATCCTGGATGACGAGCCTCTGCTGGTGGTCAACGGCGATATTTACCACTCCATTGATGTCCGGGAGCTGTACCACTTCCATCTGCGCAATGGACATGGTATCACCATGGCAGTCCACGACTACCCGCGCTTCAACAAGCTCAGCCTCAGCGATGACCGTGTCCTGGATTTCGACGGCTCAATGGCAGGCGCCAGGCAACGGGCCTTCACCGGCATCCAGGTGATCAACCCCGATCTGCTCACCCCGATTAAAAAAGACACGGCATCCTGCATCATTGAGTATTATCGTAAGGTACTGGCACAGAATCAGCTGATTTTCGCCCGGGAGTACCAGCGCTGCAGCTGGACAGATATGGGTACGCCCGAGGATTATCTGCGACTGCACGGCGATCTGCTGAGCGGCAGGGTACCGATCTGGCCGGAACTGGACTGCGGGACGACGTGGCACTGTATCGACGGCCAGGCCAAGTGTGCTGACGATCTGCAAATCCAAGAGTGGGCATGCATCGGCAGGGCCCGGATCGGACCGCGGGTGAAACTGTGCCGATGTGTTGTCTGGGATGATGCGGTAATAAAGCCCGGTAGGGTTCTGTCGGATGAAATCGTCATCCCCCTTTAGTGAAAATTGAGTAGGACCGGGTACCCGCTACCGTATAGATAGAGATGCTAGAGCACGAAATTCAGCAGGCAATCGTTACCCTGCTTACCGACAGTGGCCTCGTCGAGGGCCTGAGCGAGGATAATTTCCACGACAGAGTCGAATTTCAGCCACTGGTTGCGGACGGTTCCTCCCGCCGCTTTATCAGGGTCTTTTGTGATCTGAAACCATGTTGTCTGGGAGTGGTGCCTGCGTCATCGAGCGCCAGGGATTTCGATGAGTTTCGCTCAGCCTTGGCGATTGGGCGTCATCTGGGCAGGAAAGGGATCCCTGTACCTGAGGTGCTGGCTGCTGACAGCCGGCTCCGCTTGATTCTTTTTGAGGATCTTGGAGATCTTCGCCTGCACAGCCAACTCAAGGGCGAGACGGAGAGCAGCCTCAGACCGCTCTACCACGACGTCATTGAAACACTTATAAAGATGCAGATTGATGGGGCCGAAGATTTCGATCAGAACTGGTGCTACGACACCGAAACCTACGACCTGTCGGTGATGATCGAGCGCGAGTCGGGCTATTTCTACGAGGCCTTCTGGAAAGACACGCTCTTTGCTGAAGAAGTCGATGGCCTGACGGCGGAGTTCACTCAGCTGGCGCACCTGGCCATGGATCATTTCGAGCCGCTTTTTCTGCACCGTGATTTTCAATCCCGCAATATCATGCTTAAAGACGGGCAGGTGCGGATTATAGATTTTCAGGCCGGCCGGATCGGTCCGCCGGGCTACGACATCGCTTCTCTGCTGATCGATCCCTATGCCGGTCTGTCGGGGCCGCTGCAGGAGGAGTTGCTTGACTACTATCTGGGCAGGCTGAGTCTCTGCAATGGGCTCGACGTGGGCCGGGTGAAGAGTTCCTATCCCTATCTCGCGGTGCAGAGAAATTTGCAGATCATCGGCGCTTTCGCATTTCTGTCGGGAAAGAAACGAAAACAGTTTTTCAGCCAGTTCCTGATGCCGTCCCTGGTCATGCTGCAGAACCGCTTGGCTGATCCGCTATTTGACGATTTCCCCGTGCTGCGCAGGACGGTGGCCGAGTCAATTCGGCTGTTTCGCAGCCGGTTTTCCGCCCGAGTGCACTCAAAAAAGAAAATTGCATGAAGCCGCTGACTGGATTTAACATCAGGGACCTTTTCGATGCGTAACCGGTCGACCGCGATCGTGGCACTGGTGGGCCGGCCCAATGTGGGCAAATCGACCCTGTTCAACCGCATCACCAGGTCACGCAAGGCCATTGTCGACCCGACCCCGGGGGTCACCAGGGACAGGCAGTACGAACGGGTCGTCTGGAAGGATCATTTCTTCATGCTGGTCGATACGGGCGGCATCGACGACAATCCCGAAGACGCGATGGTCGAGGATATCCGCACCCAGGCCATGGCCGCCATCGAGGAAGCGGACGTCATTTTTTTCATTATGGATGGCAAGGAGGGGCTGATGCCCGCCGATCACGAAGTGATCCGTCTGCTGCGCCGGGTGGACAAAAAGATTTTCTTCGTGGTCAACAAAATCGACGGTCCCGAGCAGGAGGAGGAACTGCTGATCCCGTTCTATGAGTTGGGTGTCGACCAACTGTGGAGCGTGTCGGCCGAGCACAGCTATGGATTCGCCACCCTGATGGAGGGCTTGTGCGAGGCGCTGCCCGATGACAGCAGTGGTGAGGAAATTCCGGACAATACCATCAGACTGGCCTTTCTCGGGCGTCCCAACGTCGGCAAGTCGTCGATGATCAACCGCATCGTCGGTGAACAGAGAATGGTGGTCTCCGAGATTTCCGGCACCACCAGGGATTCGGTGGACACTCTGTTGAGCCACAAGGACAGAAATTACCTGCTTATCGATACCGCCGGCATTCGCCGTAAAGGAAAGACCCGGGAGAAGCTGGAGAAATTCAGCATCCTCAAGGCCCTGGCAGCGCTTGGACGGTGCGATATCGCCGTGGTGCTGCTCGATGCGGCGGAAGGCATTACCGAACAGGACGCCAAGGTCATCGGCTATACCCAGGACCAGGGCAGGGGACTGATCCTGCTGGTCAACAAATGGGATCTGGTGGCCGAGGATAAGAAACGCCAGCAGCAGATCATGGAGGAAATCGCCCGGGCCGTGCCCTTCGTCGGTTTCGCACCGTTGATCCCCGTCTCGGCCCTCACCGGTTACGGCTTCAAGAGGCTGTTCCCGGCGGTGGGGTCGGTCTACCGCCAGTTCACCGCCACCTTTCCGACCTCGGCTCTCAACCGCCTGCTGGCCGATGCCACCGAAAATCACTCACCGCCGATTTATAAAAATAAACGGTTGAAACTCTACTACACTTCGCAAATCAGCACCGCTCCCCCTACCTTCGTCATCATGACCAACAGCTACAAAGGGGTGCACTTTTCCTACAAACGCTATCTGGTCAACCGCTATCGGGACGGACTTGACCTGGACAGGGTGCCAATCCGATTGCTGTTCAAGGATAAAAAAGAGCAGCGCAGCCGTAGATCATCCTGAGCCGGCGATCAGCTCGTGGCTTCAGCCCATGCCGCTCTGAACCCGGCGGCTGACCGCCCGATGTAATCCTCGTCGATGCAGAAGGCCAGCCTGAAGTAGCCGGGAGCGCCAAACCCGCGCCCGGGAACGGCGAGTATTTTCTGCTGCTGCAGGATCGAACAGAAGGCGACATCGTCGTCGATCGGTGATTTGGGGAACAGATAGAAGGCTCCTTTGGGTCTGATGAAGTCATAGCCCGCTTCTTCGAGAATGGTGCAGAACAGCTCACGCCTTCTGGCGTAGATGGAATTGTCGACGACGGCATCCTGGAGTTCGGCCACCACCCGCTGGATAAGAGCGGGGGCATTGACGAAGCCGAGAATGCGGGTGGCCAGCGTCATGGCGTCGAGCAGGGCAGCCTTGTCGTCGGCTTCAGGATGAACGGCCAGGTAGCCGATCCGTTCTCCGGGCAGGCTCAGATCCTTGGAAAACGAGGAGAGGACGATGGCATTGCGCACGAACTCGAAAATTGACGGCACCTCGTGGTCATCATAGATGATTTTCCGGTACGGCTCGTCGGAGATCAGGTAGATGGTCGTCTCGAAGCGCCGGGAAGCGCTGTCCAGGAGGTCGCCCAGGGCGGCGATCGAGTCAGCCGAATAGAGCTGTCCGGTGGGGTTGTTCGGCGAGTTAATAATTACCGCCTTGGTTTTTTCGCTGAGCACCTCTTCGATGGCCGCGAGATCGATGTTGAACTGAGCATCGGTCTTGACGACCTTTGCTACCCCGCCGTGGTTGTCCACATAAAAGTTGTACTCGACAAAGTAGGGAGCAAGAAGAATGACCTCTTCGCCCGGGTTAAGCAGGGCCTTCATCACCACGTTGATGGCCCCGGCGGCGCCGCAGCTCATGAGCATGTCGCCCGGGTTGACTTCGATGTTCTGTTCGGCCGACATGCGGGCGGCAATCGCCTCGCGCACCCAGGGCAGGCCGCCGTTGGGCATGTAGGCATGCTGGCCGGGACGCACCTCGGCTGCAGTGGCCATGAGAATTTTGCGAAATTCCGGCGGCGGCGGTACATCGGGATTGCCGAGGCTGAAGTCAAACACCTGATCATTGCCATACTCGGCTTTCAGCCGGGCCCCTTCCTCGAACATTTTTCTGATCCAGGAGGATTT
>JAHEER010000057.1 GCA_024640625.1 Desulfobulbaceae bacterium
TCGCCCCTTCAATTCTTTTTGATGTAGAGTGGTATCTCTGCCAGACACCTGATTCTGAAGTAGCTGAAAAAAATGCTTTCAAACACTATAAACGGTTTGGCATTTCGGAGGGGAAACGGGCACACCCTCTATTCAATCCTGCTCATTATCTTGAACTTGATGGCATGCCGGGAAGTGCCAAGAAAGATCCTTATCTTCATTATCTTGTGGTGGGAGAAAAAAAAGGTTGGAGCCCAGTCAAATATTTCCACCCTTCCTATTATCGAAATCGATATATGGAAGATGCGGACCCCACAACAGCCTTTGAACACTACCTTAAAATTGGGCTTGCTGAGCGATATGAGATAAACCCAAAAATCGAAAAATTGGCTAAAAAGCCGACAATATCCGTCATAGTTCCAGTCTTCAACCCCGATCTTCGATATCTCGACATCTGCATTCGCTCTGTTGTTCATCAGAGCTATCCGTATTGGCAACTCTGCCTCGTGGATGACTGCAGTAGAGATGAGTCGACGAGAGATCTAATCAGGAAATGGGTAGCGTCGGACGCGCGAATCATCTGTGAATTTCGTCGTGACAACGGGGGTATCTCTGCTGCAACTCAGACAGGTTTTGACATCTCCAGCGGTGAATATATCGGCTTTCTCGACAATGATGATAAGCTCTCGAAAGAGTGCCTGTTTCAGTTTGCCCGAAATATCTCAGAAACAGATGGGCACATATTTTACTGTGATGAGGACCTGATCGGTGGAGAGGGAGAGCGTTTGGCAGTGTTTTTTAAACCGAGATACAATCGGGCCCTGTTATACTCTCATAATTTTATCACTCATTTCACCGTGGTTTCTCGGGAACTTTATCAGAGGGTGGGCGGCTTGAGGAGTGAATTCGATGGAGCCCAGGATTATGATTTGCTGCTTCGTGTGGCAGAGAAAGCTGACACTATGTGTCATATTCCCAAGGTCTTGTATCACTGGCGCGCCCTGGCAACCTCTACCAGTATCGCTCATGACCAGAAGCCCTACGCACATGAGGCAGGAAAACGGGCCTTGCAGCAGAGCCTGAATAGAAGCAACCTAGATGGGACGGTGGTAGACAAGGAACTCAATTATCATTATAGGATTCGATTCGATGTCCATTCAGAACCGCAGGTGGCAGTGTTATATAATGCAGGAGTCGGGGGGCAGACGATTGAATGGCTGAAAGATGAGACAGACTATCAAAATTGCCTTTTCCTCTCAGCTGCAGGTTCTGATCCAGAATCAGATGCCGTCAAGACTTCAGGCACGGCTAAATTTTTTCAACGGCTCCTCGAGGATGGGGATCCCGAGTATGTCGCCTTCCTGGGAAATGGTGCCGATCGGATTACCCGAAACTGGCTCAAAGAACTCATTTCAAAATTCAAACTTGATGCTAACATCGGCATAACTACCGGGAAAGTATGTTATAATGGCTCTGACGGGCCTTCATACACGGTGGCCAAGCTGGAAAATAATTCGGCATCGTACTATGCGGCTTTTCTTGCTGCGGCATCGAGACATGCCAGCGGTCTTCAAAACCTGCAGTACATTAACGCTTGCGATTGGCATATCTGTGTGATCAAACGTTCGCTCCTGAACGGATTAGGGGGATTCGATATAGACTGTTTTCCACACCATCTCGGCATGCTAGATCTCTGTTACAGAGCAGTAGATCGAGGCAGCACAATACTCTATACACCGGATGCCGTGGTCACCTACCGAGGGATAAATAAACCGACCGAAAACAATCGCCTCGCTGGAGAGGAAGAAAAAGAGAGGTTTCAAAAAAGGCACAGGAAGCAGCTTCAGCAGTTCGAGCGCTGGTACAACAGCCAGCATATGGTGGATGCAGGAGTGAAAAGGGAAGATTTTTATCATTGGCTGGCAGGGAGCAGCGAATAATCGGCACTTGACGGAGACTCTAAACTACTGTAGGTAGTGCACCGTCTCAGGAAGATGGAATAGTAATGATAATAAAGCGATAAGGATAACCCAGTAGCTGAATTGAAATCATGCCCCAGCCCCTTGTTTCAGTTGTGATACCGGCTTACAACCACGAACGATTCGTGGGGTATGCCGTGGAGTCGGTCCTCAATCAGACCTGTCAAGATTTCGAGCTGATAGTCGTCAATGACGGTTCGACAGACGGGACAGAGGCTGTTGTTCAGAGTTATCGGGACGACCGGATCCGCTATTTTTATCAGGAGAACCAGGATGCCTACAATACGATCAATAGAGGCATTTCGCTGACCGAAGGCGAGTATGTCGCTATCCTCAACTCAGATGACATATACACCGTAGACCGATTAGAAAAATTGCTCGATTTCAGCCGCGAACATGACAAAGTCTGTCTATTTTCAGACGTCATTCCCGTGGATGACCAGAATAATGAATTTACCGACCCTGAATTCGGCTGGAATGTATGGCATCAAGCAAATCGTGAATTCTTCTTTTCCTGTGGCGATCTCTACACCGCATTTTTAAACGGCAATTTCATGGTCACCACCTCCAATCTTTTCATGACCCGCGAGGCTGCCCGTATGGTCGGCCCGTTCTGCTCTCTCAGATATCTGCACGATTACGATTTTATTTTCAGGATGATTGAACTCTTCCGAAAGAAAGTCGCCTATGTAGCTGATCAGAAGTTGCTCTATTACCGTATTCACGGTGGCAACACCCTAAGTGAAGCTGCTATTGTCGGCCGCGAGCAGGATCGTGAGTTGATCGAAAAATACATGCTGGCAGCCGTACCAGAAGAATGTCAACGTTATGTTTCTGCCGGCAGTCGCAGACTTGTCGAGATCGAGAAAGAATTGCATCAGGTTCGGCAGCAACTTCAGGCACCGCAGCCGGACGGCGTGCGTCCTGCCTTGAGAAATCTGCAGGAAGCATTGATGGTCTGGATTAAAAAGAAATGTGGCAGTGCTGCGAGTGAGACGCAACAATGAGAGAACCTAAAACGTTTTTCTCATTAGCGCAGCTTGTTGACCACGGGAGAAGCTGCGCCCCGAATTATCAGACTGTCAGCTTCGACCTGTTCGACACGCTGCTGATTCGGCGGATTCATGATCCTGACCTGGTTAAGCTGCCGGTGGCTCGCTATATAGCTTCCCTGGCCAAAGCTGCGGGGATAGAAAAATCTCCGCGGGCGGTACAGAACATCAGAGACCGGATAGAGCAGCATCAGCGGGTCGAGACCGGGGAAGCATTTGACGATCATGAGGCCTGCTATCCGGTCTTCATGGAAAAGACGCTGCAGGATATTTTCGGGTCGTACTATGATGAGAAACTACTGACTGACGTCACCCGGTACGAACTTGAGATGGAGAGCAGGGTTCTCGTCCCCCGCCAGCTCTTCGTCGAATGGCTCGAACAGCTGCAGGCACAGAACAAGCGGTTGTTCATTATATCTGATATCTATCTGCCAGCTGAGCACCTTAAAGTGCTGGTTGAACGCGCCGGACTTCTGCACCTGGTTGAAGATGTCGTCTCTTCGGCCGACACCTTCCTTGCCAAGGCTTCGGGGAAGGCCTTTCCGCTGGTTCAGGAAAAGTACGGCATCGATGCTACTACCTGGCTGCACGTCGGCGATAATCCGATATCCGACGGACTGCGGCCGACAGAGTTCGGTATTGATGCGCTTATTCTTAAAGACAGCGACGAGAAATTCCGTAAAGCGCTGATCAAGCGCTACTACAACTACGGTAAAGGCCGGCCTTTTTACCGGGGCAGGGCCCTGCAGCAATTGATGCTGACATTGGAAGGGGAGGCGGTCGAGAAGGATGGCCTCTACATTGAAGGCTACAACTTTCTGGCGCCGTTGATTGGAGCATTCGTCCAGCGCATCGCCGAAGAGTGCCGCCGGCTTGGATTGGCCAAAGTCTTTTTCTTTTCCCGGGAAGGCTATACCTTCAAAAAGGTATGGGATATAATCACCCCGACATTGTTCCCAGATGGAAATTTACCGGAAACCGAATATCTCTATGTCAGCAGAATGGCCTTAGCCGGCGCTTCATGCGCCCATCAGGGACTGACCAGCGTCAGTGCCAATATAGCCTTACTGCCCCAGGGAAATAAGGATTTTCGCGATATCGCCCGGATTTTTCAGTTTGATGTGCACGCTCTGGAACCGCATCTGCATGCGCATAAGTTGAGCCCCGACTCTATACTCTCGCCGCTGCACGAGGGCTACGATAAGAAATTCAGCGTTCGTTTTATGGAACTGCTGGAGGATTATGATTTTCAGAAAGCGGTCAAAGAACAGACGGCCGCTTCTCACGCAGCCCTCATGAAATATTTGACCGAACTGGATCTATTTGCCCATTCTCAGGTGGCGATGGTTGATATAGGCTGGCTCGGTACAATTCAGAGATTTTTATACGATGCGGTCAAGCATCGCCATGATTGTCCCCGCATGCATGGTTATGTGTTTGGTGCCACCCGTGGAATTCCCTTTGAGGGTACTCTCAAGAACAGTCTCGAGGGTGTCATTTACGACCGCAGCAGACTCGAACTGGGCGCGAGCTGCCTTCTCTATGCACGCGACCTGTTTGAGGAGGCGTGCCGGGCACCGCATCCAACCCTTGAAGGATATATTGATACTGAAGAGGGTTACGAGCTTAAATTCAGAAAAACGGACGATGCAACAGGCAGGGCCGAGCTGGAGCAGGACCAGTATTACCACCCTCTACAGCAGGGAATCTACGCTGGCGTCGAGGCTTACGCCGGCGCGTCTTCGCTACTGGGGTATGGGTTAAATGACTATCGTCCTTGGTTCAGCTATCTGCTGACCGCCAAACTTGCTTTTCCAAAAACGTCTGAAGTCGTTACAATGCACCATCGTCATCATCTGGATGATTTTTATGGCGCAAGTCAACCCAACAAGAAACGAATCAGAGAAACTAAAGCTCTCTGGGACCGAAGCATTTTCAGCCTGCGATTTTTCCCGCTGCTCCGAACGCGGTTATTCTGGAAGCATATCAGGACAGTCATAAACAGTTGAGATGAAGAATCTAAAAACCCCCAGATACGATATAACCGGTAACAGTTTTTTCAGGGTACTGCGTTTCAATCTACTCAACAAGGTAGCGCCTACTGGCAACTACCGGCTTGGAACCGGCCTGAGACCCGGTATGACACTGTTGTTTCTACAGTGGTTCGGGCGACCTCTGTTCCGACTTTTGATTCGCTATGAACCTCACCTGCACCGGCTCCATCAGAAGCTGAAAAGACATTGACGATATGTTCGACAGAAAAACGACAACAGCTGCTGTGCTAAGCTGGTTTACTCTAGCTATCTGTTTACTGGGCTGTGCCTATTATTTTCTGTTTTTTTATAACCGTGCGTTTGTCGAAGTCGAGATCGAGGCTGAGCACAAGTCAATCTTCAAACTTTACTGGACCTCCGGAGACAAACCATTTTCTGAAAAGAAGAGCAGCAGCGTAAGGCTCAAACCCGGAAAAGGCAGCTATACATTTTTTTTTACCGATCTTGGCAAGGTTGATAAAATAAGGGTCGATCCGTTCCAGTATGAAGGGAAAGGCACCATACATCGATTGACACTGTCGCAGTCCGGATTCCAGACTGTCGAGGTCGATCTTCCCAGTCTGGTCCCTCTGAATCATATAGAAAAGAGCGAAGCGGGTCCCACCGGTCTGCTGATCGAGTCTACCGGCTCAGACCCTTTCCTGCTGCTGCAGCCCGATTTAGCTAGAAAACCGGTACATTGGGCACTGGAAACAGCGCGTTATGTACTCATTTGCTCGCTGATCCTGCTGATAGTTGCCGGCCTCCGTCCGCTAGGGCCAGAGTTTAGATTTGTTCCCCTCATGTTCGCTGCCGTCTTAACCCTGGTGATTGTCATGGCGGCAACAAGCAAGCGCAATGCTCACCCCGATGAGTACGTGCATCTGGAGGCCAGTAAATACTACCAAGATCATTGGCTTCCCCCGGAAGTAGATGATCCGGAAATTGAGCAAACCTACAGCGTCTACGGGGTGTCAAGACTCAATAACGGCGAAGTCTATTATCTTCTCGCGGGTAAATTTTCGAGACTGCTGGAAGTGTTGGCAATTGATCAACTAGTTGCACTGCGCAGTTTCAATATTCTTCTTTTCGGGCTAATCTTCCTCTATACGGTCAAATCTGTTCCGGCTCGTCTGGTTGCCCTGCCGTTTCTGCTTACGCCGCAATTGTGGTACATCTTCAGCTATTGCGTGTCCGACGCCCTCGGCCTTTTTCTCTGCTTTCTCGCCGGCTGTGAACTCGTTCGTGACAACAGTTCCCTCAACCGTCTCCTGGATGGGGATCGCAAGGCTTTCCTGGGACACCTCGCTCTAGTCACGATCCTGCTTGGATCGATGTTTCTTTTAAAGGTTAACTATTACCCGTTCATCCTCCTTGTGTATGCGTACATTGGCTGGCATTGGCTCAAGAACCCTGAAGGCCGCAGGTCAATCATTTCAAGGTTTGCCGCGGTGACGATAATGGCGCTGGTCTTTGCAGGCCTTCGCATTGGAGCCGACTATTATGTGAATGGCGCAGATAGAAGTGAAAAAATTGCGCTCATGCAGGAAAAGACTGCTCATCACTGGTACAAGCCCAGCACGGAGCTGAACAAGAAGCACGTTTCGATGTATTTCAAACAGAGGGGTGTCACGCTGAAGGAGATGGTAGTGAAATATAAATGGTTTGCCCACAGTTTCCAGACTGGCTTTGGCAAGTACGGCTATTTCACCATCAGCGGATCAGAGACCTACTATCGTCTGATGAAATGGAGCGTGATTGTTTTTCTGGTCTTTCTCGGGGGTGCAGTAGCCTTCAGGGGAGATACTGAGGGACGGCTGTTGGCCCTGCTGGTCTGCGGCCTGGCGTTTGCCCTGGTGGCGGCCTCGGTGCATCGTTCCTGGACCATCGATTTCCAAGCCCAGGGGCGCTATCTGTTTCCAATCCTGCCGATGATAGGAGTCGTGCTCGCCAGAAATCGACTAGCTGTCGACAATAAGATGTTCATTCTACTCACCATGCACCTCTTCTTGTTGTCACTCTATTCCTTCATCTTCATTGCGCTACCAGCGATTCCACGAGCTTGATAGGCGACTGACCCGATTATTTTTCAGTGGATACTTACAGATAGGCAGCCTGAAAAAGCTGTGTGGTATAGACCGAGCGCGGGTTGGCAAACATCTCAGCCGCCGGACCGTGTTCGATAATGCGCCCGCCCTGCATGACGATCAAATCGTCAGCGACTGCCCTGATGACTTTCAAATCGTGAGAAATGAAGAGGTAAGTCATCTGGTATTGCTGCTGCAGCTGGTTGAGCAAAGCTATAATCTGGCCCTGAATGGTGACATCCAGGGCCGAGGTCGGTTCATCGAGAATCAACAACTCCGGGCGCAGGATGAGTACCCGGGCAATGGCGATCCGCTGGCGCTGACCGCCAGAAAACTCGTGAGGATATCGCTGAGCCACCTCGGGCGGCAAACCTACTTCTTCTAAAGTTGCGGAAACGAGATTCTGACGCTCGGTTTTACTCATCTCTTTTTTGTGGACTACCAGCCCCTCAGAGACGATCTCGGCCACGGTCATCCGCGGTGAAAGTGATGAATAGGGATCCTGGAAAACGATCTGCATCCTGTCCCGCAACTGCTTGACTTCTTTTTTGCTGGCCTGATCCAGGCGGCGATTGTTGAAAAGTATCGCGCCGGTACTGTTGAGCAGTTTGAGAAGGGCAAACGCCAAGGTGGTCTTTCCCGATCCGGATTCACCGATGATGCCGCAGGTGGTTCCCTGACGAATCGAGAGCGACACCTGATCAAGTGCTCGAACATCTTTTTCTCCAGTATCGAAAAATCTCCCCAGCAAACCGGTTGAGCTGCGAAAAGAACAACTCAGACCTTCGGTTTGAAGATGAATCGGAGCCTCGCTTTTGGGCTCACGGGCAAGGCTTGGGATGGCGGTGATCAGCTTGATGGTATAGTCGTCTTTGGGTCGCTTGAAGATTTGCGCGGGACTGCCCTGTTCTATGACGGAACCTTCCTTGAGAATATAGATGTACTCGGCATAATTTCGGACCAGGGCAAGATCGTGGGTAATGAGCAGCATGGCCATCTTGAACTCATGCTGAATATCCTTGATCAGACCGAGAATTTTTGCCTGGATGGTCACATCCAGCGCAGTGGTGGGCTCATCGGCGATGAGCAGTGCAGGACGGCAGGCAAGCGCCATGGCGATCATCACCCGCTGTCTCTGCCCCCCGGAGAGCTGATGAGGGTATGCCTCGAGCCGTTTTTCCGGAGCGTCGATGCCGGTGCGTGTGAGAAGGCTGATTGATTCGTTGACGATGTCGGCATTTTTCAGGTTTCTGTGCAGTTTCAAAGACTCGCCGATTTGATTGCCAATGGTGTACACCGGGTTCAGCGAGGTCATCGGTTCCTGAAATATCATGGCGATACGATTCCCCCGAATTCGCCTCACCTGGTCAAGCGAGAGCTGCAGGAGATCCGCACCATCAAAACGGATCGAGCCGCTTATTTTTATTGGTGTGTGCTCCTCGAGAAGACGCAGGACAGAGAGGGCGGTAATCGATTTTCCCGAGCCTGATTCCCCAACCAGAGCCACAGTCTGGCCATGATCTATCTGCAGGCTGACGTCTTTAAGCAGTTGGGCCGAATCCGCAGCTGCGGTATCGCCCGGCTGCCTGCCAATGGTGGCATTGAGGTTTTCTATTTCGAGCACGGCGTATGTGTGTCAGAAAGCTGATGGCACGAGATCAGATGCATGGCAAAACTAATTTAATACCGTATCATGAAGCCATCATAGCTTTGTTCCAGGCTGTCGATTTCGGCAATATCCACTTTATCGACTGCGGCCGAATCGGGACCCTGATGCAGCCAGTCTATCATCTCTTTTACGTTGTGTTCACTGCCTGAGAGATGCGTTTCCACCGAACCGTCCGGGCAGTTTTTTACCCATCCGCACAGTCCAAGACTGTCGGCCATCAGTTTTGTGTAATAACGAAAATAGACTCCCTGCACTCTGCCATACACGAGCACTTTGACATTTCTGGATACCATCGGGTTTGGCTTGTCTGAAGTTTTGCCAACTTTTAATCACCTGCCTATCATGCTAGCTTAGCAGGTAACATCTCGGGTGGGAAGGTTTTGTGTTTTGTTGAAATCAAGAAGGGGAAATGAAACTCAACCGCCGCCAACCAGAGGAAATATCGCCAGGATATCATCATCCGAGGGGGTGTCGTCGAAACCGCAGTGCTTGGAGTTGATCATGGTAATGCCGATGTCATCACGCTCGATCTCCAGGCTGTCGACTATGTCACCGACTGTGCTGCCATCCGGATATTCCTGTAGTTCCGAGATAAATCTGTTATCACGGAAATAGGCGAAAAGTTTGACGGTTAGTTTCATCTCTTAATTACCAATCCATACTGCTGAGGCAGGATGCCGGATAATCAGCTAGTGCTGATACATAACGGATCCACAATCCCTGAGATTGTACCCTCCCAATTCTTCAATCCTGGTCTTGAACGAGTCGTTGTTCATCAGATCGAGGGCGGCCTTCATCCGGGCGTCATCGAGAAAAACGGTTGGCACAATCAAATCATAACGCTCCTCGGCAAGGGGGACGAAATCGAGGTCCAGGGCCTGGGCGGCCGCCCTTATTCCCATGCCTGCATCAACACTGCCGCTGAGCACCGAAGCGGCGACGTTCATGTGGGTGTATTCCTCATGATTATAGCCGGCGAGCTGGTCAGGTTCAAGATTTGAATCCCGCAGTATCTTGTCGGTGAGAAGTCTGGTGCCGGCACCTTTCTGGCGATTGATGAAGGTTAACTTGCGGGCGATCAGGTCAGCCAAGGAGGTGATCCTGTGCGGGTTTCCCTTGGCAACGATAAGCCCTTGTTCGCGGTAGCAGAGATTGATCAGCTGCAGGGGTGTGTCCGCCAGAAACCGGGTGATGAAAGAGACGTTGTATTCACCTGTTTCTTCGTCGAGCAGATGGGAACCACCAAAGTGTGCTTCGCCGCGCCTGATTGCCATTATCCCTCCCATTGAGCCCACATGGGCAGAGGAAAGCCGCAGGGGCGGAGTCATCCGGTGCAGGAAATTGGCCATCAGGTCGAGGATATTGTCGTGACTGCCGATTGCCACCAGCGTGGCATCGACCTCTTTTCTGCTGCGCAGCATCTCTATCCGCACAGTTTCCCCGGCCCCCACGCCCTCGCTTCCCGAGGGAATGGTCAGCAGACCATCGGCTCGGACCATGGACATCACCGATCCGGCACCTTTTCCAGAAGGGGTGGCAATCAATTTATCCCCCACCTGTCCCAGGGTGACCCTGACAAATTGATCCACTCCCATGGCGGAAGGCATGGGTCTGGACATGATTGCGTCGCAGTACTCATTCTCGGGTACCGGTTTTCCAGAGAAACCGTAGATCAGTTCCCGGCCGAAAAGATGCAGAGTGAGCAGGGCGGAAATGGGGTAGCCTGGCAGCCCCACCACCGGCGTGTCATCGATCAGTCCAAGGAAGACAGGTTTTCCGGGTTTGATGGCCACGCCGTGGACCACTAAGGTGCCGGTACTGCCGAGCACCCTGCTGGAAAAGTCTTTGGTTCCCGCCGAAGCCCCGGCGTTGGTAACAACGATATCTGAGTTTCGGGCGGCCTCAAGAACGGCTTCCGCAAGCTGATCGGGGTTGTCTGCGACCGGCGGATGAATGGTGACGTCTGCTCCCCACTGGGATAGATAGCCCGACAATATTCGGGAGTTGAACTCGATAATCTGACCGGGCTTCACCGCACTGCCCGGTTCGATCAATTCAGAGCCGGTTGGAATCACCGTGACCGCCGGTCGCGCCACAATATCGATCTGGGTGATGCCGGCGGCCAGCAGAGCTCCCTGGTCGATGGGCCTGATGAGGTGACCCTGGGGAATAATCAATTCGGTGGCGACAATGTCCTCACCCACTGTGCGCACGTGCTGCCAGGGAGTTGCCGGGCTGATCAGCTCGATGTCCTGGTTGTCAAAGGTGTGGACATCTTCTATCATGACCACCGCATTATATGGCTCTGGGATCGCATTACCGGTATTGACCGGTAGATACTGGCTACTCGACAGCCTGACAGGAGACGCCTCGCTGGCCATACCCAGATCCTGGAAACGGACGGCAACGCCGTCCATGGCCGAAGCGTTGTAGGAAGGAGAAGAGTGACGCGCGTACACGGGCGCGGCGGTGGTTTCGCCGAGCGCCTCGTCGACGGCCGCCTTTACTGTTTTGGGTGAAAAGAAACCACCGGCGTTGAGGGCCTCATGCCACAGTGTGCGAGCTTCGGACAGTGGCGTGTTGGAGAGATATACAGTGTCTGGTTTCATTGGTATAGATACACCTCTACGAGATCATCGTTGCTTACCCCCTGACTTTCTTCATCGATGAGGAAATACCCGTGGGCTTCAGATAAGGTTGATATGGCACCCGATTTGCCCAGTATGGGCAGGGCCTGGAGCTCGGAATCTGATAATCTGAGCTGCACCCTGACCACATCCAGCCTGCCGGCCGCCGAATTGATATTTCTTTGCAGCCTGGCCTGCACAGAGGGCTGTGTGATGATGGAGGTAGGCAGCGTGCCGGAAATGGCCTCAATTGCAGGCTTAACAAAGAAATCGAAACAGACCATGGCCGAAACCGGATGACCGGGGAGGCCGAATACCGGCGTCTTGTTGCACAAGCCGATGATCACTGGCTTTCCAGGCTTAAGGGAGACGCCGTGCACAAGAATTCCAGGATTGCCGATCCGCTTGATGGCCTGTTCCCCGAGATCGCGCATGCCCACTGAACTTCCACCGGAGAAAAGGACGAGGTCGGTCTCATGGACAGCTTCCTCAACGGTGGCAAAAAATGAGGCTTCGTCATCGCTGACGATACCGTAGTCCTTGATGAGAGCCCCGCAGCGGCGCACCAGGGAGCTCAGCACGATACCATTGATGTCTCTGAATTTTCCTGGGGGCGGCTGCTGCCGATAGTCGATTATTTCGTCGCCGGTGGAGATGATGGCAACTCGGGGCCGGGTGAAAACCTCCACCTCAATTACTCCAAGTCCGGCCAGCAGTCCGAGTTCCTGGGGCCGGAGCAGACGCCCCGCATCTACGGCCACGGCGCCTCGCCGGATGTCATCGCCCTTTCTGATCAGATTGGCGCCGCTGCCCACCGGCTTGATGATTTCTACCACTCTGTCGTCGACGGGGACCGTGTGCTCGTGCATTACCACCGCGTCAGCACCTTCGGGCAGCAGTCCGCCGGTGGGAATTTTACAACAGCTGCCCCTCGCCACTTTACCCTCGGGAGCCTCACCCATGAGCACTTCGCCGTCGATATCGAGATATCCGGGCATCGATTGAGAGGCGCCAAAAGTATCGGCAGCGACCACGGCGAATCCATCCATGGTCGAACGATCGGTGGGTGGCAGGTCCTCAGGGGCAACGACCTGACTGGCGCAGACGCGGTCCAGGCATTGATCGAGCGGCAGCGTTTCCGTCTCGGGCCGCAGGTCTGCAATCTGAGAGAGCAACATGGTCCGGGCCGCAGCAACTCCGGTGAGCCGGGCCCTGCCCAGCATGTCGAGTGGGGCGGACTGGTCGGTCATGAGGGCTGCATCATAGTTCTATGCATCAATTCAAGGGGGATTTATATTCCTGTCAGCTTGCCTATTCAAGGCTCATGCTATAGTGTGCAAAATTAGTTGTAACCGACTGTTTATAGTAAAAGAATCCGCTAGTAAAGAGCAATCTGTCAATGCAGGCTCAAGAAACGGGGCAAAGAGTGCACCATGAAAGATAATACATTGTTGCCGCTAAACAATTTTAAAAAGATCAAAGGTCCGCTGGTTGCAGTTGTACTGGATGGAATAGGTTTCGGTAAGGATGACGGCTCCGACGGAGTTAAAGTTTCCTACACCCCGACTCTTGATAAATTATTTAAAGAGCCCTTGTTCACCCGACTGAAGGCGCACGGCACAGCCGTGGGCTTGCCCACCGATGACGACATGGGAAATTCAGAAGTCGGTCATAATGCGCTGGGTGCCGGAAGGGTATTCGCCCAGGGTGCGAAACTGGTGAGCGAGGCAATAGCGTCGGGAGCGATATTTTCGGGAACCAGCTGGTCGGTGATTGAAAACAGGTGTGGTGCCGGCGGAACGCTCCACTTAATCGGTCTTGTTTCCGACGGTAATGTGCATTCCCACATAGATCATCTCTATGCCATCCTCAACCGCTGTGAAGAAAGCCGCATCGCGCGGGTCAGGATACACGGACTGCTTGACGGACGCGATGTGGGTGCCACAAGTGCGCTGGACTATTTTGCCCCTCTGGAACATCACTGCGCGGAGATGCAGAAGCGGGGGTGCAACTGTAGAATCGCCTCAGGCGGCGGCCGTATGGTTACCACCATGGATCGCTATGGGGCCGATTGGACTATTGTTGAACGGGGCTGGAACACCCATGTCCTGGGCAGCGGCAGGATGTTTTCCTCGGCCACCGAAGCGATTTCCACCTACTACGAGGAAGACCCTGGAATGACCGATCAGTATATGGATCCATTTGTCATCGCTGACGGCACCGAGCCGGTCGGCACCATTGCTGACGGGGACAGCGTGGTTTTCTTCAATTTCAGGGGCGATCGGGCCATCGAGATCTCCAGGGCCTTCGAGGACCAGGAGTTCTCCCACTTTGACCGGCAGCGTTATCCCGAGGTATTCTATGCCGGGATGATGGAATATGACGGCGATACCAAAATTCCCGCCAACTATCTGGTTGAACCGCCGGCCATCGATAACACCCTGGGAGAGTATCTCTGCGCCTCCGGTATCCGCTCGTTTGCGATTTCAGAGACGCAGAAATTCGGTCATGTGACCTATTTCTGGAATGGCAACAAGTCAGGGTATATCGACGCGAACCTGGAAAAATATGTGGAGATTGAATCGGATAAACTTGCCTTCGATCTCAAGCCCTGGATGAAGGCGGCTGAAATCACCGATCTGGTGACAGAGGCGATAAGATCGGGGCGCTATGATTTCATTCGCGTGAATTATGCCAATGGCGACATGGTTGGCCATACGGGTGTGGAACCGGCCATCAGGATCGCCGTTGAAACAGTTGATCTATGCCTTTCGCGCCTGCTTGCGGCGGTCGAAAAAGCCGGAGGAATCTGTCTGATTACCGCCGATCACGGCAACGCCGACTGCATGTGGACCCAGAAAAACGGGGTCCGATCGCCCATGGTCGCTCATACCTTGAACCCGGTCCCCCTGATCGTAAAAGATTATGCCCAAGCCAACAGGTTTCTGATGGCCGGGATACCAGAGCCGGGCCTGGCCAATGTTGCCGCCACCCTCTGTGTGCTGCTCGGGCTCCAGCCCCCCGGAGATTATGAACCTTCGCTTCTTGAATTGACCACTTCCTGAAGCGACGCTTAATCCATTAAGGTGACCGAATAAATATGGAGCGCCTAAGCAAATCAGAGCTGAAACGGCAGCATAAGCAGGTCGAGGCAGCAGCAAAAGAGCTCGCCGCCTTAAATGACAATGAACTAGGCACCCTGCAGCTGGAACCTGAAGTTGTCGAGGCGGTGCGGCTCTGCCGCACGCTGAAGGGGGGTTCCCTGAAGAGGCAGGTTAAATACGCGGCCAAGCTTCTCAAGCAGGGAGAGGTGGACGAACTGCTCAGCCGGCTCGCCCAGATGAAGGGCTCAAGGCTCGCCGAAAACAAACTCCACCACCAGGCCGAACGTCAGCGTGACGCAATAATCAATGAAGCCCTTGACTTCCGGGACGAATGTCTGCAGCAAGGCGTGGCAATGGAGATGGACTGGCCCAGCGAAACACTCGACCTGGTCGTAGAAGAGTATGTCGATGTTGATGAGTTGGACCTTCGCAGGTCCGCCTATCAGTATGTAAAGACCAGAAACAAGGTGCACAGTCGCGAGTTGTTCAGGGTGTTGCGTGCTGCCGCCGAAAAAAAGCGCTACACCGATTAGACCAAGAAAGAGCCGTACGCGAGGTTACCCATGCAGAACCGGGAATCACTATGAGAGGGTTGTTCGCAGACAGAATTCAGGACGTGCCCCGGTCCTTCATCCGGGAAATTCTCAAAGTCACCACCGACAAAAGTATGATCTCCTTTGCCGGTGGCTTGCCGAACAGACAGTATTTTCCGCTGGATCAGCTCAGGGAGTCGACCAATAGAGTGTTTGACCGACATAGCACCGACTGCCTTCAATACAGCAATTCAGAAGGGTTGCTCGAACTGCGTGAGTATATCTCAAAGAGGTACAGGAGCGAGCAGGGGCTCGAAATCCCGGCCGAGCGTATCCTCATCACCAACGGCAGCCAGCAGGCCTTGGATCTCATTGCCAAGGTGACCATCAACGACGGCGACCCGGTGGTTATCGAAGAACCGGGATATCTCGGTGCGATCCAGGCCCTGTCGCTCTACCGTCCCCGCTTTCTCCCCGTTAAGGTAAATGATGAGGGAATGGATACAAGATCGCTTAATAAGGCAATAAAACATAACCCTAAAATAATGTACACGGTGCCCAATTTTCAGAACCCCTCGGGCATTTCCTACAGCTATGAAAACAGGAGCCGGATAGCTGACATAATCACCCGGAGCGATTGTTTCCTGGTTGAAGACGATCCCTACGGGGCGCTCAGATTTCAGGGTGATCCCATTAAATCGTTTTACCACCTGGCGCCGGCTCAGACCATCCTGCTCGGTTCCTTCTCCAAGACAGTGGTTCCCGGCTTTCGCATCGGCTGGGTCGCGGCCCCGGAAAAGCTGTGTGACAAGCTGCTCATCGCCAAGCAGGCTGCGGACCTGCATACCTGCAACTTTACCCAGTATGTGCTTGTCGATTTTCTCACCAATTACCCGATCGACACCCATCTTCAGACTATCCGAACCGTCTACGGTGCGCAGTGCCGAGCTATGATCGAGGCCATCGAACGAGACTTTCCCGACTACGTCAGCTGCACCAGGCCCCGTGGCGGGATGTTTCTCTGGGGGAGACTGCCGGAGAAGATGAGTTCTCTCGAGTTGTTTGACAGGGCGGTGGCCAGAAAGGTTGTTTTTGTGCCCGGAGAACCATTTTATACGAGGAAGACAAGATCGTCGACCTTCCGGCTCAATTTTTCATGCACCGATGAGCAGGTGATTGACGAAGGCATCAGCCGGCTGGCTGAAGCAATCGTGTCGATGGAGTCTGCGGGCAGATAACGAGAGGCGCAGTCCAAGCATTCGATCCATCGATCGGGGCTCCATTGTCGGTGTGCTCCGCCGGCTCATGGCTCGCGTTTGTGCTGACGGGGTTCTTAAACTCAAGTGATCTATTGACTTGTGCCGCCGTTTTTGTCGAGGATGTCGCCGCTGTCGACAAAGGCGTAGGCGCTGTGCTTGTGAATGGATTCGAAACTTTCGACACTGGCAGAAAACCAGGTAATGTCAGGATGATCAAGGGCCGCCAGGGCGACTTTTCTGACCACGTCCTCGACGAACATGGGGTTGTTGAAAGCGGTCTCGGTGACATATTTTTCGTCGGGCCGTTTGAGCAGCGAGTAGAGCTCACATGAACCGCATTGCTCGATGAGTTCGATCAGGTCCTCCACCCAGATCATCCTGCTGAATTTTACGGTAATGGTTATTTCCGCCCGCTGATTGTGGGCCCCGGCTTCACTGATCTCCTTGGAGCAGGGACACAGGGTGGTGACCGGCACGGCCACGGTCAGTGCAAAGCCGTTATTGTCGCCGATGGTGCCGCTGAAAGTACAGCGGTACTCCATCAGGCCGGAAGTGTCGGTGACCGGCGCTTTCTTTTCCAGAAAATAGGGGAAGCTCATATCGATCTGGGTGGACTCGGCATTGAAAAACTGCTGGACGTCGGAAAGCAGGGCCTGAAACTCTGAAACAGCGATTTTGTCGATGTAACGGTTGAGGATTGCCGTGATGGAGCCTATGCAGTTGGGCTGCAGAGGTGTCGCGATGCGGGTTTGCAGGCTGATATCGGCGATGGTGTTCTGGATGTTGCCGTCTTTTTGCATCACCCGTATCGGCAGCTTGATATTTTTTACGCCTGCGGTTTGTATGGCCATGGGGATATGTATGCTGAAGCTCAGTGCAGTTGGTTTTCTGGGGGACACCATATAGCCTTTTTCGATGAATTCACATAATTTTCGGTGTACCTTTGTCAATTGATGCCTCAAATCACGTTGAATTTACCTCGAACAGGTTCCACAGGTGACTGAATCAACAGAAAAAATAAGAATAGACAAGTGGTTGTGGGCGGCCCGGTTTTTTAAAACCAGATCGCAGGCCACTCAGGCGGTGCAGGGCGGCAAGATCCACCTCAACGGACAGCGGGTCAAACCTTCCAGAACCGTGACAGTGGGCGATGAACTGCGGATCAACAAGCTTGAGCAACTATTCGAGGTGACCGTCAGAGGGGTGAACCAGTATCGTCGGCCTGCCAAAGAGGCGCGGGAGCTCTATGAAGAATCCGATGACAGCCTGAAGAACCGCGAGGCCAATTCGCAGATGCGCAGATTGATCAGGGCGCCCGGAGCCGCACCAGCCAAGAAGCCGGACAAGAGAGACCGTCGTAAAATTCGCCAATTCATAAGAAAAGATTAACCGGGGTGACCAGGATGAACAAGATTAAGCGAGCGCTCATCAGCCTTACCGACAAATCAGGAATTGAACAATTTGGCGGTGCACTGGCCGAACTTGGGGTTGAACTGCTTTCCACCGGGGGCACCGCTGCCCGCCTAAGAGAGGCAGGGCTCGAGGTTGTCGATGTCTCCGAGTTCACCGGCTTTCCGGAAATGCTCGATGGGCGCGTCAAAACGCTCCATCCCAAGGTACACGGCGGCATACTCCACCAGCGCAGCAACCCTGAACATATCAGTCAGTGTGACAAGCACGGACTCACCGCAATCGATCTCGTAGCGGTTAATCTCTATGCCTTTGAAAAGACTGTCGCCGCTGCCGATTGCAGTCTTGAAGATGCGATTGAAAACATTGACATCGGCGGTCCGACGCTGCTCAGGGCCGCGGCGAAGAACTTCCAGGATGTGACCGTAGTTGTCGATCCTGCCGATTATGACACGGTGTTACAGGAAATAAGGACGACCGGCGCGACGACCCTGAAAACCAGGTTTATGCTGGCCCGTAAGGTGTTCGAGCTGACCTCGTCCTATGACACGGCAATTTCCAGATGGCTCGACAAGGTGGATGTGTCCACCAATGAATATTTCAAGGGGGTGTAACGATGCTGAACATCGCGGTGCTTTTATCTGGCAGTGGACGGACGCTTGACAATTTTCACGAACGTATCGAAGACGGGTCGCTCAACTGCAGGATCCAGGTTGTGGTTTCCAATGTGGATGGTGTCCTGGGAATTGACAAGGCGAGGAACTATGGCTATCCGACCTTCGTCGCCAAGGACAGCGAATCAACCAACGCTATCCTCAAGGATTATGATATCGATATCATCTGCCTGGCCGGCTACCTCAAGTTGTACACCCCCCCCCAGAACCTGAAACGAAATGTGGTCAATATCCACCCCTCGATCATCCCCATGTTCTGCGGCGACGGCTTTTATGGAGATATCGTCCATCGTTCCGTTAAGGAGCGGGGCTGCATGGTCAGCGGCTGCACCGTTCATTTTGCCGACGAACTGTACGACAACGGTCCGATTATCCTGCAGAAGACCGTTGAGCTCGATTACGACGATTCGATCAAGGATATCGCCGGCAAGGTTTTTGCCGTTGAATGCGAGGCCTTTCCCGAAGCACTCAACCGGGTCGACGACAAGGGTATAGACTTTTTCTGGGAAAGGGTCGGCAGTTAAATCCAGGTCCACGCCAATCAACTATAATCCACTCCAGAAGATGGAATTACTCGCGCCGGCTGGCTCTGTTGATCATTTTCAAGCCGCAGTGCAGGCCGGTGCCGACGGCGTCTATGTCGGCGCCCCCGGATTCAATGCCCGCAATCCCGCCCGGGAGTTTCGCTTTGATGAAATCAGGGCGATGTCGGCCTGCTGCCGGGAGCAGGGGCTCGGCTTTTATGTGGCCCTCAACAGCCTGGTCAAAGAAGAGGAGCTCCCCAGTCTCATTACTACTCTGGCGGAGTTGGAATCGATTTCGCCCACCGCGCTTATCGTCCAGGATCTCGGTGTCATCGAATTGGTCACCACCCATTTTCCCTCACTTCCCCTGCATGGTTCGACCCTGATGTTTGTCCACAACAGCGGCGGCGTCAAAACCCTGGCCCGGCTTGGCTGCTCCAGGGTGGTCCTGGCCCGTGAACTGACGATTGCGGAGATTGAAAAAATCGTCAGAAACAGCCCCATCGAAGTAGAAATATTTGTGCACGGGGCCATGTGCTTTTCTTATTCGGGGGGCTGCCTTTTTTCTTCTTATCATGGCGGTAAGAGCGGCTTGAGAGGCAATTGCGTGCAGCCCTGCCGGAGAAAATACTCGGTGGTCTCCTCTTCTGCTAAAAGAAAGGGCTCACGTGGCAGATCAGCCTATTTCTTCTCGATGAACGATCTTGAAGGGCTGGATCTGGTCGATGAGTTCACGCGCATCGGTGTTGCGTCACTGAAAATAGAAGGCAGGCTTCGCTCGGTCAATTATGTGGAACAGGTGGTTCGCGCCTACCGAATGGTCATGGATGCGGCACCGTCAGAGCTCGAGGAGATCAGGCAGGATGCCAAAGAGCTCATTAGAAGTGCTCTGGGAAGAAAAAGCTCGTCCGGTTTTTTTCTGGGCGACAAGGGGCAGGGAGCAATCAGCTCCCACCACTCGGGCAACATAGGCACCTTCCTCGGACGGTTCAGCACAATAGTGAAGGATGGTTCCGATTGCTTGGGAAATATTAATCTGAAGCAGACAGTACAAAAGGGTGAACGTTTTCGGCTGCATGATGAGGCCAGCGGAGAACGGGTTGGGTTTACTCTGCGCCGGTTCCAACGCACCGATACCGGGGACTGGAGACTGCAGTTGCCCTCCGGTCTGCGGCCCGAGATGGTGCGCGGCGCCGTCAGCCTTTATCGGGTTGACGTACATGACCGAGGGCGACAAGACTCGGCTGAACTTCCCCCGAGCCTGGCTCCTCTTCATCCTACTTCCAAGGAGTCGGCAGCGATAAGGGAAAAGAGCAGAAGAATTTGCGATTTGATTGGTGTGTCGGGACGCCCACCCAAGAAAACGCAGTCTGCACGCACGGGCCGTGCAGCGCCGCGCAGGACCGCAGAGTTGTGGCTGCGGCTCGATTCGGCCGGGCTGATTTTTCAGAGACTGCCGTTTGAGGTTGACAGGTTCGTGCTCCCCATAGAAAAGCGCACCATGGCTGAAACCGGGCAGCTTAAACGCTATTTCGGCAGGGAAAAGAACAGGGTGATCTGGGCCCTGCCGCAGGTGGTGCACGACCAGTCGTTCTCTGCGTTGAGGAAAAAAATCGAAGTGCTGCGCAAATCTGGCTTCCGCACTTTTCAAATCACCGGTTTAGGTCAGTTGAGTCTTTTTGCCCAATCCGAAGTCACCCTCTATGGGGATTATACCCTCAATCTGCTCAACAGCAGGGCGATGAAATCCGCTGCTGCACTGGGACTTTCGGGGTTTCAGTTCAGCATCGAAACCGATCGGGCAAGTCTGTCCCGCGGCCTTACAGGCTATCGGAGCAGCGACGTAAACAAGGGACAGCAAAAAAAGGGCAATCGCAAAGAAATCTTTAGACGTCCGCAGGTGGGTTTGACTGTGTATGGCACCCCCCCGCTTTTCATCTCCAGGGCTGAGTCCGATGTTCAACCCTATAATCAGACGATTCTCAGTCCCCATGGGGAGAGGTTCGTCACCACCAAGAGAGCAGGCCTGTCCTACACCAGACCGGTTAAGCCATATTCGCTTCTGCCCTATAAAAATGAGCTCCAGGATATGGGGATCGACTATCTGGTTGTCGATCTCTCCGGCATGAAGGTCGGCAAAAGAGAGGTGGAAGGGGTGGCTGACA
>JAHEER010000058.1:0-14041 GCA_024640625.1 Desulfobulbaceae bacterium
CTGCGCAACCTTGCTCCTGCCCTCATAACCTGGGGGCTTTCAGCCACCCTCGCAAACCTGGAACAGGCTCGGCGCCATCTGCTCGGGGTGGATCGAGAGAGCACCGATGTACCCGGTCGTCTGATAGCAGGCAAGGTCGCCAAAGAACTGGTCATCGATACGCTGCTGCCCGAATCGGCGAGTCGATTTCCCTGGGCCGGTCATCTTGGATTGACGATGCTGTCTATGGTGGTCAATGAATTGGAACCGGTGTCCTCGGCCCTGGTGTTCACCAACACCCGTTCACAATGTGAACTCTGGCACCAGGCCCTCACCGGGGCTCGTCCTGACTGGCGGGTCGGCCTGCACCACGGGTCGTTGGCCAGCAAAGAACGCACACTGATTGAAAATGGTCTGAAAAATGGTGTCTACAAGGCAGTTGTCTGTACCTCCAGTCTCGATCTGGGAGTTGATTTTTCTCCCGTCGAGCGGGTGCTGCAGATCGGCAGTCCCAAAGGTGTAGCCCGCTTGCTGCAGCGGGCCGGACGCAGCGGTCACGGCCCCGGGCGGGTCAGTCGGGTGACCTGCGTTCCGGCCAGTGTCCTGGAACTGGTGGAAGCTGCTGCGGCAAGGGATGCAGCCCACACAGGCACGATTGAGTCGCGTTCCCCGTTTTATTGTCCGCTCGACGTATTAGCCCAGCATACGGTCAGCATGGGGCTGGGAAAAGGTTTCAATAAAGACGAACTGCTGCAGGAGATTCGAACAACCGCAGCCTATAAAAATTTAACCGAAAGCGAGTGGGACTGGCTCTTGAAGTTTCTGAGCACCGGCGGCTCCACGCTGTCGGCCTATCCTGAATACCATAAGCTGCAGGTCGAAAACGATATCTATCGGGTCAGCGACGCGACAATTGCCAAACGCCATCGGATGGCCATCGGAACCATCGTCAGTGACGCCGCGGTTCAGGTCAGATACCTGAAAGGGGGAAGAATCGGCAGCGTCGAGGAGAACTTCATCTCCCGCCTTTACCCGGGAGAAACTTTTCTTTTTGCCGGCAAACCACTGCAACTGGTCAAAGTCAACAATATGACCGCGTATGTGCGCAAGGCTTCAGCAGCGGGAGCCGTACCGGTGTGGCAGGGCGGGCGCATGCCGCTTTCCAGTGAACTGGCCGAAGCGGTATGTACACGTCTCGACGCTGCGGCCAGGGGCATCTTCGAAGACGAGGAAATGGGCTTCCTCCGCCCGGTTCTTTCTCTGCAGGAAGCTTGGTCGGCCATACCCAAAAAAGATGAACTGCTGATTGAGCGCATCCAGTCGCGGGAGGGCTATCATCTCTGTATATATCCTTTTGCCGGGCGACTTGTACATGAGGGTCTGGCGCCCCTGTTGGCCTTTCGGCTCGCTGCCCTGAAACCTCTGACCTTTACCTGGGCGGTGAACGATTATGGGCTCGAACTGCTCAGCCGTGACGAGCCTCCATTTGATCAGGCCTTGGAGAAAGATCTTTTCGGCACGGCCCGGCTCACCGATGATATTGTGGCGAGCCTGAACAGTGCCGAACTGGCGAAAAATCGTTTCCGGGAAATTGCGCGGATCGCCGGGCTGGTCTTTCAGGGGTATCCCGGGAAAGGCAAGACCGCCCGTCAGATCCAGGCGACCAGCTCACTCATTTTTGACGTATTTAACCGTTATGATCCAGAAAATCCACTTTACAGGCAAGCCCACGCGGAGGTACTCGACCATCAGCTCGAGCGCACCCGGCTGTACGAGACCCTGAAAAGGATGCAGACAGCCAGGCTGAAAGTGACCCGACCGGACCATTTCACTCCTCTTGCTTTTCCCCTAATGGTTGATCGACTCAGAGAGAAACTGACTTCGGAAAATCTGCAGGATCGTCTTCGCCGCATGCTGGTTTCCCTGGAGAAGAAGGCGGATGAAACCATGGCGAACTGAGCGATGATGATGAGCCCGATCGACATGGTGCATGAAATATGCGGACAATCACTGCAGCTCATGCCCGAACGCTGCATACTATGGCAGGAGAAAAATATATTGCTGGCGGCCGATCTGCACCTCGGCAAGGAGGGTACCTTTCGCTCGGCAGGTATACCGCTGCCCGAAGGGCCCAGTCTCGAGACCCTGAACCGACTTGATCAGGCCCTTGCCCGCACCGGGGCAACGCGTCTGCTGGTACTTGGTGATTTTTTCCATGGCACTCGGTCGGTGGATGCCTTTGCCGAGGTCCTGGGCGAGTGGCGAAGCCGCCGGCCGGATCTCCTCATCGAGCTGATTGGAGGCAGCCATGATCGCTGGAGTGGAGAGCTGCCTGCCACCTGGAATATTGAAGTGCATGGCGAGCCGCGCCGGATCCCGCCATTTACTCTGCGTCATTATCCTGCTGAGACCAGTACTGACGACTACTGGCTGGCTGGTCATCTGCACCCGGGCGTAATTCTGCAGGAGGGGAAGCGGGGGGCGGCGCTGCGCTTGCCCTGCTTTTATTTCGGTGAGCAAGGGGCGATACTGCCGGCATTCGGTTCTTTTACCGGTCTGACCAGGATCGAGCTCGATCCAAGGAGCGAATGTTTCGCAATAGCTGGTCAGGAGGTAGTACGGGTTCCGATGATGAGAAAAACGCCAAAGCGTGCTTGATTCTGCACTGGTCATTTTCTGAACTCGAGAAGGTGGATAGCCGATTTAATGGTATGTCTCTGCGGCTGTCCGTGGAAACAGAGGTGACAGGGCGCCATATGCTGTCAACCGCTAGAGCGTGTCGAGAGTGTCCAGGCAGACGTTTGCCCTGCTGACAAGTTTCGACTTTTCCGCCGCGCTCATCGCTTCCAGTCGACTGTACATCATCCGCATGCGGTGATTGGCAGTGAAATATTCTTTGTGGCTCAGCAGAAAATTCCAGTAAAGCGAGTTGAACGGACATGAATCCCTGGAGCTTTTCTGGGTGTGATCGTAACGGCAGGAGCGGCAATAATTGCTCATCTTGTTGATATAGTTGGCCGAGGAAACATATGGTTTGGTAGCGATGATGCCGCCGTCGGCAAACTGGCTCATCCCCCTGGTATTGGTTATCTCAACCCATTCGATCGCATCGATGTAGATGCCCAGATACCAGCGGTCCACCTCATCAGGGGCGATGCCGGCCAGCAGAGCGAAATTGCCCGTCACCATCAGGCGCTGGATGTGGTGAGCATAGGCGGTCTGCAATGACTGGCTGATGGCCTGGTGAAGGCAGCGCATCTGGGTGTCGCCGGTCCAGTAGAAGCCGGGCAGGGGGCGATGGTGATCAAGTTCGTTCATCGAGGCGTAGTCAGGCATCTGGGCCCAGTACACTCCACGCATGAATTCGCGCCAGCCGATGATCTGGCGGATAAATCCCTCGACAGCCGGCAGGCCAAGCCGAGCGTCTCGATCATATGCCTCCAGAGTCTTTTCCACCACCTCCTGCGGGCTTATCATTTTGCTGTTTAGTGAGAAGGAGAGGCGGGAGTGGAACAGGGACCAGTGGTCAGAGTGCATAGCATCCTGATAGGCGCCAAAGTCGGCAAGGCAGTCGGTGATGAAGTGGTCCAGCATCTGCAGCGATTCATCCCGGTCAAGCGGCCAGATAAAATGTTGAGGATCGATCGAGCCAATGGTTTCAACTTTGCTGGATTGCAGCAGATCAACCAGTTCTGTAACGTCGTGATCAAATACCTTGGGCCTGGTCACCCGCTTGTTTTTGGGTAGAGCTTTTCTGTTTTCCCTGTCGTAGTTCCAGCGCCCCCCCGCAGGCTTGCCATCTTCCATCAGCCAGTTGTGCTGGCGGCGAACATGGCGGTAAAAGGTTTCCATGAGGTAGTGCTTCTGCCCAAAGAACTGCCCCAGGTCGTCGCGGCCGGTGAGAAAATGCTCGGTGTCAAACCATTGCGAATCGATGGGCAGTCTTGTGCACAGATCTTTGAGCTGTTGATCAAGCCGGTATTCATCCGGCAGCAGAAATTCAAAGCGGGCAAACCCATGTATCTCAATCAAGCCGTTAATATTGCTGTCCAGGTCTTGAGTATTGGCCGGATCATCCAGCTCCAGGTAGATGACCTGATGACCGTTGTCTCGCAGCCAGGCGGAAAATCTGCGCATGGCGGCGAAAAAACCGACTACCTTCTGGATATGATGTACCACGTAATCGGTCTCCTGCCTCATCTCCATCAGCAGATAGGTGACGGCGGGGTCGGCAGCGGTGAACCAGCGGTGGTTTCTGTTGAGTTGGTCGCCCAGAACGAGGCGCAGAATCGGTGATGAGGAATCCATCTAGCCTCTCCCGAAACGAAGAGTCAACTCCTTGATATCATCAGCCAACTCATCGGTAAGAAATTCCGCAGGGCAGCGCCAGCGCCAGTTGCCCTCCGCCACGCCGGGAATGTTCATCCGGCAGTCGCTGCCAAAGCCCAGCAGATCCTGCAGGGGAATCACCGCCAGAGAGGCCGTGGAAGACAGGGCCAGGTAGACCAGATCCTGGTGGATGGGGCTGTTATCGTGCATTTCCCGGTTGGCAAAGCGCTTGACCTCCGCTCTTTGAGATTCCCCCACCTGGCTGGAGAGAAACCATCCCAGAGTCGTGTCATTGTCGTGGGTGCCGGTATAGACCACACAGTTTGGCGAGATATAGTTGTGCGGTAAAAACGGGTTGGAGGGATTTCCGTCAAAGGCGAAGTGCAATACCTTCATGCCGGGAAAGCCAAGCTTGTTTCTGAGTTTGATTACCTCGGCAGAAATTTCGCCCAGGTCTTCGGCGATGATCTTCAATTCTCCAAGGTGGCGGTAGATTTTCTCGAAGAACATTGATCCGGGCCCTCGTTCCCAGGTACCGTTCAGAGCAGTCTCTTCTTCGGCAGGAACCGCCCAGTAGGCTTCAAATCCTCTGAAATGATCGACCCGGGCAACATCCACCAGATCGAACATGGCCTTGAAACGGCGGATCCACCAACTGACCAGCGCCTCAGCCGTGGCTGCATCAACGCTGTTCCAGCGATAGAGAGGATTACCCCAGAGTTGCCCGGTCTCACTGAAGTAGTCAGGCGGTACTCCGGACACCCGAAGGGGCTTGAGGCTGTCCGGATCGATCTCGAAAATTTCCTGATGGGCCCAGACGTCGGCACTGTCGAGAGCGACATAGATGGGGATATCGCCGATGATGCGAATTCCTTTTTCTGTCCCATATTTTCTCAGAGCGGCCCATTGTCTGAAAAACACATATTGTTCGAAGAAGTAGTAGCGGATCCGATCACTATATTTTTTTTCCACTGCAGTGATCGCTGCCGGATCTCTTCTGGCCAGCCGGTCCGGCCAGTCATTCCAGGGCTTGTTGTCCTGGATCTCTTTTAGGCACATGAACAGCCCGTAATCTTTCAGCCAGGGAGTGCGGTCTACGAACTGACGGAAATGACTGTCTCGATCAAAAGAGAAGGCTTTATAGCAGCGCTCAAGCAATTTTCTCTTGAAGCTGTCGACCTGCCGGTAATCGGTGAGGTGGGGAGAAAATTGATCGGTGTCCTGCGTGTCGCTCTTCTTGAGCAGGCCCCACTGCACGAGATTGTCTGGGCTGATCAATAGCGGGGAACCGGCAAAGGCCGAACTGCTCATGTAGGGAGAGGAGTCAAAAAAAAGACTGGTGGGGACGGTGGGTAAAATCTGCCAGTATTTTTGCCCGGCTCTGTGGAGAAAATCGATAAAGCTGAACGAAGACGAACCAATATCTCCGATGCCGTAGGGACCGGGGAGTGAACTGATGTGGGCCAGAATTCCGCCGGCCCTTTCGGAGGTGAGAAATGACTGCATGTCAGTAAGCTATCTTTCCAGGTAAATGACCGGTGGAAATGGGTTTAAGAAAAGTAATATTTGCCCAAAAAAATATTACCTCCTGCTTGTATCTCAAAGATTCGATGCTATAATTATCATTAAACAGGCTGTCCGTGGTGCCGTGCAAGGCGCATCGGGCAGTTTTTTAATGACATAGTGTGTGGTTATGCAAATCTCCAAAAGAAGTTTGCTATAATCAGTTGAATTGTGTATAATCAGATGTTCGGCTCAATTTTTACTTCCGCATGCACTCGGCTTTTTTCCGGGTGCATGTTTTTTATTTACCCTATTCGTGAAAAGTGTGCATTTGCGAACCTCACGTTCAGTGATCACTATTCACGCAACAGCTTCTTCTGTCACCAATTTAGTGAAAAGAGTAATGGAGACCGCCACCAGTGCTTTCTGAACTAAAAGAAAACCTACTCAAAGCAGGAAAATCGGAAGGGTGTATCAGTTTCGATGATTTAAACGATCTGCTTCCCGATGAAATCAAGGACCCCAGAGACATAGAAAAGATTTTCAATTTTCTTGGAGATCACAATATAGAGATCGTCACCGAGGAGAAATCGGGCGAAAAAAGAACTCTCTCCGGGGAGGTGTGGGATAAGAAGAAAAAATCTTCTGAAGACGGCGACGAAGATGAACCGGCGCTCGGTTTTTCTGAGGCAGACGAACACGACGCCGAGGAAACCACCACTACCTATCTCAGGGAAATGGGACGCTTTGATCTCCTGACTCCAGAGGAAGAGGCGAAGTACTCGAAAACGATCAGGCAGGGATTCGAAGCAATCATTACGGCCATCCGTGAGGACAATTCGGGCGTCAAGGATATAGATCTGCTGAGGGAGCGTATAGATCTCTGGGAGAAGCGCGATCCGACATTGAAACCAAAGAAACAGCAGCTTAACTTCATGCGCTACAATGTCGCCGCCAGTGCCAAGAAATATCCCCACATTAGGGATCTTTTCGAGCTGCAGGCCAAGATGGAGGCCTACAGCCGCTCCATCGAGGTAGCCAAGGACACGATGATTCGTGCCAACCTGCGGCTCGTTGTTTCTATTGCCAAGCGCTATATGCACCAGGGGCTGACGCTGGCCGATCTGATCCAGGAAGGCAATCTCGGCCTGATGCGCGCGGTATTTCGCTTCGATTACACCAAAGGCAACAAGTTCTCTACCTATGCGAGCTGGTGGATCCGCCAGGCGATAACCAGGGCGATCCTCGACAAAACCAGAACGATCAGGCTGCCGGTCCACTTTCTCGAGCTTCGCAGCCAGTTCTTTAAAGCCTTTTATGCGCTCTATAAGGAGCTTGGCAGAGAGCCGACGCCGCTGGAAATATCCAAGGCCACCAACCTGCCCATGGATAAGATTCTGTCTATCCTCGAGGCCTCACGGGAACCCATTTCACTGGAAACACCGGTGGGCGACGATGATTCCACCCTGGGCGATTTTCTCGAGAATCAGGAGTCACAATCACCCTACGAAGCCGTGCAAACCAGAGAGCTTGCCGGACGGGTCAAGGAAATCCTGTCAACCCTGTCGGAGCGGGAGGAAAAAATTATCAGGCTGCGCTTCGGCATTGGTGAGAAAGCGGAATACACCCTTGAGGAGATTGGCAAGCGTTTCAATGTGTCTCGGGAACGCATCAGGCAGATCGAAAAAAAGGCGCTTAATCGTCTGCGCCATTCCAGTCGAAGAGAAAAGCTCAAGTATTTTATCGACTGAACATTTCCCAGTCAAACATTTCAGAGAGAAAAAACCGGTGATACAAACCGGTTTTTTTATTGGCGTGAAAAATTATATCGAAGAGACGGGACTGGGAGATATCCACCAGAAGGTTCTCGCCGGTGAACGTTTGTCTCTGGCCGACGGTCTGAAGTTATACCAGAGCTCAGACATACTTGCGGTCGGTTGGCTTGCCAATCTGGTCCGGGAACGGATTAACGGCAACAATGCCTATTTCATCTACAACCAGCACATCAATTATTCCAATATCTGTACCAACCTCTGTAAATTCTGCGCTTTTGGGCGCCCAAAAGATGATGATCTCGCCTATGAGATGTCCATCGCCGAGGTCAAGGACAAGGTACGCCAGCGCCTCGCTGAGCCTATTGTCGAGATTCACATGGTCGGCGGCATACATCCCGATCTGCCGTTTTCCTACTATATCGAGTTGCTGCGAGGGATTAAGGAGGTGAGGCCAGAGGTTCATATCCAGGCCTTTACCTGTGTCGAGATAGCTCACCTGGCTGGCTTATGCGGAAAACCGGTGGGCAAAACCCTGGAAATTCTGCGAGAGGCCGGGCTAGATTCGCTGCCGGGCGGCGGGGCGGAGGTGTTCAGCAACCGGATACGTGAGCGCACCTGTGGGGATAAGCTGCCGGGAAAAGAGTGGCTAGCAGTCGCCCAAACGGCGCACCGTCATGGGTTTCGCACCAATGCAACCATGCTCTACGGTCATATAGAAACATTCGAGGAGCGGCTCGAACACCTGGATGCGTTGCGCCTTGCCCAGGATGAAACCGGCGGTTTCCTGGCTTTTATACCGCTGGCCTTTCATCCGAAGAATACCGAACTGGCGATGCTGTCGTCCACCACGGGAATCGACGATCTGAAAAATATTGCAGTGGCCAGGCTCATGCTGGACAATTTCGCTCACATCAAGGCCTACTGGGTAATGATTGGACCGAAACTGGCCCAGATCGCTCTGTCCTTTGGTGCCGATGATCTTGACGGTACGGTCAAGGAAGAGGTGATCACCCACATGGCCGGAGCGGAGACCGCCCAGGCCATCGGTTCGGAGACGCTGATCAAGCTGATCGCTGAAGCCGGCCGGGTGCCGGTGGAGAGAACAACCCTCTACGACGTGATCGAGGTGCATGACAGCGCCGCCAGGGTGGCATCATGATTGCCGACATCATCGAGCACCTCAGCAGCGGCCAGAGGCTTGCAGACCATCAGTTTGTTCAGCTTCACGCCAGTGCAGACCTGCACCAGATTGGCTTTCTGGCCAACCAGGCGAGACAGCGCAGGCACCCTGAAAGGGTCGTCACCTATGTGATCGATCGCAATGTGAATTATACCGACATCTGCATCTCTGCCTGTAAGTTCTGCGCCTTTTACCACCTGCCCGACTCCGGTAAAGGCTATCTGCTGAGCCGTGAGGAACTGCACAAGAAAATAGACGAGACCCTGGCACTCGGGGGAACGCAAATCCTGCTTCAGGGTGGGCTGCATCCGGATTTGCAGCTCGATTATTACGAGGAGCTGGTCTCCTTCATAAAATCCTGCGGGATCAATGTTCACGGCTTTTCCCCTCCGGAAATTCATCATTTCAGCATGGTCTCAGAGGTGACGGTGTCAGAAGTGCTCGACCGGTTGATTGCGGCAGGACTGGATTCGGTACCGGGCGGTGGCGCCGAGATACTTGTCGATCGGGTAAGGAAACTGGTGGCGCCCAAGAAGTGTTCTGCCGATCAATGGCTCGAGGTCATGGAAAAAGCTCATGAAAAAGGGCTGCGGACAACGGCGACGATGATGTTCGGCCATATAGAGACCATCGAGGAGCGGGTCGAACATCTCAGCCGATTACGCACGCTCCAGGACCGAACCGGCGGTTTTACCGCCTTCATTCCCTGGCCGTTCCAGCCCGACAACACCACGTTGTTTGATGAGGGGACCTCATTTAAAACCAGTGGCTGGGAATATCTCCGGATGCTGGCTCTGTCCCGAATCTATCTTGATAATTTCGATAATATTCAGGCTTCCTGGGTGACCCAGGGCCCGAAGATCGCCCAGCTCTCGCTCCACTTCGGAGCCAACGATTTCGGCAGCACCATGATAGAGGAAAACGTCGTCGCCGCCGCGGGCGTGAGTTTTTCGCTCTCCGAGAAAGAGATATGCCGCCTCGTTGCCGATGCCGGATTCATGCCCCGGCAGCGGTTGATGGACTACACCATTATCAACTGAGATCGATGACCAACCACACCCGGCCGGCTGTGCGCATCGGCATGGTCAACTATATCAACACGGCTCCCATCCACGAGATCTGGAAATCGAGGAAGCATGATGCGTCATGGCAGATGGTTGAGGAACATCCGGCCGCTCTGAACCAGATGCTGGCCGCGGGAGAAATTGATCTGGGCTTCGTCTCATCGCATGAGTACGGTATTCGTCCCGACCAGTATGAGATCCTCGATCAGCTTTCCATCAGTGCCCATGGACCGGTTGGTTCGGTTTTTCTGTTTTCAACGATCAAGCCTGAGATGCTGTCCGGTCTCGAGGTGCTGCTCAGCGTGCAGTCGAAGACGTCGGTCTGCCTGGTCAAAATCGCCCTCGAGAAGTTTTTCAAGGTCTCTCCCGTGTACATCGAAGACGAAGTGCGCAACGCCCGAAAACGCGGTGCCACTGGCGTACTCGCCATTGGTGATGATGCCCTGCGCTTGAAAATTGAAGGAACTTATCAATATTGCCTCGATCTTGGTGAGCTCTGGCGCCAGTTTACCGGCCTGCCCTTTGTCTTTGCGGTATGCGCGGTACGGGCGGAGTTTGCCCGCGCACATCCGAACCTGGTCAGCGATGTGCATCGGGAACTCATAGCCTGCCGCGATGAGGGGATTGCTTCCCTTGCTGAGATCTGTCACCTTGCCGCTCCCCGGATACCTATGGACGTTGACGTCTGTCATCACTACCTGCGCGGTATCGAGTTTAATCTCGGGCCGCTCAAGCAGCAGGCGCTGCAGCGCTTCTTTACCTACCTGTTCGAGTTCGAGGAGGCCAGAAAGGAGTGCCTGCCCTTGAAAATAAGAAAAGTGGAAGAATAGTGATCCTGTGGGATTCATCAGATAAACGCACTCTCAGATATGGAATAAAATGAAATTACTCATCGGTGTTACCGGCGCCTCCGGCATGATCTTTCTCAAGTCTTTTGTCGAACTCTGCCGGCAGCAGGACGGTCTGCTGGTCCACGGCATCTGTTCGGAGGCGGGAAAAGACGTCATAAAAATGGAACTGGGTCATGATGCTGCCGAGCTGGAAGGGGTTGCCCAGTGGTTTGGACCTGACGATTTTTTCGCCCCTCCGGCATCTGGATCTGCCGACTATCAGGCCATGGTGATTCTGCCCTGTTCGATGGGCACCCTCGGAGCGATCAGTTCCGGACTGTCGATTAATTTGATTCACCGGGCCGCCGACGTGCTGCTCAAGGAACGCAAGAAGGTGGTGCTCGGGGTACGTGAAACTCCGCTGAACAGAAATCATCTCAGCAACATGCTCAAAATCCACGATGCCGGCGCCGTCATCTGCCCGCCGATGCCCAGCTTTTATTTCCGCCCTAAAACCCTGGAAGAGGCGGCCACCTCTTATGGCTGGCGGGTGATGGATCAATTGGGCATTGAAGTGGCCGACAGAAAGAGGTGGGGAAAGGAATGAATCTCACCCGAAAGATTTCGGTTCTGCTTGAAATGATCAAGTTCAAGCTGACCGTTTTTGCCATGCCCTTTGCCTTTACCGGCGCTTTTCTGGCAGCCGGCGGCATCCCTGAACTTATAATTTTCTTCTGGATCACCCTGGCGATGATCGGCGCCCGGACCAGTGCCATGGGCTTCAACCGCATCATCGACTGGAGATTTGATGCCGTCAACCCGCGCACGGAGAAACGAGCCATACCTTCTGGCGAGGTCAATCTCAAAGAGGCCTGGGCCATGGTGATTCTTGCGGCACTGCTTTTCTTTTTCAGCTGCTACCAGCTCAACCGGTTGACACTGCTGCTTTCCCCCCTGGCACTGGGGCTTACTTTTTTCTATTCCCTGACCAAACGTTTCACCTCGCTGTGCCATCTTGTCTTGGGCGTAGCCCTGGCTTTTGCTCCACTCGGCGGCTGGGTCGCGGTGAGGGGCAGCCTGTCAGAGTTTCCTTTTGCCCTGTCTTTCGGAGTGCTTTTCTGGGTTGCCGGCTTCGACACCATCTATGGCTGCCTGGATGTGGAACATGACCGCAAGGCCGGGCTCTACTCCCTGCCGTCCCGGCTTGGTCCCAAAAACGCGTTCCGACTGGCCGTCGTCTTTCATCTGCTGGCTTTTATTCTCTTCACCATCACCGGAATACAGATGGGGCTGAACTATTTTTACTTTCTCGGCCTGGTCATCACCGCTGCCGCCTTGTTCTACCAACACCTGATTGTCAGCCCCACGGATCTATCGAGGATTCACGCCTCATTTTTCTCGATGAACGGCCTGATCAGCATTACCATTTTCTGCGCAACCTGGCTTTCTTTGGCTACGTCTTGAAGGTAGGCTATGAAAATATCCTGGATAGCTGTCGCCTTCCTGCTTGGTTTCTTCCTGTCCACCGGCACAGCGCTAGCGACAGAGCAGGACGCCAACCCCAGGGAGGGAATTCCCTTCGGAGTCATGGACAAAGAATTAATGGCAAAAATTTATTCGGGCAACGAGAGGTTTCGCTACGATGTCTCCTACACGGGAGGGCTCAAGCTGGGGGAATTGTATCTGTCGGTCGAACCGGCTGAGGAGATCAAGAACGGTTATGTGATTCACGCCCGAGTCACGACCGACAACGGCATGTTCTCGAAAATTTATCCCATAGAAGACGTTCATGTGACCAAGGTCCGTGGCCCTAAACGGCTGCCCTACCATTATGAGATCTGGCAGAAGGAAGGCTACAACTATGAGTCCCACCGGGTGTTTCGCTTCAGGCAGGACAAAGGGATAATTCTGTATCAGCACAACGACAAACCGGTCGAGGTGTTTCAAGTGAAGATGCCGATACAGAATGAATTCTCCTCGTTTTTTTCCAGCAGATTGATGGATTTCGTGCCGGACCAGCCCTTTCTCGTCCCCACCTTCGCTGACGAAAAGCGCAACGAGGTGGTGGTTATGGTCCGGGGAAGAGAGGTGGTAAAAAAAACCATCCTGGGTGACGTTGACACCATGGTGGTTGAACCTATTATGGAGTTCAGCGGTTTGTACGATAAAAGAGGCGATACGGTCATCTGGTACAGCGACGACGAATGCCGGGTCCCCGTCAAAGTCAATTCCAAACTGGTACTTGGTTCGCTGACCGCCAAGCTGGTCAGCTATCACAATCCGGCCTGCCCTGAATACGACGGGGCCATGTTGGATAAATACAGAAAGGAAGCGGAGATATTCGCGGACGAGCGCTAATCGAGAGGGAGAAAATCATGAGTGAATCCGTAACTCAAACAGATCTTGAAGGATTGCAACTGGTGCACCGGGGTAAAGTCAGGGATATGTACGAGATTCCCGGCCATGACGACAAGCTTTTAATGGTGGCCACTGACCGTATCTCCGCCTACGACGTGGTGATGTCAGATCCCATACCCGGTAAAGGTAAAGTATTGACTGAACTGTCGCTTTTCTGGTTTGACCTGCTCGGCGATATCGTCGAAAATCATCTGATCAGCGCCGAGGTTGATGAGTTTCCGGCTGCCTGCAAGCCCCATCGCGAGATTCTTGCCGGACGATCTATGCTGGTCCACAAGAGCGCACCATTGCCGGTGGAATGTATCGTCCGCGGCTATATTTCCGGGTCATTCTGGAGTGCCTATCAAAAGGACACCACTGTCTGCGGCTTTCCACTTCCTGAAGGAATGCAGGAATCCGACAGATTTCCGGAGACTCTTTTTACCCCTTCGACCAAGGCGGAAATTGGCGATCACGATGAAAATATTTCAATCGATAGGTTGAAAGAGATAATCGGAGAAGGCAGGGCCGAGGAGATCGCCCGCATCAGTGTCGGTCTCTACCGGAAAGCGGCCGATTACGCGCGGGAGAAGGGCATCATTATTGCCGACACCAAGTTCGAACTGGGGGAGAAGGACGGTCGGCTCATTCTGATCGACGAGGTATTGACCCCTGACTCCTCCAGGTTCTGGCCGCTCGATCAATATGCACCCGGTAAGGGGCAGCCAAGCTTCGACAAACAGTTCCTGCGCGACTACCTGTCATCTCTGGACTGGGATAAAACGCCTCCTCCGCCAAGCCTGCCCAGGGAAATCATCGAGAAAACCAGGGCACGATACGAGGAAGCGCTGCATAAAATTACCGGCTAGATTTCTCAGGACACGTCCATTGTGCTCACTATCATCACTATGCTCGATCTTGAAAAAAACGGTTCATGATGAACGCCGGGCAGCAGATATGAGAGCGGCTGTCGGCCTCACTCGA
>JAHEER010000058.1:14051-21015 GCA_024640625.1 Desulfobulbaceae bacterium
CCGTTTCTCATGAGGACGCTGGGCAGTACCCGGGTACTGGAGAGAATAAGCTCCTCCGCCATCTGACCAAAGACAGTCCTGGCCGCAAACGCAGGCATTTTCATTAGGGTTGGCCGCCTAAGCACTTTCCCCAGGGTTTTGGTGAATTCCCGGTTGGTGACCGCCGCTGGCGCCACCAGGTTGACCGGGCCTTCGATAGCATCGTGCTCGAGGACAAATTCGATCATGGCTATAAGGTCGTCGAGCTGCACCCAGCTTATATATTGGGTGCCGCTGCCAACCACCCCGGCAATACCCAGTTTAAAGGATGGAAGCATGGTGGGCAAGGTCCCGCCCTTGCCGCTCAGCACCATACCGATCCTGCCAAAAGCCACCCGGATGCCGGCTTCGACAGCGGGTTGGGCCGCCTGTTCCCAGGCGCGGCACACTTCAGCGACAAAATTGTCTCCCGAGCCAGCGGTTTCATCGACCGTCTCGGAACCACGGTCGCCGTAGTAACCAATAGCCGAGGCAGAGAAGAAGACCCGGGGTTTAGTCGTCAGCCCGGCACAAAACTCGGCGAGTTGCCTGGTTCCTTCGACCCGGCTTGTAAGAATCTTGTCTTTCTTACTCTGGGTCCAGCGGCCGGTGGCAATATTTTCTCCAGCCAGATGGATTACCGCATCATATGTGGCGGTGGTCGGATCTGGCGGCAGCTGATCAAATCTCCAAAATGAAGCGGCTTGATCCTTGTTACGCTGAAGACTGGAAATATCGTGGCCATTGGAGACCAGGTGGTGAACAAGCCCGCTCCCTACCAGTCCCGAGGCGCCGGTAATCAAGATATTCATGGTCAGCTTCTCTTTTTGTTTTTTTGTTGAAGTGGCAAAGGCTTGTTATGAATAGGTTTTTTATCGATCAGATGGGCCAGGGCAAGAAACGGGTGGTGGAAGATCATTCTGGGCCCGCTGAATCTCATAACCTCGATAATTTGTTTTCGCATTGTTGCTTTATAGCAGTGCACGGTGCATTTCCCACACGTCGTCTTCTCTTCCTGGAACGGGCAGGCGGCCAGCCGGCGTTCAGCGTATTCCGACAGCTTCACGCATTCATCACAGAGACCGGTAGCTTGGTGGTGGGCTCTGCAGTAGAGACGAATCATGGCAAAAACTGTTTTAAGCTCGCGGGCGAGACGAGGGTGTAGGCTGCTTACAACCGGTGAAACGGGACTAGGCTTTGACATTTTCCCGGGCCATGAAAAGCTCTAGTTTTGCATGGATGTCATCGCACACCTCCTCCTGAGATCGATGATTGCTGTCGATGACTATATCGGCATATCTCGTGTAGAGTTCTAAGCGCTCCTGGAAAAGATCTGCGAAACTTTGATCAGCGCGCTTTGCCAGGCCTCTGGTTTCGTAGTTGTGAATTCTCGAATTCAGCGTTTCCAGGCTGGCATCCAGGAAAATAACCACCCCGTTCTTCTTCAGGTGTTCCATTGCCTTGCCACTGTAAGCGGCGCTGCCCCCTGTGGCGATCACATGGTTCTCGCAGTTGATGTCGAGTAGCACCTGCTCTTCGATTTCCCGCAGAACCATATAGCCATCTGCATCAACAATGTCCTGAAGCGATCTGTTTTCCTTGAGTTGGATCAGGATGTCACTGTCGAGGTAAGGCCTGGTCAGGGCTTTGGCCAGAATGACCCCTACCGTGCTTTTGCCGGATCCCGGCATGCCAATTAAAATAAGATTTTTACGTTTCACCATAATGTCGCATCGCAGGGTAAGTGATTATCGGTGACAAAGACTGTAAGACATACGCGCCGAATTGCTAACTGGAGATAGTTAAACCAATAGCTCTTTAAAGTAGCAGAGCTCGTGTTTCAACCGCGCCAGGCAGTTTATTTTTCGGTGATCCTGAGTTGCGCAGGAATACTCCAGACCAGAAGCAGCGACAGAAAACTTAACAAAGCTCCGGTGAAGAACACAAAGCGATAGTCGATGAGCCACAGCACACCTCCAAGGGCCGGCAGAAAGACAGCGGCAATGTGGTTGATGGTAAACCCCACAGCCATACTCGGGGCGATATCCTCGGGGTCAGCAATTTTCTGAAAGAAGGTCCGGATACCAATGGCGCAATTGAAGAAGAGGTTGTCGGCGATATAGAGAAACAGTGCGAGGTATCGTGACTCGACCATGCCGTAGCAGATGAAAATGACGATCAATGCAAGATACTCGACTGACAGGACGCGGCATTCGCCAAACCTCACTATCCATTTGCCAATGTAAGGGCTGACGATAAAATTGACGAGGTTGTTGAGCAGGAAAAGGACGGCGATCTCCGAAATGGAGAAATTGAATTTTTTTACCAGCAGAAAAACGGCAAAGGCAATGAAGATCTGCCGCCTGGCACCGGACATGAACGTCAGACTGTAAAACAACCAATACCGTCTTCTGAACACCATTTCCTTGCGTTGACGCGGCAGCTTGGGATCGGCGGGATTTCTGGTCAAGGCCCAGCTGGCCGCACCAACAAGGATAATCCCAAAGAGTAGGTAGAAATCGCGGTACTCCAGATGGGGGGCCAGAATGATTATGACAAGTCCACAGATTACATTGGTGGCAGCAGCGAAACTGCGCAGCTTGCCAAAGACCACGGGGGATGTCTGTTTGTCGAAGTATTGGAGGGTGAGCGACTGATTGGTGGTTTCAAAATAGTGGAAGCCGAAACTCATGATCAGGGTAGTGAAAATGAGACCGTAAAAACTTGGCAGCAGTCCCGTCAGTACCACTCCGATGCCGAGAATCAGCACCGACAGGGCTGACAGCTTATGCTCCTTGACGACAAGCAGGACATAAACGACGAGCAGCGACAAAAATCCAGGCAATTCTCGCACCGACTGGATTATACCGACATGTGAACCGTCCAGGTTGACGACGTTGACGGCAAAATTGTCAAACAGGGTGCGCCAGACATGGAGGCCGGCGGTGGAGCAGATGGTTAACAGCAGCAGATACCCGTACATCGGGTTTCTGCTAAACGGCGTTACAGCTCTGTTGGCTAATTGGCGCACCACTGGTAACAGCGCTTGTCAAAGAGGGATAAGATTATATTTTAACAAGTAATTCAACCTTAAAAAGAAACAGATAGTAGCCTATATTCCGGGCTAAATCTCTTATAATTTCCAGAAAATAGCAATATTTGATCGGAGCGCGGCCGGGCGCGAGTCTTTGTTGGTGTACCGCCGCAGTTGCCAAACTCCAGATAGATAACTTGTAATTACAGTTTGTTATTTGTTTTGAAACAGGCTCTGCAGATGATATAATCGGGTGATTGCATGACAGATATCATCCTAAAACATCCGGAGGGGAACGTCTCATGAGCGAATTTTTCGGAAAAATAATGTCCTTCGTCGAGTCGACCAAGCTGATCGATCAGATAGCCGAAGTTGACTATGTCGGATTATCTACCAACCCCTGGTTCCTTGTGCCCTTTATCGCGCTGGTCCTCTATCTGATCTGGAAGCAGCGCTGGCGTGACATGATCTTCATTGCCATCTTCATAGGGGTGTGGTGGGCATCCGGCACCGACTACATGAAGACCCTGGTGGTTGGCGAGGAACTTCAGGTGAACAAAGTGCTGCCGGTGTTGTTCGGCGGGGCGGCCATCCTGGGCATTGTCATCTATCTGCTCTTCGGTAGATCGGATTGACGCCGTTGTAGGATCATCCGGTTCAATCTGATTTATGGTCACTGCTACCCGTTTGCATAATCACTTACCACTATTTCGGAGATAATGATTTCTCACTTTAAGAACTCGATTTTCCTCATCACCGATGAACACAATTGCCCTTTCTATAATGCCAAGGAAGAGTTTGAGGTAAGTGAGAATGCCCTGAAAATTCCGACCGGCAAACCGGTTTGTCTCATCCTGGCCCAGGATGTCGTGGCACTGACTTCGGAGCAGGCAATTCTTGAGCGACAGGAAAAGGGCATAGGCGAACAGACCGAGTTCAAGTGCGGCGGCTGCGGCGGCATTATTAAATTTGAATACAAGAAGGCCAAAAACTTCTCGACCCTGCAGATGAAACTGCTGGTGGCCGCCGAGCGCAAGGAAAAACTCAAGGAGGTAATCAGGTATGCTGATGATCTGCGGGAAATAGACCTGTTCAGTTCACTGGCAGACGATGATCTTCTCGACCTGGGAACACTGCTTGAATTCGAGTATTATGACTGGGGCTACTTCGTGTCCCAGAAAGGGCAGGCGGGCAGCAAGCTCTACATCATCATCTCAGGCAAGGTTGAGGTGCTTGATGATGAAGGGGTGATTTTGGCCGAGATGGGGCCCGGAGAAGTTTTCGGCGAACTGAGCATGATTTCTGGCGAAACCATGACTACCACCATTCAGGCCGCCGAACCCTGTGTCATCGCAACTCTGAATAAAAAGAATTTCAGACATGTTCTGGTTCGTTTTCCAGCGCTGCAGATATTTCTATATAAATTGTTCGTGGAGCGCATCAACGCACTGAACGCCAAGCGGGCTGAAGAACTCAGCACCGGCATGGTCGGTCAGCTTTCCGATATCTCCCCGGTGGAGATTTCGCAAATGATCAACAGCAACCAGAAGACCGGCTATCTGGAAATCGAATCGGAATTTCATAATGGTAAGATCCTGTTCAATGGGGGGGAGGTCGTCAAGGTGGATCTCGGTTTCAAGAAAGGGTTGAGCGGATTTTACGAGTTCATTGCCTTGACCGAAGGACGCTTCAAGTTCATTCAGGGGTTGTCCGCATCGGAGCGGAAACTGCGTCCGATCGGCGGTTTCATGGGCATGCTGATGGAGGGCATGAAACGTTTCGATGACCGAAGAAGTTAATGTGCACCACTTAGTTTCATTCTTATCCTGATCCTCTATTTCGTTTGATCCACCTGGGCTCGTTATCGCCGTGTCAGAAAAAGTGTGCTGATGAACCGTTTGCAGGCAAAGAACCAGATCATCAGTCTGCTGCGCAGCGGAGATCTCACCACAATTCTCGGCGAACTCACTTCTCTTTCGGAAAAACATCTGCTGGGAGGGCTCTTCTCCTGTCTCTGTCATCGTGAGGAATTGGTCCGTTGGCATGCGGTCAGTGGATTTGGCCTGGTGGTGCCAGCCATTGCCGCCTCAGATATGGAGGCCGCGCGCACGGTCATGCGCCGATTCCTGTGGATGCTTAACGACGAATCCGGGGGCATAGGATGGGGAATACCCGAGGCCATGGCCGAGGTAATGTTCCACAGCAGGCCGCTGGCCGCTGAATACCTGCACATGCTCGTCTCCTACACCATGGATGACGGTCCGGAACTGTTTCAAGATGGCAACTTTCTCGAACAGGAACTGCTCCAGGCTGGGGTATTGTGGGGATTATGCCGGGTGGCTCAGGTCTACCGGGACGAACTCCTTGGTTTGCGTCTGAATAGAAATATGGAGGTATACCTGAGTTCGCGCAACAGTGCGGTAAAAGGGATGGCCTGCAGACTGATCGGTTTATTGAGCCTGAGTGAGTATGAAGCGTTAATCACCGCGGCCTGCGATGACCCCAGGCCGGTTCGGATTTACCATGAAGGAACGTTTCTTGATCAGACGGTTGCTGAACTGGCGGAATTGGCGCTGAGAAGCTTGTGATTGTTAGCGCACCCTCTAATTAAAGAATACCGTCGGGCATCTCGCCGACACTGCTTCCCCCCAGCAGGTACCCCCCGTCAAAAGGAACCACCGCACCGGTGAGGTAGCGGGCCTTGACCGCCAGATAGCAGATGAACTCCGCCGCCTCTTCAGGGGAGCAGGTCCTGCCTGCCAGAGTATGATCTATAAGCGACTGCTGCTGGCTCTCATCCAGCAGCCCCCAGCCCCTGGTGGAGGGACCGTGTCGGCCGTCGACCAGGCCGAGCATAACCTCGTTGACCCGAACAGAGGGAGCAAGTTCTCGCGCCCACTGCCTGGTGAATGAGGCGACACCTCGGTTGGCGGCGCTGTACCCATCATTGAAAAGACCAGCAGCCGGGCCCGATCTGCCGACCATGGCTGCGATGGAGGAAATGTTGATTACCGCGCCGTCCTGACAGTTGCGGAGCAGCTCGAGACTGTATTGGTAGAGATTCCATTTGGCCCTGAGGGTCGTGTCAAACTCCACCTGCCATTGATCCTTGTTGACTTCCAGCTGGTAGGATCCATGGACCACCGGCATACCGCCCCGTTCAATGTTGTTGATCAAATAGTCAAGCGCCCCGTAGCGGTTCTTGACTGCGGCGAAGAGCGCACGGGTCTGGGTGCTGCTGGTGAGATCGCAGGACTGGCATAGATAATCATAACCCGCCTGGCTGAATTCCTGCTCCATATCTTTATTGGATTCAGGCCAGTCTGGGTAGACAGGCAGGATAAGCGTTGCACCCCGACTGGCAAAACTACGGGCAACGGCTCGGCCGACTGGCCGGCAGCCGCCGGGAACAAGTACCACCCGTCCGAGGAGTTCTTCTGTCGTTTTCATGATCTTTAGCGCCGGGCAGGAGAGGGTGAAAATGTCTTATTAAGCAGGGCCAGGTGTTTCTGATAGGTCCTGCTCTCATCATCGATCGATACGCCACAGCTGATAACCGATCCGCCGAATCGACGTGAAATGATATCAGCCGTCTGGTTGCGCTGCTGTAGAAAGCCCTCGATACCGCCAGCGCGCATCCAGCTCAGATAGTTGAGATAATGATCTCTGCCGGCCAGGCGCTCGATCACCGGAATCATTATATCACCCAGGACAAATCCTTTTAAACCAGGCGGGCTCTTGCTGTAATCGGTGATGACCAGGGAGCCGCCCTGGCGAACGACTTTTCTGGCATTTAAAAAAATCAGATCACGCAGTGCCTGATGCTTCTCATGCAGGGCGAAGGAAATAATGGCACAATCGAAGTAGCCGCTGGGGAACTCCAACTGGGAAGCATCAACCAGATGAAGGGCA
>JAHEER010000164.1 GCA_024640625.1 Desulfobulbaceae bacterium
TCATCCAGCGCCGCCCAGTCATCGTAATTGCTGTTCATCGAAGCGACGATGGTATAGCGGTCATGACCGGGCCGGGTCTTGGGATAATAGACCGAGAAAGTCTTGGATCTGGTATTGATGTCCAGCAGCTCGGCCGAATCGAATTCCGGAGAAAGAGAGGTGAAGAGCAGATCGCCTATGGGCTCGATCTGCTCTTTTTCTTTAATACCGATATAGACCTGGCAACTGGAATTGTTGACCCGGATTTTTGCGGCTTTCTCCAAGAATTCGTCGGAGAATTGGCTCACATCCGAGAGCTGATACACGGTGTTGGTTATGCCGCTGTTGGAGACGACAGCGCCGGCCTTTTTAAACGTATTGTTGACTTCGACGCCACGCGTTTTCTTGTTCTTGGCAACAATCCTGTCAACCTTCGCCCTGGTACAGATGGTTACCCCGTTTTTCTCAAGTTCGGCGGCCATAAGTTTGATCAAATGATCGGTTCCACCCTCGAAGGTGAACACCCCGCGATTCATGAAATTTGAAAAGACAATACCGTAGGTAATGGCGGGGTCATCCAATGTGGAACCGTTGGCATAGGTGATCGGCTCCATGAGCAGCCGGTGCACGTCGCTGCGCCCGGGGAAAAATTCCTCAAAAAGTTCCCCTGTGGTCATCGCCTGGTCGTCATAAAAGTTCATTTTATTGATGCGGGAAAAAAATCGTTCGACCTGGCTGCTGTCTACCTGGAACTTGCGATCGAGGATGGCAATGAAATCCTCCTTGTCGAAAGTTGTGCGCAGCGAAAACTGAGGGTTGTCGAAGACAATATCCTTAAGCTGCACAATGGAGTTCATAATTTCACGGTTCCAATACTTTTTGCAGGTTTTTACCATGCCGTAGGGAAAGCCGTGAAGGGAGACGTCAAAGATGTGCGTTTTACGCTTGAACCAGGTGGCCAGGCCGCCAAGCCGATGATGATGTTCCAGCAGCAATACCGAGTGGCCGCTTTTGGCCAGCCTGTTGGCGGCGGTCATTCCTCCAAGACCTGAGCCGATGACGATAACATCGTAGGCGTCTTTGGTCTGCTTCAGCGGGACAGCCATTGTGAAAGGAAAAAGGATTGAACTAGAGTTTGGAGAGAATGTGCCGGTTGACCATGGACACGCCGCTCAGCATGGCACCGACTATTCCCAAAAATCCCTGGTCTGTACCGGCCAGCACCAGATTATCGTAGCCCATGGAGCCGTCACTTACTTTTTTGGGGCTGCCATAGATTGCGCCGCCATGCTTACCGGTAAATCTCTCGACGGTGAGCGGAGTAAAAAAATCGGAGAAGACGATATGCCTGGAGAAGTCACCTAGAATCGGCTCCACTTCCCTGCATGCCTGGCGGCCATGCTGTTCCTTCAGCTTTTCATAGAAGTCGGAATCCTCTGAGGCCTTTAACCAGTGCTGATAATTGGCTAAATGGGTGGTCCTGACCTCTATGGAATCCCTGTTCGTCTGCAGATCCTGAAAGTTGAAAGGCAGGCTTATCACGCCACTGCGATAGCAGACAGGAACATCGGGCTGCTCAAAGCGGAAATCTTTTGTACGGCTGTAAAAGATGCAGGTGCGGTCGCCGGGCAGTACCTGCAGAGCCTGGCGGTCGAGCTGGAAAATCGATTCAACGAAGGCGAGGCGCCGGTCGCCCTGGCTGTCTTTTCGGCGGCCCAGAAGCAGCCGGGTTTCGTCTAGGCCAATGGTGCTCACCAGATGCTTGCAGAGAATTTTCTCGCCGTTTTCGAGGGTGACGCCAATAATCTTCTCACCCTGGGAAATGATGTTTCTGACCCCGGTGCCCAATTTCAAGGTGCCGCCATACTGGTTGAGCTTGGCAACAAGGAGATCAAGCAAATTCTTGATGGTGCCGGCCGGTCTGAAAAGTCCCTCCTGAAATACTGAACGGAACATGATGACATACTGTTTGAAATCGATGTCGTTTTCCCAGCTTGAGCCGTAGTAAAGGACAGGACAGAGCAGCATGTCTACCAGCAGCCTGTCATCCAGGAATTCTGCAAGGACCGCACGGGTGGACCGGTAGTGCTGTTCGGAAAAGGGGTCAGCGTCGTCGATGTAGCTGACCAGTCGCTGGAAATTATCAGACTGTGAAGGAAATGTGGCGCTGATCTGCTGCTGCAGCTCTTCAAAGTCGTTGGAAAACAACAGCGATGCTTCGGGAAATCTGATTTCGCTGCTGATCTGCTGATGAAATCCGATTTCGTCTCGGCTGATTTTCAGCTGCCTGAGGAGTTTATTGAGAGGGGCGTGCTTTGCGGCTTTATCTGCGTAATTGGTGATGGCGTGCAGCCCGGTTTCAAACAATCGGTTGTTGCGATAGTAATAGGAGTTGAGTCCTCCCACCCTGGAATGCCTCTCGAGGAGCAGAACATTTTCATTGTATCTGGCTAATCTAATTGCAGCAGCCAGGCCAGAAAGACCACCGCCGATTACGACAAAACTGGCTTGCACGGATCAGGCTTCTTTGAGCAGGGGTTCCAGATAGTTTGTACAACTGGTAAGGGTTGCAAGCTGTGGATAATCTTCTTCGGGTATCTGCAGCTTGTGGCGTTTTCTGAGTTCCATGACGATATCGAGAAAGTCCATAGAGTCCAGATCAAGCTGGTCGCGCAGGGGCTGATCCGGATCCAGGCTGTCAAAATCCGCTTCATCGTCAATGTCTTCAATTATTTCTAATATCAGATCTTTTATATCGTTACGAGTCATAAAAGTCTCCGAATGATACGGGTACTCTGGGTTTGTGTTAACGTGTTATCACTGGTGCATGTGACTTTTAGCAAATCACACTTTATACCATACCTGACGGATAATTTTAACTGTTTTTTAGATCCATCGGCTGGATCAGCCAGAATACTTATGCACGATGATCGTTGAATTTATGCCAACCATGCCAAATGAGTTATTCAAAATGGTGGTAATATTTTCACGTTTTACCGCTTTATCAAGCACCAGGTTGTCAAGATGACAGGAAGGGTCGAGTTCATCGACGTTGATGGTGGGATGGATGAGGCCGTCTCTAAAGGATCCGAGATTGCCGGCCAGTTCGAGCACGCCGGCGGCGCCCATGGCATGCCCAATGATGCTCTTGGTATTGTTGATGTAGGTGTTGGAGGATGTGGCAAAAAGCGATCTAATGGCCTTGCACTCCTCTATGTCGCCCTGCTTGGTGCCGGTGGCATGGGTTGAAATGATATCCACATCGTCTGGTTCCAGTCCTGCACGATCAAGGGCAAGCTGCATGCATTCTGCCTGGCGTTCGCCGAACGGAAGAACCAGATCTTTGGCGTCGGAGTTCATCCCGTAGCCGACGATTTCACCCTGGATGGTGGCGCCTCTGGCCAATGCCTTGTCCAAGGTTTCCAGAATATACAGGCAGCCGCCCTCGGAAACCACGATACCGTTGCGGTTGATATCAAAGGGGCGGCAGGCTTTGGTTGGGTCGTCGGCTTCGCCCAGAGCGCCCTGAGCCTTGAAGCTGGCAAAAATGCCGAAAGACCCGGTTGATTCGGATATACCGCCGGCAATCGCCATATCGACGTCGCCAAGCCGCAGCATTTGTAAACCTTGAATGAGTGAAGCATTGCCGGCGGCGCAGGCCGCACCGATCGAATAGTGCGGACCGGTGATGCCAAGACTCATGGTAATTTCGCCGGCCGGGTTGTTGAGTACTGTCCTTGGATTGTGGTGATGGGTCCAGTAGGAAACGTCGTAGTCGTATCCTTTTATATTGTAAATTTCGTTTTCGGTTTCGACGGTCCCGTGTTCCGTCAGGCCAATGTAAACGCCGGTCCTGTCTTTCCGGTAAAAGTCGTCGGCCAGGCCGGCATCTTTGAGCGCCTCATGGGCGCAATAGACGCCTATGCAGCCTGCTCTGGTTCCTTTTTTGTTCTCTTTCTTTTTTCTGTACCTGGTCTCTTCGAAGGTGCAAATACCGGCAGGAGCGGAGCCGAAGTAGCGCAGATCGATGCGTTGAATTTCACTCTGTCCGCGGAGGAGTTTTTCCCGGTATTCTGAAAGATGCGAAGCGTTGGGCGAGACCAGGCCGACGCCGGTAATTACAACACGCTGATTATCTGAGAGCATGGCGATGATAATGTATAGTGGTGGGGTTACCTCAGCGCAGCGCTACGCGAACAGCCTGCGACCGAGTTTTACAAAAAAGTCTCTCTTAACACTTTTTTATCGATTTTGCCTACACTTGTTTTGGCAATCTGGTCTACGTAGTTTACTTCGAGCAGAAGGGCGAGCTTGCTCATCATTCCTTTATCAATAAATGATTTTACGTGGGCCGCCATTTCTTTTGCCTCCGGGGGCACGGCATCTTCTTTGACGACGATCAGGGCGAGGGGCTTCTCTCCCCATTTATCGTCGGCAACTCCGATGATCGCCACTTCTGAAACCGCGGGGTGCAGATTGATCACATCTTCGAGTTCCAGCGAGGAAAGCCACTCTCCGCCAATTTTAATCACATCTTTCATGCGGTCGGTGATGGCCACATAGTTGTTATTGTCAATACTGGCCACATCACCCGTGTGCAGGTAGCCATCATGCCATAGATTTTCAGAGTTTCTGCTGTCCTTCCAGTACCCCTGGGTAAGCCAGGGACTGCGCACCACGATTTCCCCCACACTGCTGCCGTCAGGCACCACATCATTCATCTGCTCATCGACTACACGCAGTTGGACCAGCGGCAGGGGGCGGCCAGTCTTGCAGCGAATATCAACTTCTTCTTCAGAACCCATTACCCCAGGATCGACCTGGGCGATGGTTAGAACAGGACAGGTTTCCGACATGCCGTAGCCGGAAAATATATCGATTCCTTTTTCCCTGGCGACTCGACACATCTGTTTGGGAAGTGCGGCTCCGCCTATTACCACTTTCCAGCCTGAAAGATCGATCGAGTCAAATTCGGGACTGGCCATGAGCATATGCAGGATTGTGGGAACACAGTGAGAGAAGGTGACATGTTCTTTATCGATTAAATTGAGCAGGAGTGTGGGCATATACTTTCCCGGATAGACCTGTTTTACCCCCACTGCGGTGGCGATATAGGGAAAACCCCAGGCGTGAACGTGAAACATCGGGGTAATGGGCATGTAGACATCCTGCTGATGGAAGCGGCCCTGGTCAGAGGAGGTGGCGAGTGCGGTGAGCGTGCCCAGGGTGTGAAGAACGAGTTGGCGGTGGCTGAAATAGACCCCCTTGGGTAACCCGGTCGTGCCGGTTGTATAAAACGTCGTTGCTCTCGTGTTTTCGTCGAAATCGGCAAAATCGAATTCAGTGCTGGCGGTATCGAGAAGTTCTTCATATTCACCGGCAAATGAAATAGTGGTTTCAGGGGTTGACTCGCCGTCATCGATCAAAATGAATTCTTTGACAGTAGTGATACGGCCCTTGACCTGTTCAATGAGCTGCAGAAATTCACTGTTCAACAGAAGGTAGTCATCTTCCGCATGCTCAATGGTGAAGACGATCTGTTCAGGAGAAAGCCTGACATTGACGGTGTGCAGAACAGCACCGAGCATTGGTACGGCATAGAAGCATTCAAGGTATCGGTGGCTGTCCCAGTCCATCACGGCGACTGTGTCGCCTGACTCAACCCCGAGCCTGGTAAGGGCATCGGCCAGCCGATGAACACGCTGGCGGAACTCACGGTAGGTGAAACGGCGTTTATCGCGGTAGACTATCTCCTGCTCGGGGTTGTACACCACCGGCGCATTGAACAGGTTTTTAATAAGCAGT
>JAHEER010000059.1 GCA_024640625.1 Desulfobulbaceae bacterium
CAAGTTGTTCCAGCACTTGAAAGACGCCATGGAAGAGCAGAGTGATCAATTCCATACCCTCATGCAGAGCATTCACATTGCGTATAAGGATAAATCCTAAAAACATAATTCAACAGCAAACGAGAGGACGACCAGTGCGCCACAACGTCGGGCTGCAGGCACAGGAGCGGCGAAAAAAAGGTATCCAGCGCAAGAACCGTCGCCTCAAAACAGAAATCATCGGCCCAGGCTGGGAAACCGGCTGCAGAAAAACAAATATCTACTGACAAAGAAACGACTGCGCATAAATAGACCTCAACAGACAACAGAAAAAGCAGTGCTGCTTTGCCGAATCAAACAACATAGGGCTAAGCAGTTCGCCATGGTATAATAACCCATGGTATAGTAACTAATTCATCGGAGACGTTAAGAGATGTTAGAAATCAATGGATCGGTGGCGGTAATAACGGGCGGTAGCGGCGGCATAGGAATGGCACTGGCACAGTACTGGCTTGACCGGGGCGGCAAGGCGGTTATTGCCGATATTGATGAAGCCGCTCTGGACCGGGCAAAAGATATCTTGGGTGAACAGGTTGACACTTTCGTCTGCAATGTCACGAAAGAAGCTGACTGTGCCAAATTGGCAGCACGGGCAATCGAGAAATTCGGGCAAATAAATCTGGTCGCACCTTTCGCCGGCATAATCAAGGACGGCATGATGGTCTCACCTGATCGCGAAACGGGAAAAGTCACCAAAAAAATGAGTCTCCAGGATTTTCAAAGCGTCGTCGATATTAACCTGACCGGGGTGTTTCTGATGGTGCGGGAATGCTCAGAGCAGATGATTAACCATGATTGCCGCGGTCTGATTTGCCTGGTTTCGTCGACGGGATCATTGGGTACTGCCGGTCAGATCAACTACTCCTCTACCAAGGCGGCCATGTCGGTCATTCCCAAAGTGATCACCGCGGAATTTTTCAGGCGCGGTCTTGCCGGTAAGATCCGCTGTGTGGCCGTGGCTCCGGGCTACGTGGGCACCCCCATGGTCAAGGGCATGAATCAGAAGGCCCTGGAATACATTGTCGGTCAAGTGCCCATCGGCCGGCTCATCGAACCGGAGGAAGTGGCAGCATTTGTCGGGGACATTTATCGCAACGAAGCCCTGGCTGGCGAGGTATTTTTTATTCATGGCGGGCTGCGCCTGGGTTCCAAAGGCTAACATGCACAGATAAGCTCATTTCAGTTTGGCATAGCCATTAACGAGTACAATCTCCCATGACCGAAAAAAGTGATAATCCTTTTGACTTCACGTCAATGATGAACTTCTGGGTGAACTCCATGGGCCAGGCCTGGGGCCAGATGGTTAACCAGGCGGTTGACCAATGGCCGGGAGTTGGCGAGAAGCGAACAAGCGAGACCTCTGAGGGTAATGGCGTTCCCCCAAAAGGTGCGGCGGCCATGGCTGCTGCCCTTAGCAATTGGCAAGCCATGACCAAAGCAATGACCACCCCGGAATCCCTGGATTCCCTCCTCAAGGGGGGAGGCGCCATGCCGGAACTTGTGCTCAGTTTTGCCCAGTCTTCCATGAGTAGCTATCTGGAGTTGCAGCAGAAAATGATCGAGCGCATGGGTCGTATAGGGGATGCTACCGAGGCTTACAAGTTCGAAGATATCGACGATAACATTTTTCGGATCTGGACCGATATCTACGAGAAAGAGCTGCGCCAATTTATTCATATCCCCCAGCTGGGTCTGATGCGCTCCTACCAGGAAAAAGTCAGTGCCGTGGCGGACAATTACACCGTCTTTCAGTCCAATCTGTCCGAGTACCTGCGCTTGCTCAGTATGCCATTTACCCGCAGCCTCCAGGTGATGCAGGAAAAACTGGGCGAGATGGCCGAAAATGGCACCCTGCCCGATGACACCAAGTCCTATTACAACCTGTGGGTGAAGGTGCTGGAAGGTCATTTCATGACTCTCTTTCAAACTCCCGAATATGTAAACACCCTGGGACGGACCGTAACCAGCCTGGCAGAATTTTCCGCAGCCCGGGACGCGGCATTGGAGGATGTTTTAAAGATGTTCCCGGTGGCGCTCAAGAGCGACATGGATGATTTGGCCCGGGAAGTGTATGAGTTGAAAAAACGCCTTCGCAAGCTAGAAAAGAAGTAATCTGATCCGGACCAGACGGTCCTGCCTACCGGCCGTATGTAAAAGAGGCAGTTATGTCAAAAGTTAAAATTCCTGTAGATTTAATTCTGTCCAAACTGGCGGCAGAGACAGAAAAAGTCCAATCCCGAGCTCAGAAGGCATCGGAGGTTTTGCTTGAAGATCTGGAAACGGATCTGGCTAAAACTCCCTACGAGGTAGTGTATCAAGAGGATCGAGTCAAACTGAAGCACTATCTTCCCCGAACCGACATCCGCTACAAAACTCCTTTGCTGGTGACGTACGCCCTGATTAACCGGGAAACCATGCTGGACCTGCAGCCCGGCCGCAGCGTGGTGGAACGATTTCTGGACGCGGGCATCGATCTCTACATGATCGACTGGGGATATCCCACCCGCAAGGACCGCTTTTTGGGTTTTGATGATCATATTAATGGCTACATGGACAATGTGGTCGATTTTATTCGTGACAAACACGGGGTTGAAAAGATCAACCTCATGGGCATCTGCATGGGGGGGACCTTCAGCGTGATCTATTCCGCCCTTCACCCCGATAAGATTAAAAATCTGGTCACCACGGTGACCCCCACCAACTTCGACACGAACAAAGGACTCCTCCATGTCTGGATGGAGAGCATCGATGCGGACCGGGTTGTTGATACTTTCGGCAACCTGCCTGCCGATATCATGAATCTGGGATTCCTGCTGCTCAATCCGGCCCGGCTGATGATCGACAAGTATGTTGGCTTCATGGAGAACATGGACAATAAGACCTTCGTAGAGAATTTCGTGCGCATGGAAAAGTGGATATTTGACAGTCCCGATTTACCCGGCGAGGTGTTTCGCCAATTCATCAAGGACTGCTATCAGGGAAACAAGCTGCTGCAGAACAAACTGGAGGTGGGGGGGCAACGTGTGGATTTAAACAAGCTGACCATGCCTCTTCTCAACATCTACGGAAAATTCGACCATCTGGTTCCACCAGAGGCCTGCGAGCAGTTAGTCAACAAAGTGGGCAGCAAAGACACCGAGGACATCTGCCTAAACACCGGACATATAGGCATTTATGTCAGCTCAAAATATCAAGAGCAATTCGCCCCCAAAATCGCTAATTGGCTTTTAGAACGGGATGACATTCCTAAAAAGAGAAGAGTGACAAAAAAGAAGCCGCCCGCTAAAGCCTCAATCCGCACGCAGAAAGCACCGGCGAAAAAAACAGCTTCAACGCGCCCCACAAAAAAGAGCGGAACTAAGAAATCAGAATAGATGCAATTGAACCGATTTACGCATATTACACACAATTAATACGTTGAGGAGATACTCGATGACGGGAGAAACCGATTATTTCAAGTCTTTCTGCAAAATCAGCAAAGCCTTCGGTACCACGGCGAGAAGGGATGATTTGCTGAAGTTGATAGTTGAAAGCGCGGTGGATGCCATGGGAGGCAAAGCCGCCTGCCTGTTCCTGGCCGACAAACGCCAGGATGTATTTACGCCCATGGCCCAGACCGGCCTTTCCGACAATTATCTCCATGCCAACCCGATGAAAGCCCTTAGCATCGTGACGGCCGTCGAGAAAAAAGGGTACCTCTTTTTTGCCGACGCCACCAGCGACCCGCGTCTGGAAAACCACGACGCCAAAAAGGCCGAAGGCATCGCCTCCCTGCTTACCGTACCGGTAACGGTCAAGGATCGCACCATCGGTATTCTCTCTCTCTATACTGCCGAGCCTAGGGAATTCGATTCCCAGGAGATCGATTTCCTCTGTGCTCTGGCCGAGCAAGCGGGCATCGCCATTGAAAACAACCGTCTGCACCGCCGGATGCATCGAAACACCATGCTCTTTCTGGACCTGTCCGCCAACATAAATTCGTCGGTGGATATCACCGATATCCTTAACAAGCTGACCGTGGATATCTGCGATAAACTGGGTATGAAGGGAGCCGTTATCCGCCTTTTGGACGAGGATCGTGACGAGCTGAAAACGGTGGCCAGCCACGGGATCAGCGAGGAGTTTTTGGAAAAGGGCCGCACCACCACAATCGAAACCGCCCAGCTGGCCCTGAAGGGTGAAACCACCGTTATTACCGACATATCCAAAGATAACCGGATCGCCTTTCGGGAGGCCATGGAGAAGGAGGGGCTCGTCTCGATGATCGTGGCACCCATTCCTGCCCGTGACAAGGTCATCGGTGTTCTGCGGCTCTATAGCGACTTTGAACGGGAGTTTCCCGAGGATGTTCTGATGATGGTCAAGGCACTGGCTCATCAAGGCGGCCTGGCCATTCAGAACGCCTCCATGTTTCTGCAGCTCCAGGAGGACAGGAAATCCCTGGAGGAAGATGTCTGGAGTTACCGCTCCTGGTTTTAGCTAAAACTCAGGAACCGGAATCAGAATTCAGCATAGCCAATATGGAGAAGAGGAACAGCTATGATTGGCAAAACCATTGATGAACTCAAGGTCGGTGAGCAGGCTAGTTTCAGCAAAACCATCTCCGAATCCGATGTCTATCTTTATGCGGGGATCACCGGAGATTTCAATCCGGCCCACGTCAACGAGGCCTATGCTCAGACCACCGCTTTTAAAACCCGCATTGCCCACGGCATGCTGACCGCCGGATTTATCTCCAATCTGCTGGGCACCCGGTTACCGGGCCCGGGATCTATCTATATGTCCCAGAACCTGAAGTTCCTGGCACCGGTGACCATTGGCGATACCATCACGGCCACCGTGGAAGTCATCGAAATTTTGACCGAGAAAAAAAGGGTACGCCTGAAAACCACCTGTGCCAATCACGAGGGTACCATAGTGCTGGATGGAGAGGCGCTGATCAGTCCGCCGCGTAAGAGGTAATTGGACCGCTTCTCTTCCTGATTACCCTCGTGCTCCACTTATTATAAAAATCTAATCTTGCCTAATTCTTCTGATTTAACTTGCCGAGGGGAATATATTCTCAAATTTGGTCCATCTCTTTACTTATTTTGGTCTCTATCGGAATGCTGATTGTGAAAATACTTCCTTTTCCAATTTCACTCTCAACCTTGATTTCGCCATCATGTTTTTTAATAATCATGTAAGATACATAAAGTCCCAGACCGGTGCCTTCTACTTCAGGTTTAGTGCTGAAAAACGGTTCAAAAATATGCTCTAAATTATCTCTTGCAATTCCTCGCCCCGTGTCCTCTATGATAGCCAAGACCTGATTGTCTTTATGCCGAGTGGTGATGGTAATTTTTCTGTTGTTGCCATGCATTGAATCCAGGGCATTCATCAGAAGGTTTACCAAAACCTGATGAATCTGATCCTTGACTATCCATAGGCGGGGCAGATTTTGTTGACAGTTAATTTCAATATCAACCTTCTTGCTTTCGATATACTTATTATATAACAACAAGATATCATCAACCATACGGTTGATGTCACAATCTATTTTTTCATCCGAACTCGGTTGCACAAAAGCCTGAAAATTGGTTATCAGATTTTTCATTTTCTGACATTCATTCAGCCCAACTGCAATCAGTTCTTTCTTGGATTCATCAAGATTAGGAATACTTTGGATATCCATCAGCAGCCAGTAAATACCCACTAACGGATTTCCAAACTCATGTGCAACTGAGGCTGAAAGCCGTCCGATAGATTCCATCTTCTGGGTCTGCCACAATTGCTTTAAGATACGATTTTTTTCAGTGAGATTAACAAAAATTCCGCGTAGTCCCCTGCTCTGGCTCTGCTGACCGATCGGTGCGGTATTTACCATCACCGGAAAGACAGTGCCATCTTTGCGCCGAGCTGTGTATTCTGAAAAAATGTTTAATCGTCCTTCCATACGGTCTTTGAAATTTTCAGAACTTCTCTGACGATCTTCCTCAATAAGCAAGTCTGTGAACTGAAGTTTTTGACAAAGTTCATCTCGACTGTATTGAAACTCTTTACATAATTGCAGATTCACGTAGGTAAAGGAGCCATGAAGGTCAAGTTCGAATACACCTTCAGGCAACAGGTCGCTAAGTTCTCTAAAGCGCTCTTCACTTGCCTTTAATGCCTCCTGAGTATCAGTGAGCGTATTGATCGTTTCCGACACGGTATTGAGCATACTGTTTATAAGATGAATCAGGGCGTAAAGTTCATCATCCGAACCGATAAGAGAAACCCGTGCAGAAAGATCTCCTTTTTCTGCCTTCCTTAACACGGTTGAAATAGCGTGAATTCTCGGTACAAAAAGACGATGAATATAGAAGGCCTCAATTAAGGTAGTAAGAAATATTGCCAGCAGAGACCCCAGGAGGAAGAGTAGAAAGATATTTCTCTTTTCTTGTATTATTTCGGTGGCATCAATCTTTATGTACAGATACCCTAAAACTCTATCGTCGAAACGAATTTGCGATAGACTTGATCTAAAATGATTTCCTTCGCTTGTTTTGAAAGTTAGCTGTTGATTCCTGACGCCGTCATTGATGACCTGTGAATGTGTATCGAAAGTTATCTGTTGATCTCCGATACTGTTATTGATGATTTTTAAGTGTTCTGCCGGAGCCAAGAACTGTTCGATAGGCTTGTCCAGCATTAGGTCGTCAGCGGCGTAGAAAATCTCGCCATTCTTTTTTGTAATAAATGTTTCAACAACCGTCTCTTGAACGAGTTCCTCTATTATCTGAAAATTATTGACCGAATCGTAGTTTAAAGCCCGCTGAGACATCAATATTCCTGGAAGGGTCAGTTTCTCCTGTACTCTCTGATCTATTTCACGGTTGAAACTTCTGACATAAAACAATCCCATCATTGACAACAAAATCGTTTCGATCAGAAGAATGGATACACAGATCTTAACGGAGACCCGGCTGAAAAAGTTCTTCATCAAGAGGCGCGGGGGGGAGGTTGGTTATTTGTAAAGCTCATTGGTTTCTGAACCTTTTCATGACATCTTGGTAGTATTCCCGGGCAGTCATCTTGCCAAGTAAAATTTCTGCAAGATGGGTACGTAATTCATTGGCGGAAACCGGATTATTCTCGCCAAAGATATAAGTGAGAGCACGAAAATAGCGCATTGGGAGATGGCTGTAGTTTCTGGTCATGTCCAGGATATAACGACTATAAACATCGTTTACGGTGTCTGACGCTGGGGTTTCAAGATGGCCTCTGAGCCCCGTTGGGTTTTTTGTATAGACAACCCATCTATCCGCAATCTTAGGTTCAGACCACAATTTGAGAAGATTCAGGCCAGCATCTTTATTGGGGCTCTTTTTCATGACGGCAAAAGTGGTAATAAAATCTCCGATAATTCCATTGGAGTATTTGATTATAGGTGGTTCCACCGGTAGTGCCTTTTCGTACTTCTCGGGGTAGATACCCAAAAAATGGTTGTACATATAACTGCCGGCAACGATGAATAATCCATCTCCATCCAAATATTGGCGAATCCATTCATCCCATTTCAAGTTTTTATGATCGGCATTTAAAACTGGCTGATAGTTGGAGAGTTTTTCAAATACAAGGAGCGTCTCTAGAAAAAGGCGCTCCTTCTTTGGATGATATTTAGCTTCAACTGCGAAGTAAGGATCTTCGCAGAGGCTCTTGAACAAGTATTCGAACAAGATTTCCAGCCTGTTCCAAGAACACAACTTGATGAATGGAATGGAAGTATTGTGTCTTTGATTGTAGTCAGCGAGTTGTTTGGCGTATGAGAAAAAATCGTTCAGGGTCATATGGCGATCTTTGATCTCAATTCCGACTTTCCTGGCGGTCTCTTGATTTTGCCACAAAAAGGTAAAAAAACCTTCGATATACGGTCCTACCAACAGGCCGCCGGTTTGCTCTCTGTAGTATGGAGAACTTAGAATGAAATCTTTCTGGCTTTCTCGGAACCAGGGCAGATCGGAGACGTCAACGAGATGTTTTTCACCCCAGTAGGGATCATTAAGTAATTCTGCCACATGGGAGTAGACGAAGTTATCCAAATAGACGACATCAGCAGTTATGTCGCCGGAGTTTATCATTTCAACTATTTGGTAAGCGCTTTTCCACTTAAAATTCTTACCTTCGTTGGCAAGAGTTTTGGAAAATTCAATATTTAGGTCAACATCAGGATAGATAAATCGGAACTCTTTGGCCACTTCCCTAACCAGTTGCTCACGCTTTTCTTCACCAATCCAGTGAGCAACCCAGTTAAGTTCAGAAGCATGCCCATTTGGTATGGTAATTAAGAACAACCAGACAAAAAGGATCAGACGGGAACGTTTCTTCATTAGTTCACAGCTCATTCAAGGTAACAATCACCCTGAATCACTAAGGCTGCCAAAATGTTCTATAATCTAGCTTAAGGACATAATATTGTATATTTTTTCATAGTTATCTGTTTTTTCTTTGGTTGGCAAACCATAATGTCTCTTTCGATGATAATAGATTCCATCATTGGAGCCACTTCTAGAAAACTTGTTATGCTATCTTGATTCCCAATTGGATGAGAATCGGCTCAAATATGCCTAAAGAGATGTTTCCATTGGTCAGGCTAGTGTTTTGCACCACTTAGAGTATGAGGGTACTAAGGAAGCATCTCAATTGGAAGATTTTACCCATACCTGGGCTTGACAGTTGAACTATCTTGCAGATGAAGTGATACTTGATGGGACAGAGCAATCTGTAATGGCACCGTTTTCTACCTGTCTTATACTCTTCCCCAAGAATTAAGAACGAAGTCAACAGATTGTTCCAAGATTCAGCAGCCTGGATGAGGTAATAAAAGAGACACGGGAAGCCGCGCATGCGATCGGTGAATAAAGCGTCGAGCAGAAAGACAAAGCATTCGCCGAGGCCCATGATTCGCTGAGTACCTCATGGCAGAAGGTAGAAGAGGACATGGCCCAGGAGTAGGCAACAAAGCGCCTGCAACTGAGCTTTCACGCAGGACAGGTTGGATAATTTGGCGCCACAGCCACTTTCGATACATGGAAAAACAACATACATGGGATTTCGTATCCCACCGACAACCAATAGGAGACTTGAACATGAACGCACTCATACATCACTTTACAAGGGTATCAATTCTCAGCTCGCTGTTGATTTTGGGATTGCTCTGCGGTCTGGCCTCGGCTCGCGACGAAGTGTGCGTCTACGACCAGGAGGACTATAGAGGCGATCGGTTCTGCACCTCAGACAGCATCCGCAATCTGAAAGATGAAAACTGGAACGATGACATCGCCTCGATCGAGGTTGACAGAGGCATGGAGGTGATTTTATACGAAGACTCTAACTTCCGGGGACGTTCGTTGCGGGTGATGGAAGACCACGAGTATATCGGCCACGGGCTGGATCATGCAGTGTCGTCAATGGAGATTATTCGCCCCGGCCATGAGAATCATCACCAGAGCAGAGGTGATAAACCGCATGTTAACTATCCGTCTAATGATGGCTGGAAATTGCAGCAATTCTGCAATTGCAAGACCAAGAAGCGCTGCTACGTAAGACAAGCGGGTGGCAAACGTGAAGTGGGCGAGTGCCTGTACGATTGTCCTCAGGGATGCAAGTGATGCGTTACTTGAGACTTCAAAACAAATGAAGTTTCTGTGAAGCCTTTGGAGAGTCACGGCCTCTGCCCGGGTGGGGGCCGTGTCAGTAGACTCGGCGGATCTTTGATAACTGGACCAGATGATCCGGAGTGGCGACAAACGTTATGAAATTCCTGAAGCGGTCATTTGGGTCGGCTGAGCAGTGTATACCAAGAACCTTCCCTCTCTGCGCCCGGCTGTCCTTACCTGAACATTGGGCTTGTTATCGCTCTCTGGCGCTCGTGGCGGTACTGACCATTTTTCTACTCGCGAGTGGCTGCGCGAAGCTAGTGCCGTTGGAACTGGCAGGCGAATATGAGACCCCAGCCGCATCTTCCCCACTCTGGTACCAGCTTGAAGCGGTTCGCTCAGATACTTGGATCTACCCGCTCAACACAGGCAGGGAGGCGCTTGAGTGGAGGCTGCGCGTCATTGACAGCGCCACGCAGTCGATCGACCTGCAGACCTTTCTCTGGAAGGACGATGCCACCGGTCTTGCCGTTACAGAGCGGCTTATTGACGCAGCTGAGCGCGGGGTCCGTATACGGTTGCTGATCGACGACACATTTACTGATGCTTACAGCCTCGCTGTAATCGGGCTGCTGAAACATCAAAACATTGCTTTGCGGATCTACAATCCGGTGTCTTCGAGAAGTGCGCACATGATTGTTCGCCAGCTCCTCAATCTAGGTGAGCTCAAGCGCATCAACCACCGGATGCACAACAAGATACTTATGGTCGACAACCGGGCTGCAATTGTCGGCGGCCGCAATGTCGCCGATGAGTATTTTGGCCGCCATGCACGCTATAATTTCCGCGATTTCGAGATTCTCACCGCAGGCCCGTCGGTTGATGATATCAGCCAGTCGTTTGACACCTATTGGAACAGTGACTGGTCTTTTCCGGTTGAAACGCTGTTCAATGCCCAACCGCTTCCTCGGCTGGACGACTCTCAGATGTCGCCAGGACGTGACCTGCATCAAGAACCAGCTGAAGATGAGGCTTCCCGGATGGCTGCCTGGATCGGGGCTGCACAGACCGGTCTTTCTGGAGAGGTTCGTGTGGTCGCCGATACCCCGGCAACCAGGAACCCGAATGATGCTGATGCACTGCCCATTCAGCTCTCTTCGACGCTCATCGATCTAATGGAGCATGCCGAAAAAGAGTTGGTGCTCGTTTCAGCCTATCTGATCCCTACCCCCGAACTCGAATCTGCGGTGGAAGGAGCGGAAAAGAGGGGAGTACAGGTACGTATCCTGACCAACTCCCTGCGCTCGAACAACCATGTGGCGGCCCATAGCGCCTACCGAGCCCATTTGAACAGGCTGCTCAAACATGGCGCCGAAGTTCATGAGACCCGTGTCTTTGCTGAGGACAGGAAGCGTTACATGGATCACCCGGTCGGCGACAAACATCTCGGCTTGCATGCCAAGCTGATGCTGATCGACCAAGATCTGAGTTTTGTCGGCAGTGCCAACCTCGATCCGCGTTCGCTCTACCTCAACACCGAAATAGGGCTGGTGATCAGGAGTCCGGCCTTCAACAGTCACCTGCGGGATCTGCTGGCAATCGATTTTCTCCAGCGTAACGCCTGGTACCTGATCTTGGACGATAAGGGCAGAGCAAACTGGATTGCCGGAGATATTATCCTCAAGCGGCAGCCTGCGGAGTCCTTCCTGCAGAGGCTCGAAGACTGGCTGCTCGGCGTGCTGCCGATCGAGCAACAGCTTTAGGGCCGTATTAGCTTCCCATGACGTCTATGCTCGCAAAACTACAGCCGAGAACGCTCTTACCGACTAGACTGATCCATGATTTATTGAACAACTGATTACTGGCAGGAAAAGCTTAAAACAGCTAGCTCATTGTAGAGCGTTTGGGGACATAGGGTTACAGCCTTATCTGCTCCACTTCTAGCCGGGCTTGCAAGTGCTGGAGTTATCGTGGGGCCGATTTAACTTTTGGCATCAGTTGCGAGGACGATATCGATCATGCAGAGCAAGTATTGCGCACAATATCGGAGAGCCATGAACTGGTGCTTGATGAGCCCAGATTTGCACTCAAACTTCATGCCCTGAATGAGTCATCCCCGTCACGTCTACTGGTGGGTTCGGATGTATCGTTATCTTGCATCATAAGTCATTTCTTTCGACTCTAATTGCCAGAATTAAGGGCCTTTAACAACCTTTTATCTCGTCCATAAAGGTCCTCATTGAAGTGGAGTACTCCTTCTTCATCGTGCCAGGCGGTCAGGTAGGTAAGATGTACCGGTATCCGCTCGGGCAGGTTGACGATAGTGCGTTCGGCGCTGTCCACGATGGCTTCCACCCGCTGCCGATTCCAGGAGCCGTCGCCCTGGTCGAGCAGAAAAACCGCCATCGCGTGCGGGTCGCTGAGCCGGATGCAGCCGTGACTGAAAGCCCGATTCGCCGTACGAAAAAGATCGTGGTTGGGGGTGTCGTGCAGATAGACCGAATACTTGTTTGGAAAGATGAACTTCATTGTCCCGAGTGCGTTCCAGACACCTGGGTCCTGCCGCAGCTTGTAGCGGTTCATGGCCCGGGGCGTGACCGACTGCCAGTCTATGGTCAGCGGGTCGAGTTCCACCGCATCACCGCCCCAACTGGAAAAAAGGCGGATATGCTTCTCAGCCAGATAGCCGGGGTTCTTGCGCAGGTGTGAGAGGGTCTCGGTGCGGGCGATATGCGGGGTCAGGTTCCAGTACGGGTTGAACTCGGCATAGCGTATCCTGTCGCTGAAGACCGGAGTCTCATGGTGCAGTTTGCCGACGATAACCCTCATTTCCAATTCAAGACTGTTTCCTCGGACTGCCTTTAGATCGAACCCTGCTATATTCACCAGCACATAGGTATCGCCCAGCTCCCTGTCATGCCAGCGCCAGCGCTCCAGGTTGAGCTTCAGCTGCTCAATCCGCTCCGCAACCGACACGTTCATCGCCGCCAGGGTTTTGGGGCCGATCACCCCGTCGTCGCTCAACCCGTGACGCTGCTGGTAACGTTTAACTGCGGCAGCGGTTTCAGAATCGTAGAGATCGCCCTGATCACTATCCTGCTCCAAATCGCCAGTTGTAATCAGCAAATCCCTGAGCGGGGCAACCCGGGGGTCACTTTCACCTGGATGCAGAGTAGGACCATCTTTTATCGAAGGCCAGCCGCCCAGTTGGGCAATCTTACGGTATTCGGCAAGTGCCTCGGTCAATTGCCGGTAATAACGATGTTGAGGAGCCAACGAGCTCAAATTGCCCTGCAGTCCGCCCGGATGGTCTGCGAACCTGATAGCCTCGAGCGGGGAAAAGGCCGGAGATCCGGCTTCGCTAAACAGCTCCGGAAAGGCATGGCGTGCTTTGCTTTGCCCCTCACTTAAATCATGTACATAACGCAGGAACCCATCGGTCAGGGCCAGGTCGAGCCGGGCACGCTCCGCCGGGCTTGCACGGTCCAGCAGGGCCGTGATTGATTCTAAGTTGTAATCTTGCGGAGCGAGGCCGTGCTGATCAGCGTTTTCCAGCGTGTCCAGCAGGACCATGGCTGCTTCGCCAAGAGCGGTATCAGAGAACCAGATGGGCTGAAACCCATTTTCCCGGTAGACCTCGAACAGCCACTGCTCTTCGACCGCCAGCGCCTCGCCGTACCAGGAAGAGGACGCCAGCTCCGGTACGTGGTGCTCCAGCTCATTGAACAGTGCATCCTCGAACTGGCCCGCAGCAGAGGAGCCCATGGAAAACAAAATACAGAGCACACTGAGCGGCAGAATTCTGACGGCACCACGTACCCGGTGTATCATACTTTTGCTATTTGCTGTCATGAAACTCTTACTCTCGTCGTCTAGAATATTTTGGGAAACAGCAACCCGATCAGGGCTCAATGCGTTTCCGTTGCTTTACCAAGATCACTATCTCAACCGCCGGTTATTACCGCATCTGGGATCTCATAGCGCTCCTCCCCGACCCGGATGAGGTGCAGATCGTTTTCCTGGTCGGCCTTGAACTCGCCGTAGCCGTCCGCCTGACTGGTGTCAGCACTGTTGGCTTTGCCGTCTATAAAAAATATGGCCCGCTTCACCCCGTCGGGCTTGGTGATGATTACCGTGGCATTGCCGCCGCCGTCACGTGCCACTCCGAAATCACAGGGTCGGGTCGGCTGACCGGCGGCCTGGGCACACGGGATTTGCCCGGTGGCGTCGAAATTGCCCATGCCGGCCCGAACCGCGGAATCTTCAAAGGGATCAGAAGATGCTGCCGCGTCCGGCTCTTGGTCGACATCGGCGATGATCATCTCCAGTCGATAGGTGGCCACCTCGTTTCGACGCGCCGCACTGCGCATCATATAGACCCTGACCTTGTAGTCACCCGATTCGGGCAGTATGCCTTCAAATTGGTTGCCGTTTGTCGAACCGTTGAACATGGCGACCTGATCTTCGCCCGGAGCCAGGATATTGAAATAATTGGCACCGTTGTCGGTGGCCATGCTGACATTCATGTATTGCCCCTGCCGCGCGCCAAGGACATAATCGATGGCGGCATAGCCGGTTATCGAACTTTCGATGGTGGCGCTGTTCTTGCCCCGCTCGAAGCTGACCCGTTCAACTTTGATCTCATCGCTGGATCCCGCTGCACCGGCACCCAAACCTAGAATGACCGCATACAGAAGTGCTGATATAATGAGCTTACGCATCGTCTATTCTTTCACCAATTTTATAAACGTTGTGCTGTGATGCATCCACCAACGGATGTTACTTCCAAACCCACCCATTACTCTTGTTACTTCAGAGAGTTAAAATCAACCCTACCTCAGTGAGTAATTCAATTAACAATTTAAAATCAAGTGGTTATTAATAATTTACCCCGACCGTGTCTTGACTGGAGCAGATAATTGTTTAGCTTTGCTGTTTAGTGACAAGGGAGCGCTGAACTGCAGGTAAAAAAAACTCCAAACTCAATTTCGAACGGTAATAGCGGCAGCGGAGATCAAAGGGCACCAAACATTACATGAATCGTGATCCACACGAGTAAACATTTCAGAAGAGCCAATATCATGATGAGTTTCACCGATGCGGTACGAACGTGCCTGAAAGAAAAATATATCAACTTCAGTGACCGGGCAGCACGCTCGGAATACTGGTGGTTTGCTCTGTTTTGCTGGGGCGTGGCAATTGCTTTATCTATTCTCGACAACCTGATTTTCAACGATGCCTCAGGTTACGGCATTTTCAGCACCATGTGGGGGCTGGCGATTGTTGTGCCATCCATAGGAGTTGGTGTCCGACGCCTGCACGACCTGGATAAATCGGGCTGGTGGCTGCTGCTCTCGTGTATCCCTGTTATCGGCTTCATTATTCTGGTTTTCTGGTTTATCCAGCAGGGCACGGCCGGGCAGAATCGATTCGGCGCTGACCCACTCAACTGAGTAATGTGAACATCTCAGGTAGTGTCTAAACCTTTCGAATCATTGCGCTGAAGCTGCCCGGTTGAGAGAGGATCAAACTTGAATTTTCTGGCCTCAATATTTGTTTTAAAGCCGCTCAATATTTTTGTCGTCGCTGTTTTATTTAGTTCGGGATATCTCCTGTTACGCTTTACAGAATTCGGAGCTAATCGACGTCTCCAATCGCTGCTTATCGCATCAATTGCGTGGGGACTCTATGCAGCCTGGGAACTGCTGGTATTGATCAAGACCCCTGAGGCCAATATCCGGGTCGACCTGCTCGTGATCTGGCCGGTGCTGGCAATTCTCTCGCTCTGGGCCCTTATTTCGTTAATCTTTCGCAGAGGATGATTCTTCCCTGAAATAGCGGGTCTTAAACAAAGTGGATTGCTTGTAAAACGGCATGAAACAGTGCGGCGACGATATCAGCCCCTGTTCTCGTGCGCTCGTCTGGCAAGACGGATTCAGGACAATAAAAGCAGGTAATTATTAGGCTGAAATATTGGTTTTTGATAGGCCTACTGGCGGTGCTGGATCGACCTGCAACCGCCAACGTTGTGGAGTTGTATGAAGAAATCCGCATACATAATGCAGAAATAGAAGCGCGACTGTCTGATTGGTCAAAGAGGGCCAGACTCCACGCCGACCAAATGACCATTTCCACCCATCCGAAGCTTGTTCCTGACAGCTGTGTTGCGCGGTAAAGAATTAATCGATTGCTAGTGGCAATCTAATCTACCTTACGCTAAATTACCCAGAAGCACGGATAGCTGAGGAGCTTATTAATACTGATCTCAGAGAGTTGTTAATTATACGCTGAGACTGCCTAACAATAGAGTGGAGGCTATATGGTTACCCTACAGATCAACGGCATAAAAAAAGAGGTGGATGTGGATTCAGAGACTCCATTGCTCTGGGTACTAAGGGACAATCTTGGGATAACAAGCGTCAAATATACCTGTGGGATAGCGGAATGCGGTATCTGCACAGTGCTCATTGACGGGAAAGCAGTCAGATCCTGCTCGATCCCGGTTAAGGACGTCGGAGCGAGCGAGATCACAACCATAGAAGGGTTGCCTGACAATCACCCGGTCAAGGTTGCCTGGATTGCAAAACAAGTTCCCCAATGCGGTTATTGCCAACCGGGCATCATGCTGCAAACGGTCGACTTTCTGTCCCGCCAGCCAAACCCATCGGACGAGCAGATAAACGAGGCCATGGATGACCTGATCTGCCGCTGCGGCTCCCATCCCAGGATGAAGAAGGCCATCAGGATGGCCGCCGAAATTTCAAGTAAACAAGGAGGGTGAGCCATGTACGCATCCATGACGCGCAGGACCTTTCTGGCGAAGAGCAGCCTGGTCATTGCAGGTACCGTGCTCTCCAGCCGGATTGAGATTTTTAATGCAACTTCGCTGCAGGCTGCTGTGAACACCCCATTCAAACCGCACGCATTTCTGGAAATTGGCGCCGATGAAACGATCACCGTCTGGGTGGGGCAGACCAATCTCGGTCAGGGCTCCCACACCGGCATCCCGATGGTTATCGCCGAAGAGCTGGATGCGGCCTGGGAAACGGTCCAGGTGAAGATGGCACTGGCCGCAGAGCCGTTTAAAGATCCGGTATGGCATACCCAGGCGACCGGCGGCAGCACCAGTATACGGCACCGGTGGGACATGCTCCGTAAGGTCGGGGCCGCTGCCCGGCAGATGTTGGTGGAAGCGGCAGCGGAGCAGTGGCAAATTCCGGTGCAACAGTGCGTGGCAAAGGAGGGCAAAGTTTTGCACCCGGACGGCTCCAGCCTCAGCTATGGGCAGTTGACGGAAGTTGCAGGAAAACGACCAGTCCCCGAAAATCCCCCTCTGAAAGCTCCTCAGGACTATACAATTATCGGCACCCCTCGGGAGCGTTTGGATATCCCAGACAAGGTGATGGGGCACACAGTATACGGCATCGATTTCAGCATCGACAACATGTGCGTCGCCGTTGTGGCCCGGCCTCCCTATTATGGGGCGACACCCGAGTCCCATGATGCTGAGGCGGCAATGGCCATCAAAGGTGTCATTGAGGTGGTTGACTTGGAAAACAGTATCGGGGTCTGTGCAGAAACTACCTATGCTGCCATGCAGGGCAGGGAGGCTCTGAACATCACCTGGTCAAAGGCGTCTCATCCAGATCTGAACGATGAGACATTGGACGCTCTGTATCAAGAGCATCTTACCAGACCGGGGGCAGTAGCCCAGAACGAGGGTGATGTTGAAACAGCTTTTGCTGCGGCAGGTCAGACCGTGGAGCAGTCATATAAATTGCCCTATCTCTCCCACGCCCAGGTGGAGCCGATCAACTGCACCGCCCATGTGGAAAAGGAACGCTGCCGCATCTGGGCGCCGACCCAGGGCCAGACCGTGTTCCAGTTAACGGCAGCCAAGTTGACCGGACTTCCCGTGGAGAAGGTCGAGGTCATGACCCTGCCGGCAGGCGGCGGCTTCGGTCTGCGGGCGGAACCTGACCCGCTGGTCGAAGCGGTGTTGCTGTCAAAATCGCTGGGGCGGCCGGTAAAAGTGATCTGGAGTCGGGAGGATGATTTCGCTCATGACTATTTTCGCCCGGCAAACCACAGCAGGGTACAGGCGGGCCTGGATAACAGCGGAAAGGTGGTTGCCTGGTCGCACAAACTGACCGCCCCGTCGGTCATGACCAGGGTGATGCACCAATATGTCAAGGACGGCGTCGACCCGGATGCCGTCTCCGGTGTTTGGGATATGGTCTACTCGATGCCCAACAAGCGAGTCGAATACGTCATGATGGACCTGCCGATCAGGGTTGGCTTCTGGCGGTCGGTGGGATATTCGTCCAATGTATTTACCGTCGAGTCCTTCATGGACGAGCTGGCTCACGCCGCGGGAGCGGACCCGGTCCAATTCCGTCTTGCCCACCTGGAGAGGGGCAGCAGACCTTATAACGTCCTGACGCATCTGGCTGAGCGGGCCGGCTGGAACGACCCTCTGCCGGAGGGAAGGGCACGAGGAATTGCACTAACCTCTTGTTTCGAATCGACCGCCGCCCACGTGGCCGAGATAGCGGTTGGTTCCGGCGGCGAAATCACAGTACACAAAATGCACTGTGCGATTGACTGCGGGACAGCGGTCTATCCCGATGCGATCCGGGCGCAGGCTGAAGCCGGGGTGATCATGGGCATGAGCGTCGCGTTTTATGAGCGGGTACGATTCAGAGACGGCGGTGTCTCTACAGCCAATTACGATGAGTATCGGCTCCTGCGGATGTCGGAGGTGCCGGAAATAGAGGTGCACATCCTGGAAGACGGCAAGAAGGCAGGAGGTATCGGCGAGCCTGTGGTGCCTTCGGTCGCACCGTCAATAGCGAATGCCATTTTCGCCGCGACTGGAGTCAGGTTGCGGGAACTGCCATTCAATACCGATTTATTACACTAAAGGCAACAGCTGTTATGAAGTTGATACCGGTGCAGGATGCCGTTGGCATGGTTTTGGCCCATGATATTACTGAAATAGTGGTGGGCCGGTATAAAGGCCCGGCCTACAGGAGAGGACAGGTTATCAGGTTCGAGGACATCGAGCGATTACGGGATCTTGGCAAGGAACACATAGGGGTGCTGGATCTTAAAAACGGCTGGCTGCACGAAGATGAGGCTGCTGTACGTATCGCAACTGCTGCTGCAGGCAGAGGCATCGAGCTGAGCAGCCCGGCGGAGGGCAGGGTCAACCTGGCCGCCGCGCATGACGGGCTATTAAAGATCAGGGTGAACACGCTCGAGACTTTGAACATGATGCCTGATCTCATGTTCGCTACCCTGCATACCAACCGGATGGTCAGGCGCGGCCAAGTGGTTGCTGGAACCCGAATCATACCGCTGACCATCGAGAACTCAGTGATTGCTCTGGCTGAAAGCGTCAGCCGGGAAGATGGTTCAGTTGTCTCCGTATACCCTCTGACAGCGCAACGTATCGGTGTCATTACTACCGGCAGTGAAATATATCACCACAGGATCGAGGATACCTTTGGTCCGGTAGTCAAGGAAAAAATAACGGGTTATGGCAGCAGGCTTATCGGCCAATTGTATGTCCCCGACGACATACCTTTGACCGTCGAGGCGATTTCCAAGCTTATCCAGGACGGAGCAGAAATCATCCTACTGACCGGCGGCATGTCGGTTGACCCGGACGATCTTACACCCAGCAGTATTCGGGCAACGGGTGCAAAGGTGATTACCTATGGCGCCCCTGTGCTGCCTGGAGCAATGTTCATGCTCGCCTACCTCGGTGACATACCTCTTATCGGCTTGCCGGGATGTGTGATGTATCATCAGGTGAGCATCCTCGACCTGATTTTACCGCGTATTCTCGCTGGGGAGTGTTTGACCCGCCAGGACATCGTGAAACTCGGCCATGGCGGCCTGTGCGGCAGCTGCAGCGAGTGTAGATATCCGCTTTGTCCATTCGGGAAGTGAAATGAATACGTCATTGGAAGAGATTAACGCATTACTGCAGAAAGGCCGGGGCCTGGTCGTGGCGACCATAATCGATCACCACGGCTCAACCCCGAGAACTTCGGGTTCGAAGATGATCGTCTTTGCCGACGGCTCTATTTCCGGGACGATCGGCGGGGGTGCGGTGGAAGGGAATGTGATCAAGTTGGCCACCCAGCTGTTTGGCACTCAAGAGGCTCTCGTCATCCATTATGATCTGAGCGATTCCGACCACACTGCCGGGATGGACCTCATCTGTGGAGGGAAGATACAGATCCTGCTGGAACACGTGCCAGCTTCCGACGCCAATAGAGAACTCTACCGCAGCGCTGTGGAAATGATCAGAAGCGGGCACTCTTTTCTTTGGATAGCACGGATCACCTCTCACGATGGGCGCTGGCGGGTCGAGCGGAAGATTGAAACGGAGGCCGAATTGAAGCCATCCGGGAGAGCCGCATCATCGGTGCAGGAATCGGCAGGCGTCGTGAATCTTGTGGAGCCGGTCTCGCCAGCTGATCCGGTCTACATTATCGGCGGCGGCCATGTCTCAAAAGCGCTTGCGCTGCTGACGCGACAGGTCGGTTTCCGGACCCTTGTCTTCGACGACCGGGAGGAATTTGCCAATGAACAGAGGTTTCCCGGTGCCGATGAAATACACGTCTGCCCCGGATACGAAAATCTGTTTGGGGCGTTCATGATAAACCGGAGCAGCTCCATCGTCATCGTCACCAGAGGGCATCACTTTGACCAGCAGGTGCTGGCCCAAGCGTTGCGGACCGAGGCAGGATATATCGGCATGATAGGCAGTCGCAGGAAGCGGGAGACGATCTTCCGGCAGTTGGCCGAGGAGGGATTTTCAGCCAGTGCGCTCGAGCATATACACTGTCCTATCGGTATCTCAATTGACGCGGAGACACCTGAAGAGATTGGAGTCAGCGTCGTCGCTGAACTTATCCAGCATCGGGCGCAGCGAAGACAGCATGGCTGAACCCGAAATCAGCGCCCTCATCCTGGCCGCGGGCAGTTCTTCGCGGATAGATGGTTTCAAACCGTTGCTGCGGATCGGTCCCAAATCCATTCTGGAGCATGCCTTGGACCTGTTTCGCCTGCCCGCCATCAGGGAAATTGTCACGGTAGTCGGCCATCGATCCGAGGAACTTGTTCCGATGCTACGGGACCGCCAGGCCCGTTTTGTACTGAATGAAAACTACGGGGCCGGTATGTTCACCTCAATTCAGGCCGGGGTGACAAAGCTGGCAGACAGCTGCGCTGGTTTTTTCCTCCTGCCGGTCGATATCCCTCTGGTTCGGCAGGAAACT
>JAHEER010000165.1 GCA_024640625.1 Desulfobulbaceae bacterium
GCCGCCTGGTGCAGATCACTAGGCTTCAGCAGCCTGAGCTGCCAGTTTCTGCCGTCCTGCCTCGTAATGGAGGCCGGTTGTATGGGCTCCGAGATCTTTTCGGGGAAAGTAAAGCTTACTTCTTCCAGGGGCAGCTTCAAACCAAGCCCTCGCGCTTTCAAGTAGGCTTCCTTCAGGGTCCAGAATTCAAAGAACCGCTTTTTCATCAGAGGTCCCGGCAATTGTGCGAGTTCATTATACTCGGTCGGGGAAAAGTAGGCGGCCGCAATTTCTAAACAATCGATGGGAGCACTTGCGTTCTCAACATCCAGGCCAATCTTGCCGTCTGCAATCAAGGCGACAGCAACAAGGCCGTCGGTATAGGAAAGGCTGAACTGCGGAGGGGGATTTTTACCTGCTTGAGGCAGATAGGGGCGCCCGTGGCCTTCTCTTGCGAGTCGGATCGATGCAGGATTCAACCCCGTATAGTGTGACAGAATTGTCCGGAGCAGGGCTCGTCCCACCAGGTAGCGCTTTTTGTGGGTGGCAAAGCGATATCTTTCAAGACGGACCACTTCGTCGGCGGGCAGCAGCGCCCGGTATTCTGCAAGTAGCTTTTCATCTTTGATTTCATTGAGAAAAGTGAAACACAGACAGAGTTTCCCCGGTGATAATTTCATCTTCTTCAAGCCGGTGTCATTATGACTATAGCGCCTGTCAGCATGGGGCGCCGTCGGCCAAGGCACAAGCCACTATCTGAAGGCAGAAGGCGCCTGGCGCTAACCAGGTGCACCTGGTTTTTCCGATTCGGCTGAGATATTTTGCGAGAGTGCATTAGGCAGTCCCTTGATGTATAAATCCTGTTTCGCGTAGGGAATCTCTATGTGCTCATCTCTTAACCGGTTGTAAACGGCCGTATTCATCGCGTCAAGGACCATTCCCTTTAATTCTGGATTTTCCACCCAGAAAAGCACCTCGAAATCGAGGCTGGAGGCGCCGAACTGCCGGAACCGGACGCGCGGTTCCGGCGAGGCGCACACCAGAGGACTGGCCTTTGCCGCTTCAACCAGAATTTCTTTCACCTTATCGACATTGGAACCATAGGCCACTCCAATCTTCAGGCGGATCCTCATTTTTTCATGGGGGCCGCCGGATTGATTGATGATCGTCGAATTGCCGATGATGGAATTCGGGATGGTGACCTCGATATCGTCGCGTGTGAGAATACGCGTACTGCGCAGGCCGATGTTGACCACCTTGCCCCGACCGCCTCTTTCCAGTTCAATATAATCTCCGACCTTGTAAGGGGCATCGGCGATAATGAAGACCCCGGAGAAGAGGTTGGACAAAGTATCCTTGGCGGCAAAACCAATGGCGATGCCGGCGATGCCCGCCGACGCGAGCCAGGCGGTCATGTCAATATTCCATACCACGAAAAAGGCGTAGACCCCGGCCCCGAAAATAGTGATTTTGGCCAGGTTGTCGAACAGGGTGACGGTACGATGCTGGATAAAGGTAAATTTATTGGAAAGCCCAGCCACTCGCTTCAGAAGTAGAGAGGCCAATCTGATGCAAAAGACAACCCAGATAACTATCCCGATGGTTCGCATGCCTCTGATCAGATAAAGTTTCCAGGCTTCAAGCGGCATCAGGTTGATCCCTGCGGTCAGACCAATAACCACAAGCGAAAAATAGATCGGCGGGCGCAGGATCAGGGCTATCTGGTCGTCGAACACAAAGTGAGTCCGTCTGGTAATCGCTGAAATAATTCTAAAGATCAACCAGGTAAGGAGCGAAGCGCAGGTAAAGGTGATGACGATGACGATGACGCTTTGGATCCAGGGATTAGCCGACACAGTCTCAAACAGCGGACGCAGCCAATCGACCACCATGGTGTCAAGCTCTTTTTCTGCCTGGTTTTCGGCAGCCTGGGCCAGACTGAAAGAGCCGGGAAAGGCGGTACTAATGATTAACAGAAGCCAGGATCTCGGACCACGTGACATGGATTCCTCCTATCGAACAAAAATAGAGATCAGGGGTGAGTTGCTCAGGCGCCATAAAATAGACAGCTATTTCCTGCGACTCATAATAGCAAGGGTGCTTTCACCCCTGGCATACGAAGCACAGAATACCTGATCACCTCCGATAAATAAATCAAAGTGATAATCTTAAATTCCAAGAAGCGAGCGACGGTTTGATTGATCACATCGGCCTGGGCGGCACTGGAACGAGAGATTCTTTTCTGTAGGGCGACTTAGCAGCGCAATCCTGACTGCCGGGGATGAAAGATGGCGGAGAGGGTGAGATTCGAACTCACGGTACTTGCGTACACACGCGTTCCAGGCGTGCACCTTAAGCCACTCGGTCACCTCTCCGTTGGGCTGGGATGCAATGAGTGGTACTACTTAAACGTTCGGCTGCAATTTATCAATCAAAAAAAAATTTGTCAGGTGAAAAAGCATGCCAGTCAAGAAAAATCACGGGTCGTGCCGGCGCTCTCTGAAAAACTCTTTGAGGACAAGGCCGCACCGCTCTTCAAGCAGCCCCCCCTCGACCTTGAGGGTGTGGTTCAGCCGCCTGTCAGAGCCAATTTGATAAACCGACACGGCGGCACCGGTTTTCGGGTCGCGTGCCCCGAATACCAGCCGCTCGATTCGACTGTGGATAATTGCCCCCATACACATCAGGCAGGGTTCCAGGGTTACATAAAGGGTGCCGCCCAATCGGTAATTCGCTAATCTCTCAGCGGCCTGGCGAATCGTTTTGATCTCGGCATGGGCGGTCGGGTCCTGTGTCGATATGGGGCTGTTACCGCCCCGGCCGAGCAGGGTACCGTTTCTGACCAGGACTGCGCCCACCGGCACCTCACCCTTTGCTCCAGCCAGTTCCGCTTGCTCCAGAGCCCTTTCCATCCAGTCGATGTCGTCCTGGCTAAAGTCCATGGTGAAGTGCGGTACAGCCGAGTTCAGCTAGTGCCACGCAGCCGGCTGATAAAAGGTCCGACGGCCGCGCTGCCCTGCTCGTCAACCAGCTTTATGGTTTGCGAGCCGACCACTCCCATATCGGCTGCTCCTATGAGTGCTTCGATGTCGCTACGGTTCTGGATGCCGAAGCCAACAGCCAGGGGTAGCGAGGTTGCCTGGCGGCAGCGGCTGAGATAATTTTTAAACTCGGTGTCAAGATCACTGTGACTGCCGGTAACGCCTTTTCGTGCCGTGCAATAGATAAACCCGGCCCCATGGCCGGACAGTTCCTGCATGCGCTCGACCGTGCTGGTGGGCGAATAGATCATTATCGGCGCAATATCCCGCTGCTTTGCCGATTTACACAGATGAGCCCCTTCCTCGGGGGGCAGATCCGGAAGAATAAGCCCCCGGATACCGGCCTCTGCAGCCTGGTCAAGAAAACGCTCTTCACCGTATTTATAGATAATGTTGTAATAAGTCATATAGAGAAACGGGATCTCGTGGGTCGAACACATTTCGGCCCCGAAATTCAGACAATCCTCGATGGTGGTGCCACGGGTCAGGCTGTCCTGGTTGGCTTTCAGAATCACCGGACCGTCGGCCATCGGCTCGGAGAAAGGGATCTGCATCTCGATGCAGTCCACACCGTTGTCCACCATCTGCTTGATCACCTCCCGGTTTATCTCAAAAGAGGGGTAGCCCAGCACGATGTGGGTCATCAGCAGGATATCCTTGTCAGCCTTTCGTTGCCGGATAATTTTTTCCAGTTTCATGGGTACACCGTAGTAACAATCTCGAGTGGCTATTTTCTGTACTGTTCCGCGCGGTCAATGATGAACTCTTTCCAGGAAGGATCACCGTAGGCGTGGGCGATGGTGAAAATATCCTTATCGCCGCGCCCCGACATGTTGATGATGATCGCCTCATCTTTGGCCATTTCAGAGGCTTCCTTGAAGGCCTGCACGAACGCATGGGCCGATTCAAGTGCCGGAATTATGCCTTCCATTCTCATGGTCAAGTCCAGCGCCTCGATGACTTCGTCATCGGTGGCGGCTTCAAAGCGGACCGCTTTCTTCTCCCAGAGATCGGCGAGAATAGGGGAGACCCCGATATAATCGAGTCCGGCCGATACGGAATGAGTATCGAGCATCTGGCCGTCGTCGTTTTGCAGGAACATGGTTTTGTAGCCCTGGGCGACCCCGGCGGAGGCGTCGTCGCCGCACAGCCGGGCGGCATGCTGGCCGCTGTCGAGGCCGTGGCCCCCAGCTTCCACGCCCACCAGTTCGGTCTGCTCTTCATCGAGAAATCTCTGGAAAATCCCCAGTGAGTTTGATCCGCCCCCAACGCAGGCATAGATGCGTGTGGGCAATTTTCCATGCTGCCGGACGATCTGTTCGGCCGCTTCCTGTCCGATTATCGACTGCAGCCAGGAAACCATTTCGGGAAACGGCGCTGGACCGCAGGCGGTGCCGAATACGTAGTGGGTGGTATCCATATTGGTGACCCAGTCCCGAAACGCTTCGTTGATTGCATCCTTGAGCGTTTTCGAACCATCCTTTACCGGCACCACGGTGGTGCCCATCTTCTCCATCCAGAAGACATTGGGGCGCTGCCGCTGGACATCTTCCTCGCCCATGTAGACGGTGCACTCAAAGCCGAATTTTGCCGCCATGGTAGCGGTTGCTATTCCGTGCTGACCTGCGCCGGTTTCGGCGATCACTCGGGTTTTGCCCATGCGCTTGACCAGCAGCCCCTGGCCCATGACGTTGTTGGCCTTGTGGGCGCCGGTGTGATTGAGATCCTCGCGCTTTATATAGATCTGGGCGCCGCCAAAGTGATTGGAAAGGTTTTCGGCGTAGGTAAGGGGGGTCGGGCGGCAGGAATAGGTCGACATCAGCGACATGTATTCTTCCCAGAAGGCGGGATCGTTTCTGATCTGCCTATAGGCAATGTCCAACTGCCTGAATGTCTCATGTAACGCTTCGGGAATAAAGCTTCCACCCCAGTTGCCGAAATACTTCTTGGTACTCATTCTAAACTCCAGATGACGGATGATGTTGTTGCTGACGGTAAGCTCTGCACACTACACCAAGAGGAACTCTGTCTCAACAAGGAAAATAGGCTCTGTCTCCCCTGCCATAGATTCAGAAGGCCTGATCGTTCAGGCTTTGCCGACAGACCGCAGCGAAATCTTCAGGGTAGTGGCCGTTGATGAAGCGCAACTGGGCCTCGCTGAAAGCGCCCATGGACTGCGGCAGTTTGGGCAGGAAGCAGTAAATCAGCGGCTGGTCGGTGAGGGTTGAGGAAAATCGTTTCGAATATTCGATGGTGGTCACCATTGCGGCCCCGCGGCCGGCCAGGGCTTTTTGGGCCCTGAGAATGCCGAGATCAAGCGAACGTCTGATCTGCGCAGGGGTTTCGATGATATTGCCGGGAAAGCTGCCATGCCGATCCGGCTTGGTAATTAGCTGCAGTTCCCACTGGGAGGTCTGGGCTTTGGGCACGAAGAGCACAACCTGGTCGTCCTCCCAGACGATCAGGTTGCTGTCGAGGTCGCTGCGGCCGTCCATCCGGGTGTTGGTGGTAAGAGCCTGGTGATAGTCGCGAAAAAAACTGCTTTGATAGGTGTTTCGGTAGGCAGTTATGACCTCCTCAACCATGTCGCCGGAAGAAAAGGGCCGGTAAGCGCTGGATCTGTCAGCAGAACCGCCTGTATATCCTTCGATCTGATCTGGAATCATGGCGTACTGCTGATGAATCTGCTGATGGGACGCATGCAGTCGATATCCCGAGGGACTGAAATCGAAACCGAAATTCCA
>JAHEER010000166.1 GCA_024640625.1 Desulfobulbaceae bacterium
ACTCGCCACCTGATCTCACGCAACACCCGATATACAGCAAGTATGATTTTGGTCGCGATGAGCACATCCTGGACATCGGCGTTCAGCCGATGTGGATGCCAGTAAGTATTATCGTTGAAACAATGAAGCGCGACGCGGTTCTGCACGCGGCACTCGACTCCCTGGGCATTAGCATTCGCTTTCATTCTTTCGCAAAGGGTGCGGATATAAATTTCTTCCTGAAGCGGGGAGACCTTGATGCAGGCATTGGCGGAGACATGCCTGCACTGGTCGCCGCAGCGACCAGCGATATCAGGGTTGCCAGCCTGATGCAGCATGGGTTTGTGTCGATTATGGCCACGCGCCCCATGCTTCTGACAGAGTTGAAAGGCCATCGAATCGGGTATGCGCCGGGGTCCAATGCCCATTTCGCCTTGCAAGAGGCCCTGGCGGCAATCGGGATCAGCACAAACGATGTGAAAATGATTCCGCTCGACGTGAACGACATGCCGGAAGCAATGCTACGACAAGAGATTGACTTGTTCTGCGCTTGGGAGCCTGTACCGACCATCGCAAAATTTTCGCAAGGTGCATTTCGTGTTTACAGTAGCCTGTCCACAGGTTACCTGTATTTCTCAGCAGATTACGCACAGTCCCAGTACGAGGCTTCTAAAGAGCTCATCGCCTCTCAGCTACGGGCCATGGCCTGGCTAAACGCTGATTATTCCAATCGCCTCACAGCAAGCGGTTGGGCAAAACAGGCCTGGAAAACCTTCACGGGTGCTGACATACCACTGTCTAGAAATCAGCTGGCATCAATAGCGGAGCACGATCTTTTATCTATTTCAACACTGGCGATAGTGAATCCCAGACTGCTAAATCCAGGCTCCAGGCTGCACAACGAATTCCAATTTCTCAAGAACGAGGGCACGGTGCCTGAATCCAGCAATTGGAACACCGTGAGGAGCAGTTTCACGTTTCCCGCCATCGAAGACATCCTGCGTCACCCGAATAACTACTCGATAAACAACTTTCGGGTTCTGAATGACCTTGAAGCCGATGAAGATGACTAGAGCCAAGAGATCCCCGGGCATCTCATTGCGAACGGCAATTCTGCTGGGCAGTTTCCCCCTGGCAATTGTGGTCATCGTAATGGTTAGCCTGGTCCAGGTATATGGCATTCCATTTACCGGATTCGAAGGCAGTCTGTCGCAAAAACAGGACGAAGCGTTCAGCCTGCTTAGTCGGACCGCAGACCTGGAAAGCGATTACTTGCAACGGGAGATAAACGAGAAATCCCGCGATGTGCGCAGCCTTGCCGATCAAGCATTCGTTCGTGACACGGTGGCCGGCGTAGCCAGGGATTTCATCACTACCCGGGGCGAGCAAACAGTCCCGGCTGAATTGATGTTGAAAGTGCAATCCAACAAAGCGTTGGCCCTGTTGAACTCCGAGTTGTCATCCTATGTGTCGAATTTCGATACCGTTCGCCATTTGGACATTGTTGATCCCCTGGGCAGGCTGATCATCGCCTCATCTGATAGCAGTCGTATAGGTCATAGCAACCCGGTAGATGACTCGGGACAACAGGAAATGGTGATTTCCAAGGAACGTCATACCTCAATATTTTCCCAGGATGACGGCCTGAATCTTACGATCTCACAACAACTCCTCGCACCCGGCGATAATCTGGAACAGTCCAGGGTAGTCGGAACATTGATTTTGGCGCTGGATCTTGGGGCGATGACGGTTCACCAGGTCTCGGAAGGGCGAAGCTCCAGCTCATTGGAGACTCTTCTTGTGAACGAGGATGGCATCGCTTTAACCCCGCTGAAGTTTAATCCTGCCCCTTCTATGACCCACAAGATTACCGCGCTGCCCGCGACCCTGGCCGCAAGTGGACATGAAGGGATCATCGCGGCGACAGACTATCGTGGGGAACCGATACTGGCCGCGTTCCGCTTCATTCGCCTGTCCACCTACCAGGGATTGGGAATGGTAACAAAGCGCGATCAAAAGGAGGTCTTCGCATCCGTTTATGAGACGATTTACTACAATCTGACCTTTACAGCCATCGCCATTTTTAGCCTGCTTGGCCTGATTGCTATTTTAGTGAGCCGACTCACAGCCCCCATATCAAATCTCGACCAGCTGGTGCAAAGAGTCAAGGCAGGAGATCTCTCTGTCAGGGGCGAAATTCGAGGGTCGCGTGAGATTCGGCGCTTCACAGCAACGTTCAATAACATGGTTGAGAGGATTGAGGGCTGGCAGTCAGAGCTGAATCGCCAGGTCGCCTATCGAACGAGGGAACTTGAATCGAAAAGAGCAGAAATGGAACGCTTCACCTATCACGCTTCCCATGATCTGAAGAGCCCTCTGGTGACCATTAAGGGATTCGTAGGCAGTCTGGAAGAAGACGCCTTGAATGGGGACCGTAAGCGCATTGCCACTGACATCAAGTATATATACGAGGCCGTGGCGGTCATGCAGGAGTTAATCGAGGAAATACTGGAATTCTCACGCGTGGGGCATATTGAAAACCCATACCAGGAGTTTTCAATTTCAGAGCTGGCAGCAAGGACCGCGGAACTGCTTTCAACGTCTATCTCCCAAGCCAATGTCAAGGTCACTATTCAACCCGATCTTCCCCTGGTATACGCAGATCGCCCAAGAATCAGGGAAGTTATTCAAAACCTGCTTGAAAATGCCATCAAGTTCATGGGGGATCAAGCCGATCCATGGATCGAAATAGGTGCCCGGGAGATGAACGGGGAAACTGTTTTTTTTGTAAAGGACAACGGGATTGGCATAGCCAAACCTTACCTGAAAAAGATTTTCCTGCTATTTGAAAGGCTGGATTCTGAAACCGAGGGAAGCGGCCTGGGGCTCGCGATTGCGAAAAGAGTCATCGAAAAGCATGGCGGTAAAATCTGGATGGAATCCAGTGGCCCCGGACAAGGTTGCTGCGCCTGTTTCACACTACCGCGTAAGGAAGGCGATCGTGGATAAGTCGAGTATCTTGCCGTTTCTGGACAACGCAGTCTGGCTACTGACTATCGTGATTCTGTACAGCCTTGCTCCACACTTTGCTGAGCGACTCTCTGCCAGGGTCCAAGACCTGATTACAGGTGTGATCCTGGGCTGCATTGGTTTGCTCATCATGCTGACCCCTTGGGAGTATCAGCCAGGAATAGTCTTCGATGCACGTTCAGTTCTGCTTGCTGTATCCGGCCTGTTTTTCGGAGTCGTACCAACCCTGATCGCCATTGCAATGACCGCTGCTTATCGCCTGATCCAGGGCGGCCAGGGAGTGATTGTCGGCGTTGCAGTGATCGCCGCATCAGGAATGATCGGTCTACTCTGGCGACACTTCCGCCTCCCGCACCTGAAAAACCTAACCTCGTACGAATTGCTGACGGTGGGATTCACCGTGCATGTCGCGATGCTTGCTCTCATGCTACTTCTACCATGGGAGACAGCGATCAAGGTGCTTACCAATATTGCATTGCCGGTGCTAATTATCTATCCGGCTACCTTCACGGCAGTAGGTCTTATACTGGTCTCGATTTTCCGCCAGCAGGCTGTTTCGCGGGATGTCGAGCAGAACGAATTCTTATTCCATGCACAATTCAGTAAGGGCAACATCGGAATGGCCATCACCTCACCCGAAAAGGGATGGCTACGGGTCAATGAACACCTTTGCCAGATGCTGGGCTACACCAAGGAGGAACTGAAAACCCGCACCTGGAGCGAGCTTACCCACCCCGACGACCTGACCGCGGACCTTTCACAGTTCAATGCAATGCTATCGGGAAAGATTGACTACTATGAACTGGAAAAGCGCTTTATCCGCAAGAACGGGGAGACGGTTTACACTCACTTGACCGCAGCCTGTCACAGATCTGGCAGTGAAATAGACTTCGTTATTGCTTCAATGCTGGACATCGGCGAGACAAGAAAGGCTCAAGAATTACTGACCAAGAAAGCATTCTTTCTGGAAAAAGGGCAGAGCCTAGGCCATCTGGGCTCTTGGGAGGTTGATCCAGAGACTGGTGTACTGAGCTGTTCGGACGAGATTTTTCGAATATTCGAACTGCCAGAATCCGAGTCAGTAAGCTACAACGTTTTCATGGAGAAAATTCACCCCGATGATCTTGCGCAAGTCGATAAGGAACTACGCGCGACATACAAAGGAAAACCATTCAGGCTGGATCATCGCCTGCTGATACATGGCAAGATCAAGTGGATTCGACAAGAGGCAGTTCTCGAATTCTCCGGGAGGCACCCCCACGCCACAGGATTTGGCTTTGTGCAGGACATTACCGAGCAAAAGCAGACTGAGATCGCATTGCGAAACAGCCTGGATGACCTGGAACGGTCACAACGAACGGCTAAACTCGGAAGCTGGCATTTGGACGTGAAGACGAACCAGGTAACCTGGTCGGAAGAGCTCTACAGAATGTATGGCTTTGACTCGTCTGTTCCTCCACCTCCTTACACTGAACATAACAGTATTTTCACGCCGGAAAGCTGGAACACGCTTAACACAGCGCTTGCCTTGACCGCCTCCTCTGGAGTCCCCTATGAGCTGGAACTTGAAACCGTGCGGGTTGACGGCAGCAACGGTTGGATGTGGGTGCATGGAGAGGCAATTTACGACAACCATGGCGAAATCATCGGCCTCAGGGGCGTTGCACAAGACATCACGCAAATGAAGACCACCGAACTGGAACGGCTGGCATTGTTCCAGCAACTGGAAGCAAAAAATCGGGAGCTGGAGCAATTTTCCTATGCCGTATCCCATGACCTGAAGAGTCCCCTGGTCACCATCCAGGGTTTCACCAATATGCTGAGACTTGATGCCCTGGAAGGGAATGACAAGAGAGTTAGTGAAGATGTAGAGCATATCAATACAGCCATCAATACTATGGAGTCGCTCCTCAACGAGCTACTGGAATTTTCCAGGATCGGGCGCCTGCGGAACGAATCCGAAAGGATCTCTATGGCCACGCTCGCAGAGAACGTTATTCAATTACTCACCGGAAGACACCCGATGGCCAGGAAGGTAGAGTTTGTCATGTCGCCGGATTTGCCGGATATTTACGGTGATAAGCCACGCATCAGGCAAGTTCTGCAAAACCTGTTCGACAATTCGCTGAAATTCCTTGGCGATCAGCCGGAACCACGCATTGAGCTTGGCTTCAGCATAAGCCCTGGCGAGGTGATCTTTCGTGTCAGGGATAACGGGATCGGGATTGAATCTCGATACCATGAGACGGTTTTTGATATGTTTGAACACCTGGATCCGGAAATCGAGGGCAGTGGCATCGGACTCGCCCTGGTGAAACGAATCATCACCGTCCACGATGGCCGGGTATGGCTGGAATCGGACGGACCAGGAACGGGTACAACCGTATTCTTCTCCGTGCCAAATAAAAAGGAGTAAGGCGCGCACTATGAGCACCCAGGAATCAGAAAGCCGAGACACCAGAATCTTGCTGGTTGAAGATACTCTTGCCCATGCCGAATTGATTATCCGTGGTCTCGAACGAAGCGGTATCAGATCTGAAGTCGTTCACGTCACTGACGGAGAAAAGGCCCTGGACTACATATTTAATCGCGGCGAATTTGGCGATGCCGACGATTTCCCGAGACCTGATTTCGTATTACTGGATTTGCGTCTTCCGAAGGTGGATGGACTGGGAGTATTAAGACAGGTCCGCGAAACGGAATCGATCGATACACTTCCCGTTGTCAT
>JAHEER010000167.1 GCA_024640625.1 Desulfobulbaceae bacterium
GGGAGGAATCGAGGCGACGGTTCCCTCGATGATCTTCAACAGGGCCTGCTGGACCCCCTCACCTGAGACGTCTCTCGTGAGCGAGGGGCTGTCGGATTTTCTGGCGATCTTGTCAATCTCATCGATGTAGATGATGCCCCGCTCCGCCTTTTCTATGTCATAATCGGCAGCCTGGAGGAGATTCACCAGAATGTTTTCGACATCTTCGCCCACGTAGCCAGCCTCGGTCAAGGTGGTGGCATCGGCAATACAGAACGGAACTTGCAGCACCTTGGCCAGCGTCTGGGCTATCAGGGTCTTGCCGGAACCGGTGGGGCCGATGAGAATTATATTGGATTTCTGCAGCTCGACTTCATCTTCGTCGTCTGGAGCATCGATGCGTTTGTAGTGGTTGTGAACGGCAACGGAAAGAATCTTTTTGGCCCGCTCCTGGCCGATCACATACTGGTCAAGATAATCATTGATCTCTTTGGGCTTCAGCGTTCCCGGCTGAAAATCGTTCTGCTCATCGAGCTGATCGATACCCTCATCTTCTTCCAGCACGATTTCGTTGCACAACTCGATACATTCGTCGCATATGTAGACATCGGGACCGGCAATCAACTTCTCGACTTCATCCTGGTTCTTGCCGCAGAACGAACATTTGCAATCCGGTCCTTTGTTTTCGAATTCGCTCATTTTCAGTCTTCCTTACCCTGCTCGGTTCGTTTGCTGAGGACTTTATCTATTATACCATATTTTTTGGCCTCTTCGGCGCTCATAAAATTATCTCTTTCGGTATCGGCGCTGATCTTCTTGACCGTGTTGTTGGTGTGTTTGGCCAGGATTTTATTGAGGTCTTCACGCATTCTGAGGATCTCTTTGGCGTGAATGTCGATATCGGTCGCCTGTCCCTGAAACCCGCCCATGGGCTGATGGATCATGACCCTGGAATTGGGCAGTGCATATCTTTTCCCTTCAGTGCCTGCGGCGAGCAGCAGAGCTCCCATCGATGCCGCCTGGCCCATGCAGAGCGTGGCGATATCGCATTTGACAAACTGCATGGTGTCATAGATGGCCAGACCGGAACTGACGATTCCTCCAGGAGAGTTGATATAGAAGGTTATGTCTTTATCCGGGTCTTCGGCCTCAAGAAAGAGCAACTGGGCGATGATCACATTGGAGACATCATCACTGACCGCCGAGCCCAGGAAGATTATCCGCTCCTTCAGGAGACGGGAATAGATATCATAGGCCCGTTCGCCCCGCGGACTCTGTTCCACTACCATTGGTATTAGGTTCATAACTCATCCCTTTAAATAGCTCGACTGCAATAGGCTGGCGCCTTTGCAGTCGAATTAAGTTTACATTATGGTAAAGCCGATACTGAATTAATCAACCGGCTTCTGCGGTTTTATGCACACCATCACAGTGCTGCTGACAACCCCTATTCGTCTTTATCTTCCGGGGAAGCGTCAGCCTCATCCTGGGCGTCCTCTGCGGCTGCTTCTTTCGCCGTCGTTTCGGGTTGCACCAGGGTCGCCTCCTGTTTGAGGAAATTGAGGATCTTTTCGTTCAGAACCTCGTTCATCAGCGGCAGCAGATCGTCGCGGCTTTTGAAAAACTCCTTGACCCGGTCAACCGGCATGCTGTACTGGTCCCCTATTCTCTTGAATGCCCGGTCGAGATCTTCGTCTTTTACCTTGATCTCCTCTACTTCGGCGATTTTCTTTAAAATGAAATCGCCGGTGACCCGCTGAATGGCGATGGGCTCGTTATTTTTCGCTAATTCCTCCCGATTCAGTCCTGCAGCCTCCAGATTCATACCCGATTTTTCAAGCTGCTCTTCGGTCTGCTTAATCATCTGCTCGACCTCAAATCTCACCAGCCGCTCGGGAACGTCGAACTTATGCACATCGAGCAGCTTCTTCATGAGGCGATCGTTGAGTTCGCCGTCGGCGGCGCTTTTTTTGTCTGCCTCGAGGCGTTCCTTGATCATTGACTTGAGATCGTCCAGCGTCTCAAATTTTTCATTGACGTCTTTGGCAAACTCATCGTCGATTTCAGCCAGCACCCTCTCCTTCACATCCTTAACCTTGATCCTGAACTCGACCTTTTTGCCGGCCAGGATTGGATTGGGGTGTTTTTCGGGAAATTCCACCTCATGGCTGGCTTCTTCTCCTCTCTTCATGCCGATCAGTTTGGCTTCAAATTCAGGGTCCATCTGGCCCTTGCCGACGTCTACGGTGAAATCCTCATTTTTAACCTGCTTCATGGGATTTCCCTTATGGTAGCCCTGATAATCGATCACCACGACATCGTCCATGGCCACGGCCCGGTCTTCGACATTTTTCAAGGCTGCCATCTCGCGCTGGATCCTGGTCAACTCAAAATCTACAGCTGCTTCTTCGACGCTGGTGTCCACATCTTCTATTTCAAGCCCCTTATACTCACCAAGTTCAAAGTCCGGCCTGACATCTACTTTGGCGACATAGGTAAACGAGCCATCATCATTGAACGCGGGTTCGTCGATCTCCGGATGGACGACCGGATCGAAATCCTGTTTTTCGATGATGTCAAAATAGGTTTCCTGAACAAGTTTCTCTCCGACCTCGGCTTCAACCTGTGGTTTATAAGTTTTCACAATAACCGAACGTGGAACCTTGCCCCGCCTGAAGCCTTTCATCTTTGCTTCCTTCTGCAGTTTGGCATAGGCTTTTTCAATTTTGCCCTGAACCTCATCGGCCGGAAGGGTAATCGTTACTTTTCTGGTCAATCCGTTTAATTCTTCTACTTTAACATCCATCTGCTGACATCCTCTGGTCAATTACTTCGTGTTTAAAGTTCATCACATCGTCGAAAACAGTGGTGCGAGAGGAGGGACTCGAACCCACACATCAATGATACTGGTTCCTAAGACCAGCGCGTCTACCAATTCCGCCACTCTCGCACGTATTCTGCATTTTCCGTTCAAGCCATAAGTAGCTAAGTATTGTTGCAGAGCACGTCAAGCGCCAGACGATCTGCAATAATTGTATAAATCGAACAGCATATCTTACCACTAAATGTACTTGTGCACTATCTATTTATTATCAGGAGGCTTATTTTCTTATCTTGTAAAAGGTTCTTAAAATGGCTATCTTGGCGACGTACAAGATGTTGGATACAGGCGAAAAGTTTATCTTTGTTACCACAAATGCGAGGTATTCATGAAATTACACCGTAACAGACGGCTCATTGTTGCAGCACTGGCGGCTGGAGCGATGCTTTCCACTGCCCTGCCGACGATGGCCGCATCCCCAAGCGGAAAACCAGAACTTCTTTTTGACAAAACCGGGCAGTGGCAGCTGCCCTACACCCCGACCGATATGGTTCAGTCGGTGGATGGTAAGTTTATCTATATCCTTACCGACAACCACAAACTTCTTATCTATGAGCCTAACGGCACCCTAAAGGCCAGCGTTGAGGTCGATCCCGGTGTGGTGGCTATCGATACCGATGCCAGAGGGGAAAATGTGCTGCTCATCGACAAGGATAGCAAGTCTTTCAGTGTTTTTTCAGTCGCTTTCGTAGCCGATGTGGACACTGCCGGCTCACCCTTCAAGGGCAAGGCCGATGCCCCCGTGACCATCGCCGTATTCAGCGATTTCGAATGACCGTACTGCGGCCAGATCGTGCCGCTGCTCGAGCAGGTGCTCGAAAATAATTCAGAAACGGTTAAAATCGTTTTCAAGAACATGCCCTTGCGCTTTCACAAATTCGCCGACCCCTCAGCCCGGGCCGCACTGGCCGCCTTCAAGCAGGGCAAGTTCTGGGAATTTCATGACAAGCTTTTCGGGGTTGAGAAGTTGAGCGACGAAGTGATCAACAACGCTGCAGTGGAGCTCGATCTCGATATCGCCCAGTTCAACAAGGACATGAACTCTCCAGAAGTCAGGCAAATGATAAACAAAGATCTGCTCGATGCCCAGCAAGCCGGCGTTACCGGAACACCGACTATTTTCATCAACGGCAAAAAGCTGAAAAACAGATCGCCTGAAGGCTTTCAGGCTATGATCGACAAGGAACTCAAAGGCAGTTGAGGAGATGTCCACCGCTCAGGAAAAAAGAGAACTCCGCTTTAGTGACAACCAACTCGCCGGAGTTCTCTACGGCGATCTCAATAAAAACCTGCACATCCTGGAAAACGGCACCGGCGTTAAGATCAATACCCGGGGAACGGTGGTTACCATATCCGGTCCCACTCACGATGTCGTCTTAACCGAAAATCTGCTCAGTCAGCTCTATGGGCTGATTGAGACAGGCTATCCTGTGTTCTCATCCGACATCGCTTTCGGTCTTAAGATTTTGCAGGCCAATGCCAAGGCCAGACTTGAACAGATTTTTCTGGACAAGGTCTACGTGACCACCAGAAACCGGGTTATATCGCCTAAAACCCCCAATCAGAAAATCTATATAGACGCCATCCGGGACAACGATGTGGTATTCGGCATCGGGCCCGCCGGCACCGGAAAAACCTATCTGGCGGTTGCCATGGCGGTATCGGCCCTGGTCAGCGGCACGGTGCGCTCGATCATTTTGACCCGTCCGGCGGTTGAAGCCGGCGAAAAACTCGGCTTTCTACCCGGTGATCTGGCCCAGAAAGTGGACCCCTACCTGCGGCCCTTAAACGACGCCCTGATCGACATGCTCGGCACCGAAAAAGCCTTTGATCTCATTGACCAGGGTACCATTGAAATTGCTCCACTGGCATTCATGCGCGGCCGAACCCTGTCCAACGCCTTCATCATTTTAGACGAGGCCCAGAATACCACCAGGGAACAGATGAAAATGTTTCTGACCAGGATCGGCTTCGATTCCCAGGCGGTTATCACCGGCGACGTCACCCAGGTTGACCTGCCCGCCAATCAGAAATCCGGGCTGGTTCAGGCCCGGACGCTGCTCCAGGGCATAAAAGGGATAGGTCTCTGCAGCTTTACCAAGGCGGACGTGGTCAGGCACCCGCTGGTACAGAAAATCATTCAGGCCTACGAGACCGATCAACCTGCGCACGATGCCTAACAGTCTCAGCCAGGAGGCGCACAGGATCATTCCATCATGCCGGTCGCACTGATCAATCATCATTCCCGGGTAAAGGCGTCCCTGGAGAGCCACTGCCGCAGAACCTCACTGCTGCTCCTGAGATATTGCGGCGTAGCGCTGCACCATCTCACTGTGGTGCTGACCACCGACACGGACATTGCCAAGCTTAACCAGCGCTACCGCACCAAAAACGGACCCACCAACGTGCTGAGTTTTCCCTTTGTCGACGCCGAAGATCCCCTTCTCAGTTCCCTTGCCCCGCCCACTTTGGGAGATGTGGTCATATCCTACGACCGGGCCCTTGAAGAAGCTCGCCAGGCAGGCTGCACCGCCGAGCAGCGGCTGGACTGGCTCATTGTTCATGGTGTGCTGCATTTGCTCGGCCATGATCATGAACGATCGGAAAAGGATGCGGACCTCATGTTCGACGAGGAAAAAAAACTGCTCGCAAAACTTAAGACCCACAGGAGAACCATCATGCCACATCTAGCTGTGAACGTCGACCACGTCGCCACCATCCGCCAGGCCAGGGGGATAGACGAGCCCGATCCTGTGGCCGCAGCAGCCGTCTGCGAGCTTGCAGGAGCCCAGGGTATTGTCGTTCATCTGCGCGAGGACAGAAGACACATCCAGGATCGCGATGTGAGAATTCT
>JAHEER010000168.1 GCA_024640625.1 Desulfobulbaceae bacterium
GTACGCGCTGGGCCGCTCACCGGGTTCCGGGCCTTTCCAGTCGCTCAAGTAGCCCGCCCAGCCGAGATAAGGGAAAATCTTCTCGCACTCCCCTGGCTCGGTGAAGACCGCGTACTGCCAAGGTTGACAATTGCGGGCAGAGCCGCCCAGCCGGGCCAGGTTAACCAGCTCGTGCAGCAGCTGCAGGTCGATTGTTCTACTCTGCTCGAAACGGCGAAAGGTTCGGGTGCGCTCTATCAGCTCAATCATGGTGAATGCCTCCCAGTCTGCACTTGTTATTCTTCGCTTTCTTGCTGATCTTCCTGCTCGTTTGCCTTTTTCTTCGGACCATAGCCGTCGGTCAGGCTGATCACCGCCCTGGGCGAGTCGCCGCCGCCGACAATGCCGCCGCTGTTGTTCTGCGCCTGGACAAGCCGCTCGGGGGCAATGGACAATTGTTCTATAAGGTGATCGATTACCGCCTGCTGACGATCCATCGCCAGTTGATTGAGGTCGGCATTGGTTACCTTGACTGGTTGCGCTGAAACCGGTACGAACCCTTCGTCGGTCACCGGGATGTCTTCCTCGTTTATGACTCCTTCGGCGTCAGCCCAGATCTGCAGCTTCATCTTGTCCAGTTCCTGCTTTTTTTGCCACTCCAACAACCGCTTTTGATTTTCCACCTGGACCCGCATTTCTTCTGCTTTCTTCAATTTTTCGAGAAGCACCTCGACGTCGCTTTCCGGATCGGCCAGGCCGGTTATCTTCAGGTTTATGAGCGGGTACTCACTGAGCAGTTCACCATAGCGGTTCAGGTGCTCCAATCCCTCACCGGTAAACTGATCGCTTCCCGGCAAAAAGGTCACATAGTCTTTCTCGGCCAGGTCGACGAATTTGGGATCGGCAAGGAGCAGGGGATTGATGGAGGCTTTAATCATGGTACGGGAGAATTTGCCCAGCGCCTCATCAATGATCGCCCGGGTGGGAATCTGTGTATCCTTTATTTCAATGGTCAACGGACCGCTGCCGGACATCAGGGCGAAGGCGGTTGCCAGATTGGTGCCCGATTTTTTAGGAGCCAGGCCGTTGAGTATGAGACTTGTCTCACGCGAGGGTGACTGCTCATCGAAGACGACCCGGTGATTCACATCAACCGTCGCTTTATCGGTATCAACATTCTGGATTCTGCCTTGTATCTGGGGAGTGAACAACTTCAGCGGCAGGGAGGAGGCGGTGAAATCTATGACCGCAGAAGGCGGCGACTGCAGCAGCTTGGTCTCGCCTTCGATCTTGAATGGGGAGCCGTTAATGGATCCGGTAAGGGTCATGGTTCCCTTATCCTTTGCCACGGGGTACTGCAGGTTCGTCAGGTTGCCGCTGATGCCGTTGAGGGTGAACTTCAGCGTCGGCTTGGTGCGTTCATCCACGTAACCAATCATGCCGTTGGAGATACCGACCTGGTCGATGGCGACGGAGAATTTGGCCAAGGACAGGTCGGGGTCCGCACCGTCTTTCTTCGACTGGGGCAGCAGATGGGTGCGAAGAAACGCGGCGGCAAGGGCCACCGGGCTCTTTTCGTTATCTGGCCTGAGCCAGGTGAAGGAAGGCTTGTTGACCAGCAGCTTTTGTGCCGACATGCTCTGCCGGGACCTGGACCAGGTGAATTCATTGAAATGGACAGTGCCGGCGGTGAAGAAGGGGGAATTCTTTGGTCCGATGGCAACCTTCTCAGCGACCAGATCTCCTTTGAACTCCTGCTGGGGATAGAGAAATGAGCCGGTTACCGAGATAGATGCGTCTGGCTTAAGAAGCGTCTCCGAATCGCTGAACCAGGAAAAAAGCTGCGCCGGGCTCAGGTTGGAGGCAGACAGCTCGCTGTTGATCTGAATCGGGGCGATATGCAGACTACCCTTGGCCTTTAGTTCACTCGACCTGCCGATCATGCCGCTGAAGACGAAATTTTCCCTCTGGGTTTCCTGTCTTTCCAGTTTGTTGGCCTGAAAGATCACATCCTTGATGGCCAGGGTTGGATTGGTTTTGCCGTCGCCTTGGATGGTCAGAGCACCGGAAAAGTCGAGGCCGTGCATCACATGCTGGGTCGGTCTGGCGGAAAATACCAGAAAAAGATACGGCAATTTGTCGCGGTTCAGCGTCACCGTACTGTTCTGCAGATATACATTGCCCAGGTCGGTGATCCCCTTCAACCGGCTCACCGGGTCGCAGCGCATTACCGGTGAGCGCAGCCAGACGCTGCCCTGTTCCTTGAGCACCAGATCCTTAATGGTCAGGACAGTGCTCTGCAGTGAATAGTCGAACCGTTTTTCCTGGTCACCGATCGTTTCCAGGCTCAGCAGCCCCTTCAAGTCGGCAGTGCCGCTGATGTCATCAACGTTTCTGCCAAGAAAGGGGGCGACGAAGGAGGCGGGACTGTTGGAGAGCTGGAGGTTGCCGCTCGGGTGGTTGCTGGTGTCGAAATTTCCCTGCCAAGTGAAAAACGCTGCAGTCGAGCCGTGTTCTCCGCTGAGCCGAAAGGAACTCTCCTCCTCGGAGAGAAAGAGCCTGTCGTTGGTGAAGTTCTTGATGGACAGCTGAATATTGTCCCAGCGCTGCAGGGTGCTCTTCTTGCGCGTATCCCTGATCAAGAAACTGCCGCCGTCGGCGATCAGCAGTTTGACGCTGATCGGCGGAATCACCTGATGGAGCTTATGGTCAGGTCCGGGGCGCAGGGCCAGCGGTGCAAGGCTGGCCAAGGTTTCGCTTATCAAAACGTCTTCCGCCTGGTCGGCAACAATCGACGGTTCTCTGAGCAGGATCGATTTGAATTCGAGCACTCTGGAAAACGGCTCCAGAGATCCCTCGAGCCGGGCGGCGGGCATCGCCAGCGACATCTTCTGATCCCGCGATTCCAGACCGAGATCGGTGGCTTCCAGGTTGAAGCGTATCTTGAACCTGCTGCCCTGCTTCTCCTGTGGTGAAAAGGTGAGGTGCAGTACGCCATTGGCCGTGCCTTTGCTGATGTCCACCGGCAAGGTAAGGGGCAGATAGTCGAAATAGAGCGGTATCTCGATATCGTTGAGATCGACGCTCAGCTGGGTCTGGCGGTCGAACTGGGCTGCACTGCCGATAGAGGCCTCACCGCTGAGCGACACCGGACTGCCGTTGATCACCGCCGAAAAGCGGGGATGAATATACGAATCGGTTTCATAGGGAAAATTGGAAATTACCGGCAGGGCCAGCTCGATGTCCTTGATGACGTGTTGCTTGCCACTCAATTTATCATCGATAACGATGCGCGATTCGGCAATCGAAATGTTGTTGAACGAGAACAGAAACGGCAACTCGGCGAAATCCATGATCTCTGAACGGTTCTTCAGATTCTGGTTGTTGAGCAGAAAGGAGATGTTGTAGCTCTTGTCCTGATTCCTGACGACCAGCAGCTTGGCCCGTTCCAGGCGCAATTCGCTGGAGGTGAGTTCGCCGCGCAGCAGCGACAGGAAATCAAGGTTTATGCGCAGATCGTCGATGATCAGGAACCGTTCTCGGGGCAGCTCGCCGCCCATGGTATCGGCCGATATGTCGCGGACCACCAGCTTGAAATTGTAGGGGTTGAAACTAATTCTGCCAAAATTCAGGACTGCCCCGGTCTTCTCGGCCAGATAGTTCGGCAGGTTATTCTGCACGAGGTAGGGCACCAACAGGTAGCCGGCGGCGCTGTAGAGGCCGAACACTAACACCAGCAGGGAGAACCAGAGAAACAGTTTTCTGCTGCCTCGGCGTTCTGCCCGCTCACTGACCTGCCGCCTCGTCGGCCGCGATACTTTTTCCCGCTGCGTCCTCCGGGGAGTTTTGGGAGATTTCTTCGGCGCTTCTTTCTTCCTTTTGCCTGGGGTGGGCGATTTGCCAGCCTTTCCAGGTTCATCAGGGGGCTGCGGCGATATGGAGATCGACCCGTAAATGTCGGTGGATTTTTCAGTCATCAGTACAGCAGTACCACTAAGATAATTTAAAGGGGACACAATACTTATTGTGTCCCTCATGTTATCGCCATTTTTTTACGGCAACACAATATGGTGCCAACGGAAAGGGACCTAATAACTATTGTGTCCCCATCCTCCTATCTATAGTAAGGCTACATCTATGAAATTATCAAACAAAAGTCTAGCACAGATGTAATTTTAGCCGCCAATTATGACCCATTTTCAGCCGCCGGCCAATCGATATTTCCAGATGTGGGTGCGAAAATGGCGTAAACCCTTGAGTCCGCTGCTTTTGCGCCTACGTAAAATAACTCATAACATTTTGTAATTTTGATCATTTTAACTTCCCAATACGTACTCTTCCTGATATACATAGAATGCGGCATCGCAGATGCCGGGGCTGGACCGGTGAAATGGCTCGTCTCCATTTCCTGAAATTCTCCAATTTTTTTTAATGTTTGAATTCATTAAAATAATTCGCTGGCAGGATATCGTCGATATCCTGGTGGTGGCGTTCCTCTTTTATCAACTGATCTCGATTATCAGGGGAACCCGTTCCGTGCAGATGGTGCTCGGGCTGGTGGTGCTGGTCGGCGTCTACTTCATGGCCAGGATCCTCGACCTGGTGACCCTGCTCTGGCTGCTGCAGACCTTTCTCGGCTCCTTGTTCATCATCATCATCATTGTCTTTCAGGACGACATCCGGCGGGCGCTCACCCAGGTGGGGCGAACGCCGTTCCAGAAATCGATGGACATGGTAGACAAGGACATCGAGGAGATCGTCAGGACTGTGTTCTATCTGTCCAAACGAAGGATCGGCGCGCTCATCGTCATTGAGCGCGACATGGGGCTGCGCGACTATATCGAATCGGGGTTTCATATTGACTCCCGGCTGACCAGGGAGATGCTGATCTCCATCTTTATGCCGGTGTCGCCGCTGCACGACGGCGGGGCGATCATCAGGAAAGGGCGCATCCAGACCGCCGGGGCGATTCTGCCGCTCACCCAGAATCCATATATCGACAAACATTACGGCACCCGGCATCGGGCCGCGATCGGTCTGTCCGAGGAGACCGATGCGGTGATTCTGGTGGTTTCCGAGGAGACCCAGCAGATTTCGCTGGTCCAGCACGGAGCAATGACCGCGGTCAGCGACGAGGTGTCGCTGACCAACAGCCTCCGGGCGATTTTCATCGGCGGCAAGGGCGGCAAGGACGCCCATAAATATTCCTGGAAGAACTGGTTCTCCAAGCAATGAAGACGCTCAAACTTTCATACTGGCGCCGATTTATCGCCAAGGAGTGGCTGCCGAGCCTGATCTCGCTGGTTCTTGCTGTCCTACTCTGGTACAACGTCGGCGGTGAGCAGAGGGTGGACACCAGTGTGTTGATCCCGGTGGAGGTGATCAATTTGCCCCGGGAACTGGTCATCTCCAACCAGTTCAAGAAGCAGATCGAGGTGACGGTGAACGGGCCCAGATCGTTGATCCTCGAACTCGAGAAGCGCCCGATCACCAGGCAGATCGATCTCTCCCAGGCCACGCCGGGCACCAAGGTGGTGACCAACGATGTCGGCTCCATCGATTTCCCAAGGGGGATCGATGTGCTGAGGATTCAGCCCTCGTCGATCATCTTATCGATCGATAAACTGGTTAAGATGACTTTTCCGATAAATCCGGTGACCTCCGGAACCCCGATGATCGGTTATATCCTCAAGCGCTTGA
>JAHEER010000060.1 GCA_024640625.1 Desulfobulbaceae bacterium
TCCACATAAAATCTCACTTTGGGCTCGGTACCGGAAGGGCGGATCATCAACCAGCTGTCATCTGTAAAAATCATCTTCCTACCATCCTTGGTAATGATCTCCTTGATGGTCTTCTCGGTGTCCCCCACCATCACAACGGTGCCAACCTCATACTTCTCCAGACTTGCGAGTGCTGTCAGTAATGGCTCTCCTTTGAGACTGACTGCCACTCCATCACGCTCCGGATAGTACTCGCCATATTTCCTGTCCATCTCCTGTTTGATCCCGCCGAGATTGAGGCCGGTGGTGATTACCATGTCAAGGGCCAGCAACAGGCCGATGTAGGCATCTTTTTCAGGAGTATGGCCAATCACCGAGAGGCCGTCCGATTCCTCGAAATAGACCAGCGCTTTGCCTATCACCGGCTTAAACTCTTTGAACCCCACCCTGGTTTCGTAAAGTTCCTCCCCCAAGGTCGCGGCAACGCTGTTGGCCAGATTAGAGGTAGCGACTGTCTTGGCCACCATGCCGGACAGCTTCTTATATTCATGGAGGAAATGATAGGCCATGGCGCCGAACTGGTTCATGCTGATTTCGGTGTCACCGTCGGTAAACCTTATCCTGTCGGCATCGGGGTCGATTATCGCGCCGATCCTCAGTTTTTTTGAGCAGGTTTGGAGACGCTGGGTCACCTTGCTCATGTTCTCGGACGATGGTTCTGGAGCTATACCGCCAAAGGTTACGTCTGCCTCACCGCGCAGATGTTCGAGGTGGACCGCCGCCGGCCCAAGCAACCGCTTGATATGCAACCTTGAGGCTCCATGGACCGAGTCGATTACAATTGCAATGTCGGAATGGGTGGAAACCTTTTCCAGCAGTGCTCGATAGTCGATCCGGTGTACCTCTTTATTGTTATCAACCAGCCGCTGCCAGAGGGCCAATGAATCCGTTTCCACCAGCTCACCCCGTTCAGTGACCTGGCGGACCTCGGCCCCGGCCGTATTTTTGATCCGCTCTCTCGCTTTTTGAGTGATGATAGTGGTCAACTCGGAGGCTGCCGGACCTCCGTCAGCTGCATTGAATTTGTAGCCACCGTAATCGAGAGGGTTATGCGAGGGGGTAAGATTGATGGAAAAAGCGGCCTTGAGTTCGAGTAGCGAGGCGGATAAGACACCGGTGGTAGATTCCCCGCAGAAGTACACTTTAAAACCATGCCCCACTAAAGTATCCGCCACACACCGGCCGAGGACATCTCCGCCGAATCGATTGTCCCAGCTCACCAGGCAGCCTCGGCGCCGGGCTTCATTAATCGTGGCTAGGCCCAAGTGAGGATGCAGGGCCGGATCAGTCTCAGCCATCCTGTAGAGATCAACAATTGCCTCGGTGACGGCACGCACCGATTTTTTGAATACATCCTTGCCCAGGATGCCGCGCCACCCCGAGGTACCAAAATTAATCTCGTTTACCGGTACGCCCTGGTTGCTGATGATCTCATCTTCCACCAGGCTGTAGATCTGATTTATATGAGTCTGTACCGCGGGATCAGATTCCTTGTATTTCAGAAGTTCGCGGATCAGGCTGAAGTAATCGCTGGCACTATGATTATCGGGTACCAGATAGGTAGTTCGCAATTGCGCTATTCGTTCATCCTTTTCCATCTTTGGGGCTCCTTTTTATCGTTATCTCCTTTGATTGACTAATCTTTTTAAGATATACATAGGAAAGTGATTGTTAAAGTGATCAACATTCAGGACACCGCCCCACCCAAGGTGCGAGCGTGTAGCGGGCGGAACAGCTTGCTGCAATCTAGGCAGTCACCATGGCTGGCACCCTTGCCTGATGAGATACATTGGCCTTAAGAAACTCTCTAAGTCAATTTAACCGTCCTTTTCATCGAGCCGCACAGCCTTGTCAATAAGCATCACTGGAATATCATCTATAATTTCATACATCAGCCGGCATTTTTCGCAGACCAGCCCGTTCTCGTCCTGGGTCAACTCTACAGGCCCCTTACACTGGGGACAAGCGAGTATGTCAAGCAAATCCTTGTTGATCATGATCGTACCTTCGTATTAAAAAATTATCTCGTAAACCCTATGACAACTCCGCGGAACTTTTGTATAAGTCATCTGGACCTCAATTCGGGGAAATGGTAGAATAGCAGAATTAATGGATATTGTCCTGAAAATCATCCATCGGTGACGACAATGACCCGATCCATCGGCTTTATAGGCGGCGGCCAAATGGCCGAAGCCCTGATCAAGGGCCTTATTCAGGCTCAAACCTTGACAGCAGGCCACATCAAGGTGGCCGAACCTATCGATCAGCGGCGCCACTATCTTAAAACAACCTACGGACTGAAGACCGTTTCCGGCCTTGAAGCCCTCATTGGAGAAGTTGAGGTGGTGGTACTGGCAGTCAAACCGCAGGTAATGGGCTCGGTACTGTCACATCTGATGGACAGACACAAAGGGCAACTCGTTATTACCATCGCCGCCGGCCTGCCGATATCTTTCTACCAGGGCTATCTCGGTGACACCTGCCCAATCATCCGCGTTATGCCCAATATGGGCGCCCTCATACAGCAGGGTGCCTCCGCCCTCTGCCGAAACCAGTCGGTGAGCGACGCCGACCTCGCTTTCGCTGAGTCGCTTTTCACCGCGGTGGGAAGCGCGGTAATCGTCGAGGAGAAATTAATGGATGCGGTTACCGGTCTGAGCGGCTCCGGCCCCGCCTATGTGTTCAGCTTTATCGAGGCCTTGATAGAGGCAGGGGTGAAGACCGGACTGAGCCGGGCGGTTGCCCGCGAGCTTTCCGTACAGACCGTCCTGGGAGCTGCTTTGTGCCTCAAGGGATCCGACACCCATCCCGCACTTCTGAAAGATCAGGTTACTTCCCCTGGAGGCACCACAGCCAGCGGTCTCTATCAGCTCGAAGCAGGCGGCTTCAAGGCAACAGTCATGGAAGCGGTGGAGTCTGCCTGCAACCGTTCGCGGGAACTGGGGGGCAATTGATGGCAGCCCGCGATCCTTTCGTCCGCAGTATCGACGATTTCCAGGTCCGGCGAGCCGGCATTATCGTCAAGAAGGACAACGGAAGTGCCGCCGATTACGCCCGGCGTCTGCAGGACTGGCTTAACAGGCAGTCCATTGAGACGACCTTGAATGAATTGACTCCTCAGTTGGATCTGGGCATCATTCTGGGCGGCGACGGCACCCTTCTCCATGTTGCCGAAACCGCCGCCCGCTATGAAGTTCCGGTAATTGGTATCAACCTGGGCAATCTCGGATTCCTCACCGAATTGACAGAGACTGAGACCAAGCCGGCATTGCGGGCGATAATCGGCGGCGCGGTGACCATGGAACTCAGGTCAATGCTCAAAGCCCGCCTCTTGAGAGAAGGCGAGCCGTCCGACTACCGCTATGCCCTCAACGATGTGGTGATCAGCAAGAACGCCGCCGATCGGCTGCTCTATCTGTTCACCAAAGCAGATAACGACTACATTACCACCTACAAGGCCGACGGTCTCATCCTCTCCACTCCCACCGGCTCCACTGCCTATTCGCTTTCAGCCGGCGGCCCCTTGGTCCACCCGGGACTGAAGACTATCCTGGTTACGCCCATCTGCCCGTTTATGCTCAGCAGCCGCCCAATCATCCTGCCGGCCGATAAAACCATTAGCTCCGAGTTGCAGGCGGACGACGCCAGCGCCGCTGCCGATATCATCATCGATGGTCAAAAAGGCTGGGAAATGAAACCAGGTGATATTCTCGAGGTGGCTCAGGCGGAACATCCGCTCCACCTGATAGTTTCCACCGAAAAAGACTATTTCGCCATCTTAAGAAACAAGCTGAAATGGGGAAGCAACGCCTAGCAGCCCTCGCAGCCGCAGCTACTTCCTTTTCTTGATGCCGTACTTTTTCATCTTGTACTGCAGCAAACTCTTGGTGATCCCAAGCTGCTCCGCCGCTCGGGCCTGCACGTGGCCGGTCTTTTCCAGAGCCCGCTTCAGCAGCCGTTCCTCGACGGTATACAACACATCGTTGAGTTCAACGGAGTCGGGGATATAATCGAGGATATCGACCTCCCTGCTCCACTCCGAACTCTTGTCTATCGATACCGATTCGGGCTGGACGTCATCCGGTTCGATGACATCTTCGTTACATAAAATGGCAGCCCGTTCTATGGTGTTCTCCAACTCTCTCACGTTTCCTTCCCAAGGCAGATTCACCAGCAGCCGCAATGCCTCCGGTGAGATCTCGAGACGCTCCTTGCCCAGATTGGTCCCGCATTTCTTAATGAAATGATCGACGAGCAAGGGAATGTCGTCCATCCTGTCGCGCAGGGCAGGCAGGGCCAGGTGAATGACATTGAGCCGGTAAAACAGATCTTCTCTAAACCGCCCCTGCTGCACTTCCTCCTTAAGATCCTTGTTGGTGGCGCTGATGATCCTGACATCGACATCGATGGTCTGGGTGCCGCCGACCCGCTCGAAATTTTTTTCCTGCAGCAGCCTGAGCAGCTTTGATTGTAGAGAGAGTGGAATTTCACCGATCTCATCAAGGAAAATCGTCCCCTGATTGGCGAGTTCGAATCTGCCTTTGCGCATGGCCGCCGCATCGCTGAAAGCTCCTTTTTCATGGCCGAACAGTTCACTCTCAAGCAGGTTTTCAGCCAGAGCGGCGCAGTTTACGGTAATAAATGGATATGGTTCCCGGGGACTGTTGACATGAATCGCTTTGGCCACCAATTCCTTGCCGGTGCCGCTCTCTCCGGTGATAAGCACCGATGCGGGGGTGGGCGCCACTTTTTTGATAAGCTCATAAATCTGGATCATCTGGGGATTCTTACCGACCATGGTATCAAAACCCGAGCGCTGCTTCATCTCTTCGCGCAGTCTGATATTCTCCTTGATCAGACCATAGTGACTTACCGCACGGTTGATGGTGGCAATGAGTTCATCGTTGGAAAAGGGTTTTGCCAGGTAGCTGAATGCTCCCGCCTGCATGGCAGCCACTGCCTTTTCAACCTCGGCGTAGGCAGTGATGATAATTACCGGCAGGTCGCCGTTGTAGTCTTTCACCTCCTGCATCAGTACCGAACCGTCTTTACCGGGCATTTGCATGTCGGTAATCACCAGATCGAGATCTACCTCTTTGACGATGCCCATTGCCGGATCAGTTCCAGGGGCTGTATAAACCTCGAAACTCTCATCTCTGAGCAACTCGGACAGGACTATGAGGTAATTGGGCTCGTCGTCAACAACCAGTATGGTGGGCATCGGAATCATCGTTATATCACTTTCTGTTGTTGGAGGTGGTAACGGTCCATCTGTTCCAGGACTTCCAGTGGCACCGTATTAGTAGTGTTTCCGGCCATTGCCGTATTGGGCCGTATATCGCCGTGGTAATCGCTTCCTCCGGTTTCAAACAGTTCATGGGCCGCGGCAAGCCTCCGAAGACTCCTGAAAAAGGAGCCCTTTTGGGTGGGATAGTAGGTTTCGACACCATCCAGTCCCAGCGCCCTCAAGTGACCAAGCAGGTCATCCAGAAGCGGGATTGATCTACTTATCTGCGCCGGGTGAGCGAGCACCGCACAGCCTCCACTGTCATGCAACAGTGCAATAGCTTCTTCCACATGGTAGATGAAACGCCTGGCATAACCCGGCTTTCCTTTCCGCAGATAGAGGGCAAAAGCCTGGTCAATGTCGCTGACGATTTTCTTGTCCACCAGAAGCCTGGCAATATGGGGCCTTCCGGTCTGTCCGCTGCTCGATATTTCCTGAAGTTCCTCTGCGGTGATATCCAACCCCAGATTTTGCAGGTTTGAAATGATAGTCGAATTTCTTCTGGTTCTCGACTTCTGCAGCACCTCGAGCTTGGTGCTCAGTCCCTCGTCGCGCCAATTGAAATGATAGCCGAGCAGATGAAAATGAAAATCGTCCAGAAATACGCTAAGTTCCACCCCTGACACGACTCGTACGCCATGTTTTTCTCCCGCGGCCACGGCCTCTCCGGTACCGTCGACGGTGTCATGATCGGTTATTGAGATGGCCTTCAGCCCGGCCGTTTTAGCCATACTGACCAGTGCTTCAGGAGAGTAGGTACCGTCTGAAAATGTGGAGTGAAGATGAAGATCTATCATAAAATTCTAATAGCAACCAGCCAATTAGTAAATCCCTGCAGAACCGCTTTTGTTCGCCAAGACAGTCAAGGCTACCTTAATCCCGGTCGACTGTCTTATCAAGCAGTGAAGATTGCACCCACCCGACCACTCGAGGACGCTGATCTTGCCAGATCTGGACAAAAGAGGTGCCCACCTGCTAAAGTGGGAGCAAATTTGCTTTTGGATATTATCCCGTTCATCATTCAACTACCCATGATGCTGAGACTATCGTTCGCCCCAATCGCCATCTGCATCTTTGTTTTCACCCTGACCGTCCGCCTTGAGGCAGCCGACATAAAACTTCCCGGCAGCATTACGTCCGTGGCAGCCTACCACCGATCGCTGAACCGGCTCGAGGACATGCTCGGCAGCAGGTCGATGAAACTTGGCTCCCCCATTTTTATCAGAATCTTCAAGCGCTCCAGTGAACTGGAGGTGTGGCTGCGAAAAAGCGGCGGACGATTCGAGCTGTTCAAGACCTATATCATCTGCCGTTATTCAGGTGAACTCGGCCCCAAACTCAGGCTGGGCGACAAACAGGGACCAGAGGGATTTTACCTGGTAGGCGCCGACCAGATGAATCCCTGGAGCAGAAATCACCTGTCGTTCAATTTGGGCTATCCCAACGACTACGATCAAAGCCATAATCGCAGCGGCTCGGCGCTGATGGTGCACGGCGGCTGCACCTCCACCGGCTGCTACGCCATGACCGATTACTACATGGACGAGATCTACACTCTCGCCGATGCAGCGCTGGCCAGAGGGCAGAAGGAGTTTCAGGTTCACATTTTTCCCTTCAGATTGACTCCGGGAAACCTGGCCCTCTACCGCAGCTCTCGCTGGCATGAATTCTGGTTAAACTTGAAACAAGGCTATGATCTTTTCGAAACATACCGGTTGCCGCCCAAGGTCGAAGTCATCAATCGGCGCTACGTGTTTAGCCATCACTATGATCAATCGATTGCCCAGATAGGCCCCTGAAGATCCACCCCACCTTATTTATCCATAAGTCCGTCGCGATCCACAATGGTAATTGAACGCCCATCGACTCGAATGAGGCCCTCATCGCTCATCCTGGCAAATATCCGCGACAGGGTTTCGGGAATGGTTCCCAGCAAGCTCGCCAATTGTCCCTTCGACACCGGCAGCCTGACGACATCGCCATTGTTCTGCTCCTCGGCAATATAGAGAAGGTAGCCTGCCAATCTGGCTGGAACTTCCTTGAGCGACAGATTTTCAATCTGGGTGGCAAACTGTCTCAATCGCCGGGATAGAACAGCGAGCATATTCAAGGCAATCGAGGGGTTTTGTTCGATGAGGGCGACGAAATCATTTCTCGGAAAAAAATAGGTGGTGCTCTTAATAATCGCCTCTGCGGTTGCCGGAAACGGCTGCTTACTGAATACCGGCACCTCACCCACCGGTTCACCAGGACCGAAAATATGCAGAATATGCTCTTTGCCCATGGGATTCATCTTGAACACCTTTATCTGCCCGCTACTGACCAGATAAAAACCGTCAGCCTCGTCTCCTTCAAAAAAGATCGTTTCCCCTTTGTCGAACTTTTTCTCGAAAATCAGGGTGGCGACCGTTTCGATTTCTGCTGTGGTTAACCCTTCAAACAATGAGGTTGTCTTGATGGTGTCTACTTTTTTCATCTCTATCTTGGAGGCTATCCATTATAATTGCAGGGGCAGCAGCGATGCCATGCCACCTTTGGCGAGATCAGGATGAACCATTCTGCAGAGACGCTCGCAGAATGGTTTGCTCGTCTTTCGGCGACAGTATTTCGACTATGACAGATCGCAAGAAAATTATCCATATTGATATGGACGCCTTTTATGCGTCGGTTGAACAACTCGACAATCCCGAGCTTGCAGGAAAACCGGTGATCGTCGGCGGGCGACCCGATTCCCGGGGTGTGGTTGCCGCCTGTTCTTACGAAGCCCGCAGATTCGGGATCAGATCTGCAATGCCCTGTGCACACGCCTTCAAGCGCTGTCCGGAAGCTATTTTCGTCCGTCCTCGAATGGCGCGTTACAAAGAGATTTCAGATCAGGTAATGAAAATTTTCCTGAGATACACCGATATGGTTGAACCGATGTCGCTCGATGAAGCGTATCTCGACGTCACTGAGAACATCCAGAAGCAGCCCTCCGCCACCCTGCTGGCCCGCGAGATCTGCAAGACCATCTACGACGAGACCGGTCTTACCGCTTCGGCCGGAGTGTCCTGCACTAAATTTGTAGCCAAAATTGCTTCAGATCTCAACAAACCCAATGGCGTCAGTGTAATTGAGCCAGACCGGGTGGAGGATTTTCTGGCCGCTCTGCCGATTGGCAAATTTCACGGCATCGGCAAAGTCACTGAACGCAAAATGCTGAACCTCAATATCAAGACCGGAGCAGATCTACGGCGCTGTTCCAGGATTGAACTTGCCGAGTATTTCGGGAAGAACGGCAATTTTTTTTACGACATTGTACGCGGCAGGGACCCCCGGCCTGTTCGAACCTCACGCGTTCGCAAGTCCATAGGCAGTGAGAGGACATTGAAAGAAGATACTGTTGACCTGTCCGAGATTTCTCAACTTCTTGAAGCGCTTGTGAAAAAAATAAGCGCTGTTATGCAGGATAGAGATATTTCCGGAAAAACCATTACACTTAAGGTGAGATACAGTGATTTTACCACCATTACCAGGTCGGTATCCTGCAAAACAGAAATCTCCTCAGTTCCGGAGATACTCGCCTGCCTCCCTGATCTTCTCAACAAGACTGAAGCAGGCACAAGGCCGATCCGGCTTGTCGGGGTGTCTGCCTCCAACCTGGTGCCCCATACTCAACGGAAACCAAGACAACTGCTGCTGCCGTTTTAAGGTGTCTGCACACTCCTTTGCCCCTCTTCATTTACAGCTTCGCTTATCGTTGCTATTATCTGAGCCTGACAATATTATTTCCCTGCAGTTCTAAAAACATACATGACGAGTAAACCATGAGCTTCCTTCTCCGCCTTGTATCAGGATTTTTCAAGGCCATATTCCAGTCCCTGGCGTTTCTCAGAGCCCTTATTTTCAACCTGATTTTTCTCGCGCTGGTAATTTTCGTCATCTATATCCTGGTGGGATCTGAAGATCCCTTCTTAGAGGACGACACCATCTTGAAACTCAACATCGCCGGCGACGTGGTTGAACAGCCGACCGAACGGGATCCATTCGGCGATTATGGCGGCCGTCTTCTCGGCCTCCCCGGGGAACCGAGAGAAACCGTACTGCAGGATATTCTAGACGCCGTTGCCCATGCCGAAAACGACCCGAAGATCTCAGCAATGCTTCTTGATTTGAGACTCATGGGCAGAATCGGGCTCAATCAGATGGAGACCATCGGCCTGGCCCTGTCAGATTTCAAGCGCAGCGGCAAACCGATAATCGGCGCCGGCGATTATTTCTCCCAGAATCAGTATTACCTGGCCTCTCACGCCGACACTCTTTTTCTCAATCCCATGGGGGGGGTAAATCTGCATGGCTTCGGACTGTACCGATTCTATTTCAAAGACGCCCTGGAAAAACTCAAGGTCGACTTCCATGTATTTCAGGTCGGCTCCTACAAATCAGCGCTCGAGCCGATCACCAGAAATTCGATGTCGGCGGAGGACCGCAGTCAAACCAGGGACTGGCTTTCCGCCTTGTGGGAAAACTACACGACCGACGTGGCCAGACAGCGTTCATTAACGCCTGAAAAGATAAACGAATATATAAATTCCGTGCCGACGAATTTACAAAAAGTTGGGGGCGACACCGCCAAACTCGCTCTGAGTTACGGTCTTGTCGATGAGCTGAAAACCAGAAAAGAAATACGTACCTATCTGGCGCAGTTTGCCGGATCTGATGGCGAGAACGGCATAAACCTCATATCCTTGAATGACTATCTTGGGCATGTAACGCCCTCTCGCAACGGCTCTGAAGAGGATGCCGACCTGGTGGGTTTGATCATCGCTCAGGGAACCATAGTAACCGGAGAGAGTCGACCGGGGACCATCGGTGCCGACACCATCAGTGCGCTGCTGCGCCGAGCCTCAGAGGATGACCGGATCAAAGCGGTGGTGCTCAGGGTGGACAGCGGCGGAGGCTCGGCCTTCGCCTCGGAACTCATCCGCCAGGAGATACTGGCACTTAAAGAACAAGGCAAGCCTCTGATAGTTTCCATGGGGGCCTACGCCGCCTCGGGTGGCTATTGGATTGCCGCCGATGCTGACGAGATCTGGGCCTCGGCCAACACCTTGACCGGGTCAATTGGCATTTTCATGGCTCTGCCAAATTTTGATGCGCTGCTAAAACAGGGCGGCATCCATCGCGATGGCGTGGGAACCACCAATCTTGCCTCCGGCATCGACCTTAGCAAGCCTCTCTCCGAAGAGTTGCGAAAGGCGATCGAGCTGAACCTGCAGAACGGCTATGACCGCTTCATCTCGCTGGTCGCCGAAGGACGGGGCATGGAGCGCTACGAGGTCGAAGCGCTGGCCCAGGGCAAAGTCTTCGCGGGAGAAAAGGCCAAAGACGTCGGGTTGGTCGACGAACTCGGTTCCGTAGACCAGGCCATAGAGGCGGCAGCCGGCCAAGCCGGGATAAGCGATTACGCCGTCACCACTTTGCTGCCGCCGCTCTCCTGGTGGGATAGAATTGTCTACCAAATAGGAGCCGAGGCCAAATCCCTGCTCCAAGAAAACCTTATTTTCCAGAGTTTTTTCAAGGGTGCGGAACCAGCACTTACAGCTCTCCAAAGTTTCTTGATTTTCCCCGACCCAAACGGTATGTATGCCCATTGGTTGATCAATTATTCTCAATAACTACAGGTGGAGACGCAGATGCCAAAACGAATCCTGGTTACCCTCGCTTTCCTGGCTGGTATCCTGTGGGGCGGATCCCACGTCATTTCAGCCCAGCCTTTCATCGTATCCGGCAACCCCTATGCTCCCCCCGTTGTCTGGGAAGAATCCAAGCAGCTGGCCGGGGTGGCGCCCGATCTCGTCAAAGAAATCTTCGCCGAACTTTCCCTGCCCTATTCGGTACGAGTGCTCAGTGACTGGGAACGAGTCCAGGAAGCAGCCAGGAAAGGGGAAATCGATCTGATCGTGTCAGCCTATCGCAACGACCAACGCTCGGAGTTTCTCAATTTTTCCATTCCCTATCTGCCAGAGCAGACAGTAATCGTGGTTGAAAAAGGAAAAGAATTCAATTTTACCAGCTGGGATGCGTTGCAAGGGAAGAAAGGAGTTACTGGAATAGGCGAGAGTTACGGCCAGAAATTTGACAGTTTCATCGCTGACCACCTCGATGTCAGCTACTACCGACTCGAGCGTGCCATTGAAATGGTTAATCTGGGAAAAGCGGACTATCTGATCATCGATCTCTACACCGCTCTGATCTATGCCCGTCTGCTGCAGGGAGAGGACAGCATCACCATACTTGACCCGCCGGTCACCACAGAGAACTTTCACCTTGCAGTTGCCAAAGATTCTCCCTTAAACGAACACCTCGACGCCATCAATAAGAAACTGAGCGGGAAAATTGCAGCGGGAAAGGTTAACGAACTCGTGCTCGCCCATTTTGACAGATGGTATGAGAGAATTGCCAAACGATCCCAGTATCTGGGCAGGATGTCCCAGCAACGTTCAGCTGAACAGCAGGACTACCTGATAAAGCAGGACGAGATGGCTCGTCAAAGAGTGCTGGAAACGATGATCAACCGCGAAGGCTTGCCTCCGGCCGCTGAATAAAGCTGCTTTGAGTTTCTTCTGTACGATTCAGTCCCCTCACCTGATGTCCTTCTCCCCGTTCTCGGCTGCTGGTCTGTTTCTTGATAATGGATAGTTCACCGATCGATCTCCTCTATCTCTGGGACAAACTGATCTGGCCGCTCTGCAGGTTGTTGATTTTCATTTCGATCGGTCTGATCATCGCCAATCTTCTCGAATCCCTGAACTGGACGAGACGCATCAGCGCACTGGCGAGACCGCTGATCAGGTTCGGCCATCTGAGCGAGCAGGTCGGTGCCGCCTTCTCCATGGCCATCGTTTCCGGAGTCGCGGCCAACACCATGCTCTCCGAAGCTTACGAAAAACAACAAATTGACAGAAAGGAACTCATCCTGGCCAACCTGTTCAACTCTCTGCCCACCTATTTCCTTCACCTGCCGACGGTAATCGTCATCACCCTGCCACTTATTCGGGGAGCAGCCTTGATCTATGTGGGTATTACCTTTGGAGCCGCCCTTTTAAGAACACTTGCCATCGTCCTGGTGAGCCGATTCCTGCTGCCCACGCCAAGTGTTCCCGTTGATTTGCAGGATGCTCAGCCGGAGGCCAGGGACTGGTCGGCCGTGGCCAGAAAAACCTGGAAACGGTTCAAGAGACGGATGAAGAAGATTGTGGTTTTCACGGTGCCAATTTATATCGTCATTTTTATCATGAACCGGCTCGAGTTTTTTGCAACGCTCGAGACTTTTCTCTCCTCTCACCTCGACTTCATCCCTTTTCTCTCTCCACAGGGAATGGGTATCATTGCCTTGATGATAGCCGCCGAACTCACCGCCGGGCTCGCCGCGGCGGGCGCCCTGCTGCAGGATGGGGTAATGAACTACAACGAGATAGTTTTCGCCCTGCTGATCGGCAACATCCTTTCCTCACCTCTGCGGGCAGTCAGGCATCAGCTGCCCTACTATGCGGGAATTTTCAAACCCAAACTCGCCGTGGAACTCATTATCTACAATCAGGGCTTTCGTACCATCAGCCTTATTCTTGCCGCGCTCTGCTATTTCCTTGTTGTGCTCGCCTGAAGCGTGGGATCGCTCTCGCAGCCTGGGTGCACCGTGAGCAGGCAGGGCGCAGACCAACGCCTTGTGCAGGGATGGATTGGCATTACGTCGCCAGGTAGCGCTTCCAGTTGACAAAAGAGCGCGATGCCGGTAGAACCTCACGGTAGAGTATCAGGTACCAGTTGAGTATTGCTCTGGTTTAATAGGGAACTCCGTGAGATTCGGAGACGGGCCCGCCGCTGTAACCGGGACGAACGCTGTATTAGGTCACTGACGGTCACCGTTGGGAAGGCGCAGCAAGTAGACTGAACCGGGAGTCAGAAGACCTGCCTGATTGGAAGTGCTGCCTGTGGCGCCGGACAGCACCCCAAAAAAGATACGAGGAAAAAAGGGCATCCCCGGGTCATTATCTGGTCCGGGGATTTTTTTATTGGTGGTCAAGCCCACATTATCTGCCGGTACAACACTATTACACTTCATGAATCAGGCTCCTGGAAAAATCACCAAAGGTGCATCGTCCCATACCTTTTCAAGCAGTCCCGGCCTGCTGACGCTTGTAATTTTGACAGGAGTGCTCGGCGCCGCAATGATTTTTTCAGCGGGACTTGGCTTTATTGAAATTTCTCCAGGGGAGATTTTACAGATCATTGCGGCCGGATTCGGTGGTCACCTGCCCGACACCATTGACGCGAGTTATCCTTTTGTCATCATGGAGGTGCGCTTGCCGCGCATCATTACCGCGGTTTTGGTGGGCGGAGGATTGGCCGTGGCCGGCTGCATCTTCCAATCGCTTCTGCAGAACCCGCTGGCTGATCCGTACACGCTTGGCATATCTTCGGGGGCTGCATTTGGAGCCTCGGTTGCAATTCTGCTGCTCATTGTTGGCAGTGCCCTGCCGTCTTCACTGATTATACCCTTATTTGCTTTTGGCGGTGCCCTGCTTACCTTAGCGGCCGTATTTTCTCTGGCGGCGCCCTCGACGCGGTTGTCCTCCAACAGTTTGATACTTGCCGGAATTATCATTTCGGCCATTCTCTCGGCCGGCATCAGCCTGATAAAATTTTTGGCCGACGAACAGGTGAACGCTATAATTTTCTGGCTGATGGGCAGTTTTATCGGCAAGGATTGGACCGATGTCCTGCTGCTGTCAATCCTGGTGTTGCCCTCTACCCTTATCCTGATGCTCTTTTCAAGAGAAATGGATATTATGACCTTCGGGGATCGAACCTCAGAGGCGTTGGGCATAGACACCACCAAGATTAGGAGGTTTGTGCTGATCGTCGCCTCCCTGTCCACCTCCGGCTGCGTGGCTGTATCAGGCATCATCGGATTCGTCGGTCTGATTGTGCCCCATTTTGTCAGAATGATTCTGGGGCCTTCCAATACAATGCTTATACCCGTCAGCTTTCTGTGCGGTTGTATTCTGCTGCTTGGCGCTGATACCGTGACCAGGGTACTGCTGCCCACCGAGATTCCCATCGGTGTCCTGACCGCCCTGATCGGCGGGCCGCTGTTCTGCTATATTTTCAGGAAAACACAACTTCAGAGGTGGCGCTGATGCGAGACTCCAGGGGCTGGGATCTTGAAAACGTATATTTTTCATACGCTGCAGCACCGTGCCTGCAAGAGATTTCCATGGCCCTGGAGCGCGGCCGCTTTTATGGATTGATTGGTCCCAACGGCAGCGGTAAATCGACGCTCATCGACCTGCTTTCCGGCTATGTGCGAGCGGACCAGGGTACTATCAGGTTGAACGGTCGCCCCCTGCACTCCATGCAACGCTTGGAGCTTGCCGCCTTGCTGACGGTAGTACCCCAGAGATTCGCCTTCAATTTCGACTTCAACGTCTATGAAACCGTGATGATGGGGCGTTACCCCCATATTTCACGATTCTCCTCTCCCACTCAAAACGATCATCGCCAGGTATCTGAAGCGCTTGCCCTTCTCGATGTAGCATATCTGGCCGAACGCTCGATCAGAAAACTATCAGGGGGAGAAACCCAGCGGGTGATGATTGCCCGGGCGCTGGTTCAGGATACCGACTTTATTCTACTCGATGAGGTGACCGCCAATCTTGATATCAACCATGCGATCGCCATCATGCAAACCATGAAGGCGCTGGTGAATAGAGGAAAAACGGTTATCGCCGCACTCCATGATCTGAATATGGCTTTGAGTTTCTGCGATCACATCCTGGTTCTTAACAACGGCCGATTGCACCGCCAGGGAATGGCCACGGAAGTGATCGACGAGGGGCTGGTCGCCGATATCTACCAGGTGAGCTCTGAAGTCATCAACGGAGATGACGGAAGTGTCCATCTCTCCTTCAAGTATCAATGAAATGCTTATGACAGGTTCTCACCTCATAGTTTCCAGGTACTTGGCTGCGCTGCTGATCGGGCTGCTCTTCTTGTCAGTCCGCCAGGGCAGCGCCTTCGAGATTATCGACAGTGTCGGCACTGCCCATACTTTTTCCACCAAAGCCAGTCGGATAATTTCACTTTACCCGGCCCATACGGAAAATCTGGCAGCCATTGGTGCTCTTGACACCTTGATCGGCATTTCCACTTCAGACACCTATCCGACCGCAGTGCTTGATAAACCCAGATTCTCCTACCACGATTCGGTGGAAAAATTCATCCAGGCCGCTCCTGACTGTGTGCTGATACGGCCGATGATATCACGCTCCAATCCAAACCTGATCGATAAACTGCGAGACTACGGCATCAGAATTGTATCGCTGCAGCCGACCACGGTGACCGAGCTTTACGAGTACTGGCAGACACTGGGAAAAATAGCGGGTTTTGAAGAGCAGGCGCGGGAAATAGTCTCTTCTTTTAAGGGAGAAATAGAAAGCATCCGGACTTCTGTGGCCAAGATTCCTGCCGAACTTCGTCCCCGGGTCTATTTCGAGTCGATTCACTCTCGGATGAGAACCTTTGCACCCGAATCGATCGCAATTTTCTGCCTGACCACCGCCGGAGGAATCAACGTCGCCGAAGACGCCGTCTCCCGCCGGGGCACAAACATTGCCGGCTACAGCAAAGAACGTATTCTGGCAAAAGCGGATGAGATCGATGTCTATCTCGCCCAGTCAGGTCGAATGAACAGGGTCAGTATCCAGCAAATTAGCCAAGAACCAGGTTTTGGCGCCCTGAAGGCCGTCCGCAGCGGCCGGATCTATCTCATCGATGAATATCTGGTGTCGCGGCCGACCCCGCGTCTTCTGCAGGGTATCAGGACGATTCACCAGTTGCTTTATCCAGGCTAACCTTCAACCAAATTGACTATTATGAGTGGAACTCTCTACATTATCGGAACCGGCCCCGGTGACCCGCAACTGCTCACCTTGAAAGCAGTCAACATTTTCGCCAGCTGTCCGGTGATCATCGCCCCCCACGGCGCGAGAAACGGTTCTTCTACGGCGCTGGCTATCGTCTCTGAAGCAGTTTCACTGGCCGACAAAACTGTCGTTGAGTTGCATTTTCCGATGAAAAAGATCAGAAGCGGCCACGAGCCTGCCCCGGAAATCCTTGCCGCCTGGCGGCATGCCGCGGAGCAGGCGCTTTACTACCTGGATCAAGATCAAAACGTCTGTTTTCCCACCCTGGGTGACCCGGCCATCTACTCCACCGGCTATTATCTCTATGAAACGATCTGCGGGATCAGAGATGACGTAGCGGTCGAATTCGTACCCGGCGTGGCCGCCATGAGCAGCTGCTCAGCAGCCCTGGCCACGCCTATCTGCCTCGGTGACGAGATGGTCGCAGTAATTCCGGCAACGTTTTCAGATGACCGTCTGCGCTCTGTACTGGAGCACTTCGACACCATTGTCCTGATGAAAGTACACCGGGTCATGGATCGCATCGTCGAGCTCCTCAAAAACGCTGATCTCATGGACCATGCGGTCCTGGTCGAGAAAGCGGGCACCGCTGGCGAGAGAACCTGTGCCGAACTAGACAAGCTTTCCGAAGCGCCCCATTACTATTCAACTATTATTGTCAGGAAGAACCCCAGCACGGTGCGCACTCTGATCAATTGAACCAGCATCTGCCGCCGCCTTCGTTCTGATGATTCCCACCGCCCGACGGTCAGCGCGGAGATAGCGCTGCGCCAACTCATTGATTTCGGTGCTGTTGATGGAACTGAAATCATCAATCAAGGACAACGGCCAGACCAATTGCTCGGAGTTACGAGAGGAGAGCGACAATACCGAATTGAGCCAGTATCCGTTGGTTCTCAGCCCATCCCTGAGAGAGGTGAGAATGGGTTCCCTGGCTCCGACCAGCTCGCCCTCGTCCACAGGGTCCCTTGCATAGGACGACTCGATTTCATCAAGGGCGCCACGCACTGTATCAACCAGGCTAGCGTCCACGGTCACATCGGCATAAATCGCTCCATATCCGGGATATATCCTGCTGTTTACGCTATAGACAGAGGGCGAGTAAACGGCGCCAAGCTCCTCTCGGATTTTCTGCCGCAGCCGCTCTTCAAGTGTTGCCGCGAGTACGTGCAGACGTCTGGTGCGCGTGATATCGTGGTAGTCATCGGTGAGCCAGGCGTAGCGCACCAGTGTTTTGTCCAAAGACGAGTCAACAATAGCCTCATGGCGCTGACCGACTGGAAAATGGGCCTGAGGAGTGAAATGTGGCGCGTATGTTCTCTCTATCGGGGGATCAAAATAGGTTGCTGCAAGTTCCATGACCTGGGCTGAATCAAAATCGCCCACCGCCGTGAGTTCCAGCGGTGCCCCGTGAAAATATGGTTGGAGCCAGGAAACCACATCGCTCAACTGCAGGGAGGAAAACTGTTCCCATGACGGCAGCCCGGAGCTCGGTGAGCGGCCACTGAAAAATTTATCGAGATACAGGGTTGCCCCACCCTCGATGCTGCTTTCCAACCGGCGATACATCGATTCCATATTGTTCATAGAAATTTCGTACACCGTGCTTCTAAAGCCAGGGTCGTTGAGCACCGCGTGCAACACCTGAAACAGCAGTTCGATCTCATCCCTGACAGCCTGTCCGCTCAACACGAAAGACTCTTCAGCGATGCGAAATCCATACTTAACGGAGGTCCCCGAGAGCGCCTCCTGGAGCTGGCTGGCGGTGAGCCGGGCAGTTCCTGAACCGTTAACCACCGACGTGGCGAGCAGCGCCAACCCCTCTTTGGGAAGAGACTGGCGGCCAGCGCCGAAATTCAGGGCAACACGTACCTGGTTTTTCTTAAAATCAGTGGTCTTTAAATTGAGCACCAGTCCATGGGCAAAGTCGATCCTCTCGGCTTCTATATCCTCATAGGATGTTGTTTTCACCGGCGCAGCCCTGTTCTTATCGACGCTGAGATAGGGAAAGGCGGGAACGAGCGGTTCTTCAGACGGCTCTAATCTCCTCGAACTGAGCTCCTGGTAGTAGGCGAGCAGTTCGTCATTTGCTCCTGGAGCGGATAATTCAGCATCACCTATAACCTGGACCAGCCGTGTCTGAGCGGCCCAGCTGTCTCTAAACACACGGTTGATTTCCTCTGTCCCGACCTCCTTCACAAAAGGCCCAAAAAGGCGGAGCTCCTGCTCTGGTGACTGCAACACCCGATGGGCATCGAGACTGGCCACTATCTGAGAGATAAGGTGCATCGAATTTCTGGTAGCGGCAGACAAGACAGCATTTTTCAAGTCGGCGAGAATATCTTTTTTGACTCGCTCTAGTTCGCTCTCTGATACTCCATAGCTCAGTATTTTCCTGAGTTCCGATTCAATCTGGGCGAGACTTTGCCGCCATGATTCTTTTTTGGTCGTGGCCCGGATGCCGGTGAAGCGAAATCGGTCAAACATCGCCGAATCGTAGTACCTGGCCGAAGTAAACGGCGTAGTGACAGACTCCTGCAAGCGGGTGAGACGATGATTCATTATCTTCGACGCCATATACCTGAGTATATTTCCCTGCTGCAGCGCTAGCGAATCATTTTCTGGAATTTTATTGCGTACTGTCTCGATGACAACGTCGGTGGCTCCGAGATCCGGTTCGAAATGATAGAAAGTTCTGGTACCTGAGTGATTAACCGTGCCGTATTCCGGGCAGACCGCAGACTCAGCGCTGCGCAGCGAGTCAAAATGCTTGGAAATCAAAGCTGTGGCCGCGTTCAGATCGAAATCACCGACCAACACGAGGATTATATTGTCCGGACGATACCAGCGGTGGTAAAACCCTCGCAGCTCTTCCGGGCCGGCCTGGAGCAGAACACTCTCCACTCCGATGGGCTGCCGATCAGGGAGTGGTGTGTTGTCCAGAACGAAAGAGTTTCGGGCGACAGCGCTCCGGTACCTGGCGGAGTCCCTGGCCGTCTTTTCGGCAATAATTACCCCTCGCTCCCGCTCCACCTCTTCTTCGAGCAGCAGCGCACCGTCAGCATAATCACGCAGTACCAACAGCGCCTTATCCAGACTCCTCTCTGTTCCCCGGGGGAGCACCAGTTTGTAAACGGTGTCCGTATAGGTCGTATAGCCGTTGACATCGGCACCGAAGCTCATCCCGATCGAACGGAAATAGTCGATCAGCTCACCGGGCGGAAAATGGGTCGTTCCATTGAACAGCATGTGCTCCAGAAAATGGGCCAGGCCACGCTCGTTTTCCTTTTCGTAAAGAGAACCTGCCTCGACATTTAGGTACACGGCAACCCTGTCCTGTGGCTCATCATTGGTCTTCAGCACATAGCGCAGCCCGTTGTCCAACCTGCCGAAATGCAGACTGGGGTCCGGCTCAAGCATACTCGATTCATGCGGCCACTCGGTAGATAAACAATCTTCCGCTGTAGCGGCAGCGGAAACTGTAAAACTGGTAAGAAGAAGCAGAGGAAATAAAACAGCGCGTACAAAGGATAGAATCATTTTAAACATGGCCTAAGGTAATGGTTATTTCTGTCCATATGGTATGTCCTGTAAGATGCAAAACAAGGGGGTGCCGCAGAACTCAAGTCATTTGTGTTTTAGGCCGAATTGGTTTTTAATTGGGCCTCGATGAAATGGCTGGAAGAATGACTCACCAGATCAGCACGGGTGACCATGGACGAATATGACTCTTCGGCAGCTTTCTATGATCGTTGCCTTACCCCGCTGCTCAGAGCGGTGCGGGAAGATATCAGAATCTTTATCCAACATCGGGGACATGGTAAAATTCTCGATCTCTGCTGCGGAACCGGTGACCAGCTCAAGCTTCTCGCGAACGGGGCCGAGGAACTGGTCGGTATCGATAACTCGGCGGCCATGCTGGCCCGAGCGCGAAGCAATTGCCCGGAACACATTGCCCTTCATCTGGTTGATGCTTCCCAGTTGGAGTTCCCCAGCGGCTACTTCGATTGTGCCATTATTTCCTTCGCCCTGCATGAGAAGCATCAGGCACTGCGTGATCTGATTTTTTTAAAAGCCAGAAAAGTCGTTCGCCAGGGCGGCTCCCTGGTCATCACCGATTACAGCAAGAGCCCGCCTGGTTTAAAAGGATTGTCCTGGGTGATATAATGATTCCGGTGATCGAGCGCCTGGCCG
>JAHEER010000169.1 GCA_024640625.1 Desulfobulbaceae bacterium
GACCGAGACAGCAGCGGTAAACGGTGGATTTTCTGGACTGCCTATGACAATGGCAGGATGGAAATTCATTATACCTCTGGAGATGGCGAAGAGTGGCAAACCAGTGAGTTGCTTTCCTCAGACAAAAAAACAAATATCAGTCCTTCGATGGTGATTGACAAGCAGGACAGAATATGGGTGGTGTGGTCGGCCAACGACGACGATCTTGACGACATCTTGTATGCTTCTTTTCAGAACGGGTCCTGGACTGAACCTGATTTTCTCCACCAGCCCAATGAAGCGCCGGATCTACTTCCGGTAGTCGAACTTGATGGTGACGGGACACCGCGGGTCGTATGGCGTGCAGCCCGGAAGGGGAAGAATGTAACCCTGTCCAGCACATGGATAAAAGATGACTGGTCCGAACCGCTCATAGAAGAGATCAAGGATTCGGATAAAGATGCAAATGAAGAGAGAATCATTGAATTGCCGCAGTTTGTCAAGCGGACATCGATGGTGTTTGTCAGGGTGTATTGATGGCGGTGGGGTATACGCAGATTTTTATAATTTTAGCTGGTGAGGAAACAATTTAGATGAATATTCGGGCAATGGTTTTCGTCTTGGGAGTGTTGATTCTGGCACCGATCGGTATCTGGGCCCAAGATGAACCTGCCAAAATACGTATAGTCGCATTTGGTGATTCGATTACCGAGGGGTTCGGGCAAACTCCTTACTCGAAATTTCTGCAACAGATTCTGAATAGTAATGACTGTAACTCAGTGGTGATCAATGAGGGCTTGCCTGGAGAATCGAGCTTTGACGGCGCCATCCGTATCGACTCGGTGTTAGCCAAACATAGTCCGCAGTATATCATCATTATGGAAGGTGCCAATGATGCCCGCAACGGTATTTCTTCCCGGATTACCGCTGCCGCTCTGGGAACAATGATGGACAAGGCTAGTGCAGCAGGGACCAGGCCGATAGTGGGCGGCATTACCCCAAACACCGAAGCAGGGCAGGAAAATCCGCTGATACCTGAAGAGTTCAACCCGTTGATCATTCAGGAAGCTTCCCGTCGTAATGTTACCTATGTGGACACCTATGAACCCTTAAGAGGAACAAATTGGAGTTCCTACAATATTGACGGGCTTCATTTAAGTGATAGTGGAAATAACATACTTGCAAACGAATTTAATAAGGTTATTCCCTGCGGCTCCTCCGGCAGTGGCGGCGGGGGGGGGTGTTTCATCGCCACGGCTGCTTATGGTTCGGTACTCGAGCCGCAAGTGGTTCTGCTCAGAGAATTCAGGGATGCCTATCTGCTGACCAATGGTCCGGGTCGTAAATTTGTTGACTATTACTATACCTTTTCACCCCCGCTGGCAGATTTTATCAGCAGGTCCGAAATGTTGAAATTCATGGTCCGAGCGGCACTTTTACCGCTGCTGGGAATCGCCTACCTGCTGGTCAACGGGTTATGGTATGTCCTCATAGCGTTTCTGCTGATTCCGCTCTGGTTGTGTTTCGGCAGGACCCGGATAGCAGTCAGGCTGAAGGGCTAACAACATTAGTACCAGTTAATGGAAAAAACCGGTCTGGTCAGACCGGTTTTTTTAATTTGTAGTAATGAGATAGCGTTATGTGTGGAATTTGTGGATTTACCTGGCGGGATGAGAACCTCATTCGTTCCATGGCCGAAACCCTGACTCACAGGGGGCCTGATCAGGACGGTTTTTATTGTTCCGAGCAGATCTCTCTGGGGCACCGCAGGCTTTCCATCATCGATCTAAGTGAAAACGGTCGTCAGCCGATGTTCAACGAGGACGGCTCCGTGGTGGTGGTGTTTAACGGTGAAATTTACAATTTTGCTGAATTGCGTCAGGAGCTTGAGCAAAAAGGCCATGTCTTTTCAAGCCGTTCCGACACGGAAGTCATCATCCACGGATATGAAGAGTGGGGCCTCGAGTCCATCGACCGGCTCAGAGGTATGTTCGGTTATGCGCTCTATGATCTTAAACGGAAGCGACTGCTACTGGTAAGGGACCGCATAGGCATCAAGCCGATCTACTATCACCACCAGAACGGGCGGCTGCGCTTCGCGTCTGAGATCAAGGCGATACTCGAGGATCCTCAGGTAGAGAGAAAAGTGAACTACCAGGCTCTGTATGACTATCTCGGCTTCGAATTTGTCCCCGCACCTCAGACCATGTTCGCTAATATCCACAAATTGCCGGCCGGTCACTACCTTCTCCTGGAAAATGATCAGCTCAGGGTTGAGCAGTACTGGGATCTTTCCTTGAAGCAGGACGAATCCATCACCAGTTTTGCAGAGGCGGTGGAGAAAATGAGGGAGCACCTCGACCATGCGGTCAAATCGCATCTGGTCAGCGATGTGCCCCTGGGGGTGTTTCTTTCCGGTGGGCTCGATTCGAGCTGCATCGTCGCCCTCATGCGCCGCCACATTAGCGGTTCGTTAAAAACCTTCACCATCGGCTATGAGGATAAAAGCTTCAGCGAGCTCGACTACGCTGCAATTGTCGCTTCCCACTGCCACACCGACCACAAAGTCCTGATGCTCGACACCCTGAAAGCGGATTATGTGGAGCAGACGCTCTATCATCTGGACGAGCCGATGACCGATCTTTCCACCGTCCCTCTTTATCTCCTCTGTAAACAGGCCCGAGAACATGTGACGGTCTGTCTCTCAGGCGAGGGTGCCGATGAGAGTTTTGCCGGATATGACCGCTTCAAGGCAAGCAGATTGAACCGCTGGTTCGGGATCATGCCTAAACCGATCCGCAAGGATGTGATCGGCAGGCTGGTTCATCTTCTCCCCGATCAGCCCCAGAAAAAAGGGGCCATCAACATGCTCAAGCGTTTCGTCGAAGGCTCCAACCTTGACAGCGGCGGAGAACATCTACGCTGGCAGTACTTTCTCAGCCGTGGACTTGAAGAAAGCTTGTTCGACAGCTCATTCAAGACACAGATTGATCGCGACCCTTTTCGTCAGGTCAGACAATACAGCGACAGGTGCGATGCCGGCGACGACGCCCTCAACAGGGAAATCTATCTTGATATGCGTTTCATGATGACGGATTCCGTGTTAATGAAGGTCGATCGCATGTCCATGGCCAGTTCTCTGGAAATACGGGTTCCCCTGCTGGATCATGTGCTGGTCGAATATATGGCTTCGCTGCCGGGTGACTGGAAACTTAAAAAGCTGACGACCAAATACATATTCAGAGCGGCCCTGGAAGGGCTGCTGCCCGAGAAGGTCATATACCGTGGAAAACAGGGCTACAGTCTGCCGGTCAAACATCTGCTCAGGGGAGATTTACATGATTATATGGTAGAATTACTCAATGATTCGGCCCTGGTTCGCGAAAATATGGACCATAATTATATAACGACGCTGATCGATGAACATTGTTCGATGAAACAGAATCACAACCATATTCTCTGGGCCCTGATCAATGTGGCCATCTGGCATAACAGGTTTTTTCGTTGACCGGATAAGACTGCTTGCTTCAACTGCAATGGAAAAAACACATAAAGCGGTCACCGGTAAAGGATCTGCCCTGACCAGGTATCGTCGATTGATCGTTGGTACGGATTCCTTTGCTGCCTTCCTCTACTATGAGTTCTGTCAGCTCTTTACCTTTTTTCCCGGAGCACCCGGGATGGTTCTCAGAAAACTGTTCTGGCCGAAGATGTTCCGGCGCTGCGGCAAAGGCACTGTCTTTGGTGTTGGTGTGGTGGTGCGTCAGCCAGGGAAAATAGTTCTAGGCGGCTCAGTGGTGGTCAGTGAATACACGGTCCTCGACGGCAGAACCGATGCAGAAGGTCCTTCACTGATGCTCGGTGATCGGACCATTTTGTCCAATAATGTCATGCTGTCCTGCAAGAATGGATCGATAACCATTGGCAGTGACGTCGGTATAAATGCCCAGACCGTGATCCAGTCAACCACCGGCAATGAGGTGGCCATCGGTGCTGACTGTGTGATTGGTCAGCGCTGTCTGGTCATCGGCGGCGGCAACTACGATATCGACAACAGAGAGGAGCTTATCAGAACGAGTCCGATTATAAAGGATGGCGGGGTTCGCCTAGACAATAATGTCTGGCTCGGTGCCAACGTGAGCGTACTCGGTGGCGTCACCATGGGGCAGGGGAGTGTAGCCGGGGCTGGTGCCGTGGTGAGTCGCTCGATTCCATCGTTCTCGATCTGTATGGGTGTACCCGCGAGGGTGATCAGGGAACGAACCTGAGATGCGCAGATATCTTCTGATTGCAGTCAAGTTGGCGGTGAGCATCTCGCTGATCGCCTTTCTCTACAGGAAAACGCCTTTGGAGGAAATTGGCCGCCTGCTGGCTCAGATTGAGGTGCGTTATCTGCTGCCCATCATTCTTCTGCTCTTTCTCAACACCGTGATCAGCGCCAGGAAATGGCAGTTTTTCCTGAAGGCCGATAATCTTCATCTCTCGCTTTGGGATTTAACCGTTTCTTATATGAGCGGCACCTTCTGCAACCTTTTCCTGCCCTCGAATATCGGTGGCGACAGCTACCGGATCTACGACATCGCCCGACAGAGCAGGCAGACGGCACGATCGGCGGCGTCGGTTATCGCCGATCGACTATCCGGTTTCGTGGCACTGGTAATTTTGAGCTTCGTATCCTCGCTGGCTGTTGCCGCTGCATTCGGATCGTGGCAATTACTTGTGGTTCCGACGCTGCTGCTTGTGCTGTTCATCCTAATCATGGTTGCCCTGGTAAAACAGGAGCCGGTGAGAAAGATCCTTGATGTTATGAGAATTACTAGGATTAGCGCGATCCAGCGGGTGCTGGAGAAGCTCTTTGCATCATTCACAAGTTATCAACAGGAACAGGGGGTGATCGTCAGGGTGATGCTGCTTTCCTTCCTCTTCCAGTTCTCGGTAATTACCGTTGTCTATCTGATGGCCCGAGCCCTGGGGGTGACGCTGCCGTTCTACTATTTCAGCGCTTTTGTGCCGATCATCACGCTGATGGAGGCCCTGCCCATATCGATCTACGGCATTGGCGTCAGGGATTACGGTTATGTGTATTTCTTCTCACAAGTGGGTATGGGAGACCTGCAGACCCGCTCCCTCGCTCTTTTTTTCATGGCCACCGCCGTCTGTTATTCCTTGATAGGCGGTTTATTTTTCCTGTATAACCTGTGGTCACGAAAGAGGAGGATAGAATTACCTCGTGATCAGAATGGTGCCGTCTGACGGGCTTGACGCCTCTCCAGCTGAGATCCAGGAGGATTTGTGAAAATATCAGTTGTTATACCGATCTACAACGAAGAAGAAAATCTTGCCCTGCTCTACGAAGAGCTTACCGGGGTCATGCAGTCGCTGGACTGCTCCTACGAACTCCTGTTTGTGGATGACGGGAGCACAGATATGTCGCTTACCATCCTGCATTCTCTTCAGGCAACTGATTCCAGGGTCGTCGTAGTGCAGTTTCGCAGAAATTTTGGCCAGACGGCCGCGATGTCGGCCGGTTTTGATTATTCCAGCGGCGATGTGATCATCACCATGGATGGTGATCTGCAGAACGACCCCCGTGACATCCCCCGGTTCATCGGCAAGATTGAGGAAGGATTTGATGTGGTAACCGGCTGGCGTCACGATCGTAAAGATGCCTTTT